>JALZIB010000042.1 GCA_030860505.1 Actinomycetota bacterium
GGTCGTCGGAGAGATGCTGATCGAGCGTTCCCCCGAGGTGGACGTTGAGGAGCTGCATTCCGTGGCAGATACCCAGGAGCGGAAGGTCGCGCTCGAGCGCCACCCGAATGAGATTGAGCTCGAAACGGTCGCGCCGGTGGCTGATGCGGGACGTCTGGGGGTGCCGCTCGCAGCCGTACCACTCGGGATCGATGTCGCCGCCCCCCGGCAGCAGCAGTCCGACGGCGCCGTCGAGCACGGAGGTGTCGTCGTCGTCGACGCCCGTAACGGCGTCGAGGTCGGCGGGAACCTCCTCGTCCGCGAGGAGCTGAAAGGTCGAGATCACGCGCGCCCGGCCCCCGGCACGGCGCACTGCGTCTACGTAAGAGAGCGGGAGACGGCCGTGATCCTTACGCAACTGACCGACAACTGCAACGAAGCCGTCGCTGTGCGTGTTAGAGAAAACGTCGATCTCAGATCCCTCCCAGACCACAATCGATAACGGAGCTCAAGTGTCCGAGGATATTCGGTTTGAAACGGCGGCCATCCATACCGGCCAGGACCCCGACCCGACAACGGGCTCGGTCGTGGTCCCTATCTATCAAACATCGACCTACCTGCAACAAGCTGTAGGCGAGCACAAAGGATTCGAATACTCGAGGACCGACAATCCCACCCGAAGGGCGCTCGAGACTTGCTTAGCCGCTCTCGAGGGCGTCGAACACTGCGTTTCCTTCGGTTCGGGCATGGCTGCGATCGCCACTCTCGCTATCAACTTGAACTCGGGCGATCGGGTCATCATTCCCGACGACGTCTACGGCGGCACGCACAGGCTCTTCGCCAAGGTCATGAACGATCTCGGCGTTTCCTTCGAGGCCGTCGACATGACCGACCTCGACGCGGTGGAGGCGTCCTGCAAGCGGGGCGCCGCCATGGTCGTCGCAGAGACGCCGACGAATCCGCTCTTGAAGGTGCTCGACCTGGATGCCATCGCGCGCATGGGCCACAACGCCGGGGCGGTGGTGGTCGTCGACAACACCTTCGCCACGCCCTATCTGCAGAGGCCGCTCGAATTCGGCGCGGACGCGGTCGTGTACTCGGCCACCAAGTACCTCGGCGGGCACTCGGACCTGGTCATGGGCGCGATCACGACCGCCGACGAAGCTCTCGCCGAGCAACTGCGCTTTCTCCAGAACGCGGTCGGGGCGGTGCCCGGCCCGATGGATTGCTGGTTGCTCCTGCGAGGTCTCAAGACGCTGGCGATCCGGATGCGGGCTCATTGTGAGGGGGCCGAGCGCGTGGCGGCCTGGCTCGCCGCCCACCCAGCCGTCGAGCGCGTCCACTATCCGGGCCACGAGTCGCATCCCGGCCACGACGTCGCCGCTCGCCAGATGGCGGCCTCGGGCGCGGCTCTCTACGGGGGCATGATCGGCATCGAGCTCGACACGGTGGCGCGGGCGCTCGACGTCTGCACCAGGACCGAGTTGTTCTGGCTCGGCGAGAGCCTCGGGGGAGTGGAGAGCCTGATCGAGCACCCCAGCACGATGACCCACGCCAGCCTCATCGGCACCGGCCTCGAGGTGCCCGAGACCCTGCTTCGTCTGTCGGTAGGCATCGAGCATCCCGACGACCTCATCGCCGACCTCGATCAAGCTCTGATCTGAGTCGCGCGCTACAACGGTGCTGGGTCCGGGCCACCTAGCCCGGCTGGTGCGCGAGGAATTCCAGGAGGTCGGCCCGGGACAGCACACCGACGGGCTTCGAACCGTCGACCACGACCACCGCCTCGGCCCCCTGGGAGAGATCCATGACGACCTCGTCGATACCGTGGCGCAGCTCGACCACGGGGAGGGGTGCGTCCATGATCTCGCCGACCGTCCGGCCGATCGCGTCGCGGTCCCGAAAGACCCGGTCGAGCAGGCCCCGCTCGTGCACCGAGCCGACGATGTCGTCGACGCCGTCGGGCTTGTCCGAGGTCGCAACCGGGATCTGGCTGATCCCGTAACTCTGAAGAAGGTCGATGGCGCGTCCGACCTTCTCGTCTTTGGCCACGGCGACGAGGTCGGGAAGGCCGGGCTCAAGCCTCCGCTTGGCCGCCACGATCTCGCCGATGCGGGCCGAGGTTCCAGGACGATCGAGGAAGCCGTGCTCGAGCATCCACGAATCGTTGTAGAGCTTGGAGAGATAGCCGCGGCCCGAGTCGGGGAGCAGGACCACCATCAGCGCGTCCTCGGACAGCTCCGACGCGACCTCGAGCGCCGCGTGCACCGCCAGGCCCCCCGACCCCCCGAGAAGCAGACCCTCTTCGCGCGTGACCCTCCGGGCCGCGAGAAAGGAATCCTTGTCGCTCACCGTGACGTAGCGGTCGACGACCTTGGGGTCGAAGGTCTCGGGCCAGAAGTCCTCGCCGACGCCCTCCACGAGATAGGGCCTCGCCTCCTCGGTCGAGTAAACCGAGCCGTCGGGGTCGGCGCCGATGATCTGGACGGCGGGGTTGCGCTCCTTGAGGTAACGGCCTGTTCCCGTGATCGTGCCCCCGGTGCCGACCCCGGCGACGAAGTGGGTGATCTGGCCCTCGGTCTGCGACCAGATCTCGGGGCCCGTCGTCTCGTAGTGGGTGGCGGGGTTCGCCTGGTTGAAGTACTGGTTCGGCTGGAACGCCCCGGGGATCTCCTCGGTGAGGCGGTCGGCGACCCGGTAGTAGGAGTCGGGGTGGTCGGGCGGCACCGCGGTCGGAGCGATGACGACCTCGGCGCCGTAGGCGCGCAGCAGCGAGATCTTCTCCTGGCTCATCTTGTCGGGCATCGTGAAGACGCACTTGTAGCCTTTGGCCGCGGCGGCCATGGCGATGCCGACTCCGGTGTTCCCCGAGGTCGGCTCGACGATGGTCCCTCCGGGCTGCAGCGCCCCGGCGCGCTCGGCCGCCTCGATCATGCGGATGCCGATGCGGTCCTTGACGCTGCCGCCCGGGTTCAGCATCTCGAGCTTGGCGACGACGTCGCAGGCAAAACCTCTGGTGATGGCGCGGAAGCGGTACAGGGGTGTGTCGCCGATGAGGTCGAGGAGCGAATCGTGGATGGTCATGGGTCTCATCGTGTCACCGGCCTCCTTCCCGAGCAAGCCGTTTCCCGGCGCAACTGAGTTCTCCAGGAGACGGCTCGTGGTGACGAAAGAATGGTGACGGTCAAGGGTCTTCCCACAATCACAAGGGCGCAGGTAAGATGAGCCGCCCATTTCGGACGAGGCAGAGGCATGAGTAGACCAGACAGAGCAACCAACAACGCAACCGCAGGCAAAGGACGCACGACGAACCGCAAGAGGGCCGCGCTCGTCATAGCCGTGCTCGTCGGCGCGCTCGCCCTCGCCCTCGCAGGCGTCGCCTACGCCACTCTCGACTACTCGAGGTCCTACGAGGGGAAGTTCCTGCCGGGAACCTCCGTCGCCGGCATCGACGTCTCCGGTATGAGCTCCGAAGAGGCCCTGCGGGCGGTCAAGGGCGAGATCGATCCTCAGCTCGACCGCACCATCACGATCACCTACGAAAACGAGAAGTGGAAGACGACCCCGCGCGAGCTGGGGGCGCGCGGGAGCGCCAAGAGGGCCGTCAATGCGGCTATGGGGGCCGGTGAGGCGACCTCGTTCATGGACAAGTTCGAGATGCGCTTCCTGGACGATCGCCTCGACTTCGAGCGCAACGTCGCCATCAGCTATCCCGGCAAGGGGGCCAAGGCCCTGATCGACGAGATCGCCGGCAAGGTCAACGTCGAGCCCGTCGATGCGGTGCTCGACTACTCGACCGGATGGGTCGAGATCGCCGAGGAGCGGTCCGGCGTCACCGTCAACAAGGACGAGTCGTTCAAGGATCTCCGCAAGGCGCTTCGACGCGACGGCGAGCGCGTCAAGGTCGCGTTCAAGACCACGAAGCCCGAGGTTACGAGGGACGACTTCGACCAGGTGCTGCTGGTCCGCCACGGCGAGCGCAAGCTCTATCTCTACGAGGACGGCGACATCGCCAGGTCCTGGACCGTAGCGGTGGGCGAGCCCGCCTACCCGACTCCCACCGGCGTTTACTCCGTGACGGAGCTCCGCTATATGCC
>JALZIB010000060.1 GCA_030860505.1 Actinomycetota bacterium
GCACTCGTCCTCCACTGGTGTGGAAGCCGAGCGATGAGCGCGCTCGTCGGCCGGGACGACGACCAGAGTTAGGAAGCGCGGCGACGACGCGCGCGCATGTAGCTCCCGATCACGGTCTGGTCGATCTCTGCGCTGTCGGCCCGGAAGATCTGGCCGCCTGTGAGGGACGACAGCCTCGTCATGAAGCTCTCGAGTCCCGGAGAGGTCTCGAGCATGAAGACGTTGATCGATATGTTGCTGCGCGCGAGGCGCATGGCCTGACGCAGTGTCTTCTCGATGGTCTCGGGGATGGGGGGCCAATTGAACAGCGCGTAACCGTCCTCGAGATGCGCGGTCGGCTCGCCGTCGGTGACCATGATGACCTGCTTGATCGAGCGCGGATCCTCGGCCAGCACCCTGCTCGCAAGCATGAACGCATGCTCCATATTGGTGCCGTGCACTTCCTCCCATGCGGCCGAGGCGAGGTCCGAGGCCTCCATACGGCGGGCGTAGTCGGAGAAGCCGATGAGGTAGAGGCTGTCCTGCGGATACTTGCCGTGGATCAGCGCGTGAAGCGCGAGGGCCATGCGCTTGGCGGGAACCCAGTGACCGCGCAGCGGCATCGAAAAGGAGAGATCGAGAAGGAGAGCCGTCGCGGTGCGAGGGCGAGACTCGGTCTCTACGACCTCGAAGTCGTCCGGCGCGAGCGTGACCGCGCGCCCGGGGCCCGACCGCAGGACCTCGGGGTGCTCTCGAGCAGACCGCAGAACGGCGTTATAGATCGTTCGCTCGACCGAGATCGGATCGGCGTCGCCGAAGGTCCAGGGTTTCGTCTGTCCGGTCGGCTCGGCCTCGCCCCCGCGCGTGCGATGTGACGGCTCGCGTCGGATGCGGTCGAGCACCTGGGTCAGTGAGCGCTCACCGATCATGCGCGCGCCGCGCGCCGTCAGCTCGAGTCGGCCCCGCGTGCGGTTGACGACCCCAGCCTCCTCGAGTGCCCGTTCGATCTTCTTCAGCCACTGCAGATCGGCCGCCGCCTCCTCTCCGAGGGCGCGCCGGACCTGGTCCTCGTCGATGTCCTCGAGCGTCGCCCCTGCGTAATCGCCCGACATGGTCGACTCGAGCTCCTCTATCTCGCCGACGCGCTCGAGTGCGTCGACCGCCCGGCTCATGGGCATGTCTTGTTCGCCGTAGTTGGGGCTGACCTCGTCCCAGGGGAGATTGGGCATGAGCTCGCGCAGGTTCTGGTTGAGCTGGTCCATCTGCCACGCGAGATCGAGATCGCTCAACACCGATTCCGCGAGACCCTGGAGCTCGGCGCGCTGTTGTGGGCTGAGGCTGGCCATCAACCTGCTCATGGCGGCCATACGCCGGGCGAGGATCTCGAGCAGCTCATCGAGGTTGGTCGGGTTCTCTGGGAACATGTCCCCGTAGCGTGACATGAAGCCCTCGAAGTCGACCTCGTCGCCGCGCTCGCGCGCTGCGATCATGTCGTTGAGCTCGACCATCATGTCCTTGATGCGTGCCACGTCCTCGGCCGTCACGTTTTGCATCGAGCCCATGAGCGACTTGAAGTAGCTGTTGAGGACCTCCTGACGGAGCTTGTCCATCAACGCCTCGTAGCGCGCCCTGGCCTCGCCGGAGCTGAAGTCGTAGTCCTGAAGCTCCCGCAGCGCCCCGGCGGGATGCTTGGGAAGCGCCTCGAGCTGCATTCCCTTCAGCTGTGCACTTTCGTCGGTCTGGTCCGCGAGGGCGGCGCGCTCGAGTTTCAGCAGGGCGTCGAGCTCACCGCGCACCTCCTCGAGCGGACCCGAGAGGTTGCTGCGCTCGGCCCACTCGCGCCGAGCTTTTCGAAGTCGACCCAGCATCGAGTCGAGTCCGCTGCGGCCCTGCATGCCGCGCCTGTGAAGCTCGCGCAGCGACCAGCGCCCCCCGTAGCCGGAGAGCAGCTCCTCGGACATGGCCTCGAGCACCCCCGCAACGTCGACCTCGTCGTCGAGAGGAGACTGGCTGCCATCCCACTTTGAAAACCGGCTCCTGCTGATCAGCCGCTCCCTTCTAGCTCGCGGCGGCGCGGGCACGATCGTCGAGACGATCACTGGTCGAAACCCGGCTAGTCGTCATCTGCTCCTCGGGCGGGCGGAGTACTTGGGGCAACGGGATTGTTCACTTCAAGGATAGATGAGCCGAAGCCCTATTCCCCCTCGGCTCTAAAGGGTGTGCTCGTCGCACACGACCGTCTCGGCGGTGGAGGAAGGCAGGTGTCATGGACGAGCGAGGACCTCTGGCGCAATTACAAGACGCGTCGTTCGAACGGGCGAACTCGGCCACTCGAGCCGGTTACCCCGAGGGCAAGCGCATGTCCGGTCAGGAGCTCGAGCAATTCCTGCTGGACATCGCCTATCTCACGATCGCAACGGTCCGGAGCAACGGGAGACCGCACGTCGCGATGTCCACGTTCGTCGTCCACGAGGGCAGCGCGTGGATCCCAACCGAGTCGGGGACGCTGAGACTCCGCAACCTCGCCACCAACCCTTTCGCGGCGCTCGTCATTGCCGAGGGCAGCAACGAGGATCACCGCATCGTCCTGACTGAGGGAGAGACCCGCAGCGCGTCGAATTCCGAGGTCGCCCCCGAGGTAGTCGAGGCCTGGCGGGCAAAGTACGAGGAGGCCGAGGGCCCCGGTTGGGCGGACTCGTGGGTCGAGGTTCGACTGACCAAGCTGTTCTCCTTTCGGGCCCGGAACTGAGGCGGGCGCGCGGGACCTCGTGCTAGAGGTCGGACTGGAAGCGCCAGCGGCCGGGGGACTCCGTGAGCTCTTTGTTTAGCTGCTTGGTGAGGTGCAGACCCTCGAGGGCGAACTCTAGTGCGCTTGCGCGCGCCGGCGCGGAGTCGTCGAGACTCACGCGCCCGGCGAGCTTCTCGATGAGCCGGCCGGCCTCGGCCGCGCCCTCGAACTGCCCCAGGAAGTCGCTCGCGCTCATCTCCGACGACGTTTCGGCCACCAGACCTTCGTCGAAAGAGGTTGTCAGCGGCGACGTGTCCTGGCCCCCGAGATGGTGATGCCACACCTCGAGGATCGCCCGCTTGAGAGCGCGCTCCAAGACCGCCTCTTCTCGTCCCTCCTCGAGCATGTCGAACTCGATCCGTCCGATCGAGGCAGGAATGAGCGCGTAGAGATCGACCATCCGAGGCAGCGCGACGCTCTCGCCGGTGAGAGCCGCCCTGCGCTGTGCGCCGGCCACCAAGGTCTCCAGCGCACCAATCGAGAAACGTACCGAGACGCCGGAGCGCTGGTTGACTTGTGACGAGGCCCGAAGCTGGGCGGAGAACTCGGCGATGACTTCCTTCAGATGATCTGGTACCCGCACCTCGACGCCATCGTCGTAAGCGATCGCGGCCTCTTGGTCCATGATCGCTATCTCGTCCTCGACGCGCTGCGGATAGTGCGTGCGCACCTGAGTCCCGAAGCGGTCCTTGAGCGGCGTGATGATGCGGCCGCGGTGCGTGTAGTCCTCGGGGTTCGCGCTCGCGACGAGCATGACGTCGAGCGGAAGACGGATCTTGTAGCCGCGCACCTGAATGTCCCGCTCCTCGAGGATGTTGAGCAGCGAGACCTGGATCCGCTCCGGCAGGTCGGGTAGCTCATTGATTGCGACGATCCCCCTGTTCGTGCGCGGCACGAGCCCGAAGTGGATGGTCAGCTCGTCTCCGAGGTAGCGGCCCTCTGCCACACGAATCGGATCGACGTCTCCGATGAGGTCGGCGACCGCGGTGTCGGGGGTTGCGAGCTTCTCGGCGTAGCGAGCGTCTCGACCCACCCACACGACGGGCGTGTCGTCACCGAGCTCCGCAACCTTGGCGCGCGCCAGAGCCGAGACCGGGTGGTAGGGGTGGTCGTTGAGCTCGCTGCCCTCGACGATGGGAATTCGTTCGTCGAGCAGCTCGACGAGATAGCGCATGAGCCGGCTCTTTGCCTGTCCTCGCTCGCCGAGCATGATCACGTCGTGTCCTGCGAGGACCGCGCGTTCGAGCGCGGGCAGGACAGAGTCCTCGTAGCCGACGATGTCGGGGAAAGTCGGATGCTTGGAGCGCAGCCGTGCGAGCAGGTTGGCCCGCAGCTCCTCTTTGACCGTGCGATCCGGGTAGCCGGAGGCTTTGAGCAGGCCGAGCGTGATGGGAGAAGTCATGCTCTTAGCGTTACGCATACTCGGCTTTACGCGACCCGGGCCGGTGTGTGGACGACCCGGTGAGTTGCACCGCCGCCGCCTCCGTCCGGCCGGAGCTCGGGTCGCCCGTTTGCGCCGAGGTACCTGCGGAGGGTTTGCTAGCGACGGATGACTTATGCGAGATGGCCCGACCGGAGGGCCGCGGGACGACTCCTCGGCGAGGAGGTCGACGATCTGCGCTCCGCCGAGCCCATCGTCGTGGGCCTGCCGCGCGGCGGAGTTGAGGTCGCCGACGAGGTTGCAGCGGCCCTCGGCGCGCCACTAGAGATCGCCGTCGTACGCAAGGTCGGCGCGCCGGGGCAGCCAGAACTAGGCATCGGGGCTGTCGGAAGCGGAGGAGTTACCTACATCAATCGCCCGCTGGTGGAACGAATGCGTATCTCGGCCCAGACGCTGGACGAGCTCGTTGCCGCGGTCGCCCGAGAGGTCGATGAACGCGTGCAGCGCTGGATCGGCGCCAGGAGCGAGCCTTCGCTTGCGGGCCGAACCGTCATCGTGGTCGACGACGGCCTCGCGACCGGGGGAACTGCGAAGGTGGCGGAGCGCGTCTTGCGCGCACACGAGCCCGCCCGGTTGATCCTCGCCGTCCCTGTCTGCCCCCCCGAGTCCGTGGAGCCTCTGCGCGAGCTCTACGACGATGTGGTCGTGCTTGCGACTCCGCGACCCTTTCTGGCGGTCGGCGAGCACTTCGACGACTTCGCACAGGTGAGCGACGATGAGGTGCGGATCATTCTCGAGGCCGCCGCCCGCCGGGGCATATGAGCAGCTCGGCGGCGCGCTCGAGGAGCTCTTTCAACTTCGCCGGCCTCGTACGTCGCCGGCCGTGCTGCCGGCACCTGTAACCAGGCCGTATCCACGAGCGGACTCAGGCCTTCAACGCGGTTGGGTGGGTTCTTTCTGCGCGCGCGTGGCGAGTCTCGCCCACCCGTCGGGACACCTCGGGGCAACCGGAAGAAAGCTCGCAAAATCCCCATCCGGCCGCGAATGCCTCATCGCTGTTGTGGTGAGGCGTGGAAGGGGATTTACTTGCCTTGGTAGAGGCCGTCCCGGAGGTCTGACTCGGAGGAGTCAAAGAGATCACGAGGAGGAATCTTGACTAAGCCCACGATCGATGAGCTGCATGAGCAGGTACGCGGTGATGTCATTACTCCCGACCACGACGGCTACAACGAGGCTCGGAAGGTCTACAACGCGATGATCGACAAGCACCCGCGCGTCGTCGTGCATGCAAGAGATGTGGGTGACATCGTCGCGTCGGTCCATTTCGCCCGCGAGAACGAGCTCGATCTGTCGGTCCGCGGTGGTAGCCACAGCGTGCCGGGCTTCGGCACCTGCGACGACGGCGTTGTGATCGACTTGTTCTCGATGCGAGGAGTCTGGGTCGACCCCAAGGCCAAGACGGCCCGCGCAGAGGGAGGGGCCACGTGGGGTGACTTCAATCACGCAACGCACGCGTTCGGACTCGCCACTACGGGGGGGATTATCTCCACCACCGGTATCGGAGGCCTGACCCTTGGCGGTGGCATCGGGTATCTGTCGCGGGGGTTCGGTCTTTCGTGCGACAACTTGGTGTCCTGCGATGTCGTAACCGCCGATGGAAGCTTCCTGACCGCAAGCGAGAAAGAGAACGAGGATCTTTTCTGGGCTCTTCGAGGAGGTGGAGGCAATTTCGGCGTCGTCACTTCCTTTGAGTACCAGCTTCATCCCGTCAAGAACATCTATGGGGGGCCGATGTTCTTCGAGCTGGACGATGCGCGCGACGTTCTGCGGCTCTTCGGCGAGTACATAGCCCACGCACCCGAGGCGTTCGGGGGCTTCCCGGCCTTCCAGATCGCTCCTCCCCTTCCGTTTATTCCCGAGGAGCGTCACGGTGACACTTTCATCGCGATCGTCGCCTGCTGGGCAGGTCCTCTCGAGGACGGCGAGAACGCCCTCAAAGTCCTGCACGATTTCGCGCCGGTGATTGCCGAGCACGTGGGAGAGATGCCCTATCCGGCGCTCAACGCGGCATTCGATGGGCTCGTTCCGCCAGGGCTCCAGCACTATTGGAAGGCGAACTTCGTGAGCGAACTAAGCGATGAAGTAATCGACGCGCACCTTGAGCATGGGCCCAAGGTCCCGACCATGAACTCGACCGTTCACATCTACCCGATCAACGGGGCGTGCCATCGCGTCGGAGCCGACGACACGGCGTTTGGTCATCGCGATTCTAACTTCGCTACCGTCATCGCCGGCATGTGGCCGGAGCCCGCCGATAACGAGAAGAACATCGCCTGGGTGCGTGACTACTACGCCGCCACCGCTCCGCATTCCGAGGAAGGGGGGTACATCAATTTCGCCGCCTCCGACGATCAAGAGCGCGTCTCGGCGAACTACGGAGTGGGCTATGAACGGCTGGTGGAGATCAAGCGCAAGTACGACCCTGCGAACCTCTTCCATCTGAACCAGAACATCGAGCCTTAGGCCGGCTGGGCTGACACTGCAATCGGTGTGATGCCCGAGGGACCGCACGCGCCTGAGCTTTCCGGCGTCCTGGAGACCGTTCTCTATTTCGGGGATCAGGACGCGGCGGAACTTTTCTACGCGAAGGTCCTCGGGATGCGCCTGATCGCCAAACAGCCTGAGAGATCCCTCTTCTTCCGTGCGGGCAGGAGCGTCTTCCTTCTGTTCGATCCATCGGTCGCGCAGAAAGGCGGTCAGCTACCCCCGCACGGAGTTACGGGCTCAGGGCACGTTTGCTTCGTCGTCGAACCTGCATGTTACGAGCGATGGAAGGATCATCTGAAGGCTCACGGCGTAGAGATCCTTCAGGAGGTCGAGTGGCCCGGTCGAGGAGGGAGGCAACCGTCACTGTCTTTCTACTTCCACGATCCCCACGGAAATCTGCTCGAGATTGCCGACAGGGACCTCTGGCCCGACTAGGTTGTCGTCCATGAGCAACCGCTCGCTCGCTGCGGTTACCGCGATCGGAAACGACAGACCCGGCATCGTGTCGGCCGTCACGCGCGTCCTCTTCGAGACAGGCTGCAATCTCGAGGATGCGACCTCGACGATTCTCAGTGGGCACTTCTCGATGATGCTGGTGGTCAGGCTGGCGGAAGGCGCGACGCCCGAAGAGGTCGAGGATCGACTGCAGCCCGTCGCCGAGCTACTCGATCTCGTCATCGCCGTGCGACCCGTGCACGAGACTCACTCGGTCGTCGAGCATCCGACCCACGTCGTGTCCGTCTACGGCGGCGACAAACCTGGCATCGTCTTTCGCGTCGCCGAGCATCTTTCGAGCAATGGGGTCAACATCACCAACCTGTCATCGCGCGTCATCGGGTCGGACGAGCAGCCCGTCTACGCGCTCATGCTCGAAGTCGCGGCCCACGGAGATATCACGACCGAGCGGCTCGAGGCGGGTCTCGGCGGTCTCGAAAACGGGCTCGGCGTGGACATCACGGTCAACGAGATCGACCCAGACATCCTCTGATGCCGGTGCGCCCGGTGGTGAGGCTGCCCGAACGCGTCCTCAAACTCCGGTCCGAGGAGCTACGCGGACGCTCGCCGGAAGACTTGATAGCCGACTTGATCGACACGATGAGAGCGTCGCCCGCATGCGTTGGTCTCGCCGCTCCACAACTGGGGGTCAACCGGCGCGTGATCGTCGTCGACGTCACGAACCATCCCAAGACGAAGACCTGTCATGGACTCGTTTGCCTCGTCGATCCGGTCGTCCTCGACTCCTTGGGGCGAGAGGTGGGACGTGAGGGCTGCATGAGCGTCCCGGATCTGACCGCGAACGTCTCCCGCGCGCAACGCGTCGTCGTTCAGGGAGTGGATCAGCACGGGAGTGGACGCGTCGTTGCCACCGACGCCTTCGAGGCGCGGGCCCTGCAACACGAGATCGATCATCTCGACGGGCTGCTGATCCTGGATCGCGTGACGTCACCGTCGACCGACGTCTTTCGGAGACAGACCTACCGTTAGCTCTTGGCTTTGTCCGTGAGCCGTGCAATGCGAACTTTGGTGATTGCATTTTGCGCGACCTCGACCGCGTCGAGGCGGTAACCCTCGATCTCGAGCGTCTCGTTTGCCTCTGGCACGCGCCCGAGTCGGTCGAGCATGATTCCGGCGACCGTCGTGTACTCGCCGCGCGGAAGCTCGACGCCTATGTCCTCGAGGTCGTGCACAGGGAAGCCTCCGGGCACGAGGATGGACCCGTCGTCGCTGCGTTCGACGCCCGAGACGTCGCTGTCGAACTCGTCGTAGATCTCCCCCACGAGCTCCTCGAGGAGGTCCTCGATCGTGACGAGTCCGTCCACCCCCCCGTGCTCGTCGATGACGATCGCCATCTGCTGGCGGTTGTGCTGGAGCTCGCGCAAGGCGTTCATGACGGGAAGCGTTTCAGGGAGCGTGTACGCAGCCCGGGCGCACTCGGCGAGCGAGCCGTTGAAGCCGATCAGGTCGCGCAAGTGCACGATGCCCACGACGTCGTCGATGTCGCGACCCGTCACCGGGGCGCGCGAGTGGCCACTCTCGAGCAGTCTCGGGATAGCTTCGTCGACACTGGAGTCTGCGGGCAGCGAGAAGATCTCGGGGCGGGGGACCGAGATCTCGCGCAGCCTTCGATCCTTGATCTCGAAGGCCCCCGCGAGGATCTCCCGCTGGAAGCGACTGAACCCGGTCCCGGTCGTGACCATGTCGCGCAATTCCTCCTCGCCTACCTCCTCGCGCTGAGCCGAGGGGTTACCACCGAGGATTCGCACGGTGAAGTCGGTCGATTTCCCGAGTAGCCACACAATCGGCTTGGCCACCTTCGCGAGAAAGACGAGCGGCGGCGACGCGAACACCCCCCAGCCCTCGGCGCGCTGAAGTGCGAGGCGCTTGGGCGCGAGCTCGCCGAAGACCAGGGTCACGTAGGTCAATATGAGCGTGACCAGCACGATCGCGGCGGGTCTGGCGAACCCGCCGAAAACGGGCTCGAGTGGTTCGATCAGGGGTCGGGCCAGCGTCACAGCCGCAGTCGCGGAGGCGAGAAACCCACCCAGGGTGATGCCGATCTGGATGGTCGAGAGGAACTGGTTCGGATCTCTGGCGAGGCGGGCGAGGATCTGCTGCCTCTTGTTGCCCTCCTCGAGCTTTTTTATCTGGCCCTCCCTGAGCGACACGAGAGCGATCTCGCTGCCGGCAAAGAGGGCGTTGATGATGACCAGGATGAAGACCAACCCGATCTGCAACCAGATGCCGTCCATTGAACCTCCGCGTCGACTGCCCGAACCCATGTCTACCCAACCTGACGGGCTCGATGGCGTCATTTGATAAAAATGCGTTGTTGTGCATAAACTTGCCGTGTTATGGCTACCGCAAGCGTCTTGGGCGCATCAGGATACAGCGGCGCTGAACTCCTGCGCCTCTTGGCGCGTCACGACCAGGTCGAGCTCGTGGGGCTGGCCGGTGGACGCAGCGAGGGCGCATCGGTTGAAACGGTGCACCCGCACTTGGCGGGATTCCCCGGCGTCTTGACGAGCCTCGAGCCCACGCTGGCCCTCGAGACCGACGTCTGCTTCTCGTGCCTGCCCGGCGGCGAGCTTGCAGCGCACCTCGATCGCTGTGCGGCTCGAGTCGTCGTGGACATTGGAGACGACTTTCGCGGCGACGAGGAGTGGACCTATGGGCTCACCGAGTTTGCGCGCGCCGCCCTGAAGGGGGCCCGGCGGATCGCCAACCCGGGCTGCTATCCCACCGCAACCCTGCTTGCCCTCGTCCCCTTCGCCCGGGCGCAGCTCGTCGACGGGCCGGTGGTGGTGGATGCGATCTCCGGCGCTTCGGGCGCGGGTCGCAAGGCGGCCGATCATCTCTCGCTGGCCTCAGCCGGCGCCAGCGTCGGCGCCTACGGCGAGGTGTCCCACCGCCACGTCCCGGAGATCGAGCGAGGACTCGCGGCGTTCGGGGGCCTCGGGACGCCGGTGTCGTTCACGCCGCATCTGGCCCCCATGAGCCGCGGGCTGCTGGCGACGGTGCGCGCCCGGCTCACGGCGCCGCTCTCCGATGGCGACGCGACGGCGGTTCTGCACGATGCCTACGACGACGAGCCGTTCGTCCAGGTCCTCGAAGGGTGGCCGTCGACCAAGGCGACCGCGGGGTCGAACGCGGCCCACGTCGCGGCGCGCGTGGACGAGCGCGCCGGATGGCTGATCTGCTCGGCCGCGCTCGACAACCTGGGCAAAGGAGCGGCGGGCCAGGCGCTTCAGAACGCGAACCTGACGCTCGGCCTAGACGAGGGTGCGGGACTCGAGAGCATGGGGGTGTGGCCGTGACTCGCTGGCCGCAAGGACTGCAGAGTGCCGGCGTCGCGGCGGGGATAAAGGGCGGGGACGCTCTCGATCTCGGATTCTTAGTTGCCGACGGACCGGCCGTGTGGGCCGGGGTCTTCACGACCAACGCAGCCGCGGCGGCGTGCGTCGCCTGGTGCCGGGCACGTCTGGGCGGGACCGTGCGCGGAGTCGTCGTCAACAGCGGCAATGCCAACGCTTGCACCGGAAGCTCGGGCCGTGCCGCGGTCGAGGCCACGGCCGCGGCGGGCGCGATCGCCCTCGGTTGCAGCGCGGATGAGATCCTCGTGTGCTCTACCGGCCCGATAGGCATACCGCTCGACGCTCGTGTAATCGCGGCCGGCCTGCCCGTTGCGATGGCGTCGCTGTCGCCCGACGCGAGCGCGTTCTCCCGCTCGATCATGACCACCGACACCTATCCGAAGGTGTCGAGCGCGACGGCGGGCGGCGCGCTCGTCACTGGCGTCGCCAAGGGCGCGGCGATGATCGCTCCGAACATGGCGACCATGCTGGCGTTCGTCGGCACGGACGCGCGCGTGCCCGCCGACGAGCTCCAAGCCAGTCTCGGGTGGGCCGTCGAGCGGACTTTCAACCGGCTGTCGCTCGACGCCTGCGAGTCGACGAACGACTCGGTGGTGGCGCTCGCAACGGGGGCGGGCCCTGAGGTCGATGCGAACGCTCTGAGGGCGGGACTTCTCGAGGTCTGCGCGGGTCTCGCAACCAAGATCGCGCGCGACGCCGAGGGCGCGACCAAGTTGGTGCGCGTACGCGTGAAGGGCGCTCGCGACGAAGAGCACGCCGTCGCTCTCGGCCGCGCGGTCGCGGCATCCGATCTCTGGCGCGCCGCCGTCCACGGAGGCGATCCGAACTGGGGCCGCGTGCTGGCCGCGGTGGGCTCGGCGGATCGAAACCTCGACCTCGGTGCGGTTTCGGTGTCCGTCGGAGGCGAGCTTCTTTTCGAGCGGGGTGAACCCGCGGGAGTGCTCGCGGCCGCGGCCGCGGCGATGCGGGACGGCGAGTTCAGCGTCGAGGTCATGCTGGGCCAAGGACATGGGTCGGCGGAGGTTCTCACGGCCGATCTCTCCGAGGAGTACGTAACGCTCAACGCGGAGGTAACGACGTGAGGGGCGCGGTCGCCAAGGCCGGCGTACTCACCGAGGCCCTTCCCTACATTCGCACCTACCGAGGTCGGATCGTGGTGGTGAAGGTCGGGGGCGAGGCGCTCGACGATCCGCACCTTGCCTCGATCGTGGCCGAGGACCTCGCGCTCATGGCGCTGGTTGGAATCGAGCTCGTTGTCGTTCACGGCGGCGGACCACAGGTGTCGCTGGCAATGACGCAGGCGGGAGTGCAGCCGTCGTTCGTAGACGGCCTGCGCGTCACCGACGCTGCCACGATGGACATCGTGCAACGTGTACTGGTTGGGTCGATCAACCCGGGACTCGTTGCTCGTCTCAACGATGCAGGTCTCTCCGCGGTCGGCCTTTCGGGAGTGGACGGCGGACTGCTCGAGGTCGAGCCGGCGACAACAGGGGCTGGCCATGACCTCGGCTTCGTCGGCGAGGTGAGCGCCGTCGACACTCGTCTCGTCTCGACTCTGCTGGCGGACGGCCGCACTCCCGTCGTCGCTTCCGTGGCCCCGGACGTCGACGGCGTCGCCCACAACGTCAACGCCGATTCCGCTGCGGGGGCGATCGCGGCCGCACTGAAGGCGGCAAAGCTGGTCTACCTGACCAACGTCGAGGGCCTCTATTCGGACTTCGGAGACCGCGACTCGCTGGTCAGCGAAGTGAAGCTCGGCGAACTCGAGGCGATGCTGCCCTCACTTTCGGCCGGCATGCACCCGAAGGCCGCGTCGGCCGTGCGAGCGCTGAGGGCCGGGGTCGGAAAGGCGCACATCCTCGACGGCAGGGTCGAGCACGCGCTCCTGGTCGAGGTCTTCACCGACGAGGGGATTGGTACGCAGGTGCTCCTTGACCATTCCAGCCACCCGAACGGAGGTCGGTCGTCATGCTGATGAACACCTACGCCCGCATGCCCGTGCGCTTCGTGTCCGGACGGGGGGCGCGTCTCACCGACGATGCCGGAAGGAGCTACATCGATTTTCTCGCCGGTATCGCCGTCGCAAGCGTGGGTCACGCGCACCCGCTCGTGGCCGCGGCAATCGCCGAGCAGGCGGCGACACTCATCCACGTCTCGAACTTCTTCAGCACCGTCCCTCAGGAAAGGCTTGCCGTCGAGCTCGCAGGGCTGACCGGGGGAATGCACTCTTTCTTCTGTAACTCGGGGGCCGAGTCGATCGAGGCCGCGCTCAAGCTCGCTCGCAAGCACGGGCGCGCGCAGGGACGAGACGCAACGCGCGTCGTCTGCGCGGAGGGCGGCTTTCACGGGCGCACCTTCGGGGCTCTGAGCGCAACCGGTCAGCCCTCGAAGCAGGCACCCTTCGAACCTTTGGTAGGCGGATTCGTTCACGTCCCCTACGGAGATGCCGGCGCGCTCGAGGACGTCATGGACGATGACGTCGCGGCTGTCCTGCTCGAGCCGATCCAGGGCGAGGCCGGCGTCGTCATCCCGCCGTCCGACTATCTCGCGTCCGCGCGCAAGCTGTGCGACGAGACGGGGGCGCTGTTGATTCTGGACGAGGTCCAGACGGGACTCGGTCGCACGGGCGCATGGTTCGCGTGGGAGCACGATGGTGTGAGTCCCGACGTCATGTGCCTGGCGAAGGCGCTCGCGGGTGGACTGCCGATCGGGGCCTGCCTGTCGACACCGGAAGCGGCGGTCTTCGCCCCCGGCGATCACGCGACCACCTTCGGCGGTGGCCCGGTCCAAAGCGCGGCAGCTCTCGCGACCCTCAAGGTGATCAAGGCCGAGGGGCTCGTCGGGCGAGCGCACGTGGCCGGAGCGCGGCTGGCCGCCATGTTGTCCGCGGCGTTCCCCGACGCCGCCGTGCGCGGCAGGGGACTGCTCCTAGCGCTCGAGTTCGAGAGAGATGTCGCCCACGACATCGTCGAGCGCGCGCTGGGGGCTGGACTCGTGCTCAACGCGACCTCGCCGACAACGCTGCGCATCTGCCCACCCCTCGTGATCACTGATGAGGAACTCGATCACGGGTTCGAGATATTGAAGGAGGTAACCGGTGCGGTCCTCTCGACGACGTGATCTCACAAAGTTGTTACGCGATGGTCGAGCGTCGAGCCAGCGCGACATCGTCGACGCACTGGCGGCGCTGGGTCACGAGGTCACGCAGGCGACCATCTCACGCGACCTCCAGGAGTTGGGCGCGCTCAAGATGCGGGCGGAGAAAGGCTTCGTCTACCGGCTCCCCGAGGAAATGCCGCGCGGGGCCGGCGACCTCATGGCGCGCAACCTGATCCACACGCTCGAGGAGTTCGCGCTGGACGTGCGGCTTGCCGGCAACCTCGTGATCGTGTTGACGGCTCCCGGGCATGCCGCCGCGGTCGGTAGGGCGATCGACCTCGCTCCCAACGATGACGTGGTGGGAACCGTGGCCGGCGACGACACGATCTTCGTCGCCACCCCGAGTAACGAGGCGGCGGCGAGTCTGGTCGCGGCATGGAATGAAACGACACCAGCGGAGGTGCACTAAACATGACTACAAGGAAGAAGGTCGTGCTCGCGTACTCGGGCGGTCTCGATACCTCTGTCGCGATTCCTTACCTGAGCGAACGGGGTTATGACGTCATCGCGGTTGCGGTAGACGTCGGTCAACCGGGAGACCTCCGGGCCGCGGTGGAGCGCGCTCCCATGCTCGGCGCGGTCGACGCTCGACTCGTCGAGGCCAAGAGCGATTACGCCGATGGCTTCGTGCTGCCCGCGCTGATGATGAACGCCCTCTATCAGGACCGCTATCCGTTGGTCTCGGCGCTGTCCCGTCCTCTGATCGCCGAGGTGCTCGTCGACGTTGCCGGAGAGACCGGAGCGGTCGCCGTGGCGCACGGCTGCACCGGCAAGGGCAACGACCAGGTCCGCTTCGAGGTCGGTCTTGCTGCTCTTGCTCCGGGCATCGAGGTGCTTGCGCCGGTGCGCGACTGGGGCATGAGCCGCGCCGAGACCATCGATTACGCCGAGGAGCGCGACCTTCCGATCACCACGACGAAGTCCTCGCCCTACTCCATCGACGCCAACCTCTGGGGGCGAAGCATCGAGTGCGGCGTGCTCGAGGACCCCTGGGCGCCTCCGCCGGAGGACGTTTACGAACTGACGAGCGTGGGCGGCGAGCCCGGCGCACGCGACGTGGAGATCACGTTCGAATCCGGCGTTCCCGTCGCGCTCGACGGCGAACGTCTCAGCGCCGTCAATCTCATCGAGACGCTCGCCAAGGTCGCCGGCCCGTTCGGTTTCGGGCGCATCGATCTCGTTGAGGACCGGCTCGTGGGCATCAAGTCGCGCGAGATCTACGAAGCCCCCGCCGCACTAACTCTCATTGCGGCGCACAAGGATCTCGAAACGCTGACGCTCGAACGCAACCTCGCGCGCGAGAAACGGCGCATGGACACGCTGTGGGCCGACCTCGTCTACCAGGGACTGTGGTTCTCGCCGTTGAGGGAGGCCGTCGAGGCCTTCGCCGCAACGACGAAGGAAGCCGTCTCGGGCGACGTGCGTCTGCGCTTTACCAAGGGAGGGTGCCTTCCGGTCGCGCGCCGGAGCAAGACGTCTCTCTACGACCACGACCTTGCGACCTACGATTCCGACGACTCCTTCGATCACGCCGACGCGGCCGGCTTCGTGAGGCTCTGGGGCCTCCCGGCCAAGCAGTGGGCCCGCCGTCACGGCGCGCAACGCACATGACGGGCGCCAACCTGATGCCGTGGGGTGGACGCTTCGCGTCGGGCCCCAGCGACGAGATGATGCGGCTTACGTCATCGACGGGGGTCGACATGGCTCTGCTCGAGTGCGATGCGAGGGCGACCAAGGCGCACGCGCGCGTGTTGGTGGACGCGCAACTCCTCGATGACGCCGATCTCGATCGAATCGACCGAGCCCTGGACGAGCTCGTGGACGCGTGGCGGGCGGGAACGATCGCGCCGGACCAGGCCGACGAGGACGTTCATTCGCTGGTCGAGCGAGAGCTCACCGAGCGTCTCGGCGAGCTCGGCGCGCGCATCCACGCGGGACGAAGCCGCAACGACCTCGTGGCGCAAGACCTCCGGTTGTGGTGCCGGGACGCGTGCGCAGAGCTGACGTCTTCGCTCGACGGGCTCATCGAGACGCTTGCCGGTCGCGCCGAGGAGCATGCAGGGACGCTCATGCCCGGCTTCACTCACCTGCAGCCCGCACAGCCGGTGTCGGTGGGATTTCATCTCCTCGCTCACGGCTTCGCTCTGGCGCGCGACCGCGACCGGTTGGGCGCGGCTCGAGCCGCAGCCGATGTCGGTGTCCTTGGAGCGGGCGCGCTCGCCGGCACGACCCTCCCGCTCGATCCCCAGGTGGCGGCGAGCGCGCTCGGGTGCCGAGCCGTGTTCGACAACGCCATGGACGCGGTGGCCGATCGCGATTTCGCCTGCGACCTGCTCTATGCGCTCGCTGTCCTTGGCGTGCACCTCAGCCGCATGGGCGAGGAGATCGTGATGTGGACATCGCCGCAGTGGGGCTTCGCGCGGCTCCCCGACGCGTGGTCGACGGGCTCCTCGATGATGCCCCACAAACGCAATCCCGACCTCGCCGAGCTGGTGCGCGGCCGAGCAGCGGGCCCGATCGGGGAGCTCACCTCGCTGCTGATCCTGCTCAAGGGGCTTCCGCTCGCCTACGACCGGGACCTGCAGGAGGACAAGGCCTTCGTCTTCCGCTCGGTCGAGCGAGCGCGCGGCTGCCTGCGCGGCATGACGGCCATGATCGCCGGGCTCGACTTCGACGAGGGGCGCCTCGAAGAGGCGGCTTCGTTCCAAGGCTCGTGGGCGACCGACGCGGCCGAGCTGCTCGTAACTCGAGGACTGCCCTTCCGCTCCGCGCACGAGGTCACGGGCCGCCTGGTCGCCACGGTCGAGCGAGCAGGAGGAACCCTGACCGAGGATCTGCTCGAGACGCATCACGAGCTCCTGGCGGGATCTGATCTAGATGGGCTCAGTCCCCGGCGAGCACTGGACGCGCGTCGCTCTCACGGGGGCCCGGCCCCCGAGAGGGTGGCGGAACAGGTCGAGCGCCTGCTTGAGACTCTCGACTAGGCCATGTGTCCGTATCGAGAATACTTGCTTGGTTTGTGTCCTACACCACTAGTAGTCAGTCACTGACACAAAGAAACGTTGTCTTCGTAGTTGACGGACGGTAAAGAGATGACTACATTTCGGCGTGGACTATTGGTGCCAGTCCCTCGCGGGTGAGGGACTCAGACGTTCAGGGGGAAGCTTGAAGAGACTCTTGTTAGCGCTGGCCGCTACCGCGCTGGCCGTATCACTGTTCGGAACGATGGCCGTGGCGGTCGGTCAGCAGCAGCAACAGAAAGCGAATCTGAGGCAACTCGAGAAGGATTCCAACCAGAGAAGCATCGACGACGGGGTGATCGACACACCTCTCGAGCAGTCGATGGAGGCTGAGGGTCTCAGTCCCCAGCAGCCGGGCCTGCCGAAGTCGCAGAGGAACATGTTCAAGTTGAGTGACCTGAAGCTCACCAACACAGACGGCGTCATCAGCGACGTCACCTACCACAAGGGTTTCGCATACCTCGGTGAGTGGGTCCTCGGATGCACCGAGGGGCCTGGCGGGACCTACGACGCCGAGGTTCATGTCGTCAACGTCAAGGACATGAAGAATCCCAGGAAGGTCGCCACCATTCCGGGCAACGGAAACGACTGGTCGGGTGAGGGCGTCCACGTCATCAGCTACAACAACCGGCACTTCAAGGGCGATCTCTTGCTGCTCTCGAGCGAGCCCTGCAACAGCAGCTTGGACGCGAACGTTGGTGGCATGACGCTCGTCGACGTGACCAAGCCGTCTAAGCCCGTGGTGCTCACGCGCAACTTCGGTGACTGGACGACCGGTGGACTCGACGGCCCGGACTGTCGCGAGGACGCTGAGAACCCGTGCGTGACGCCGCACTCCGTGCACAGCGTCATGGGCTGGGTCGACGGCAAGAAGGCGTTCGCCGTGCAGGTGGACAACGAGGAGTTCCCCGACGTCGACATTCTCGACATCAGCGATCCCCTCAACCCGGTCATGATCGCCGAGGTCGGCCTCGAGGAGTTCATCGAGGCGGGTATCAGCGAGCAGGTGGTGAACGGTGGATCCATCTTCCACCACGACATGCAGGTACGCCGCATCGGCGGCGTGTGGCACATGATGGTGTCCTACTGGGACGTCGGCTGGGTGCTGCTCAACGTCGAGGATCCGTCCAACCCGGTGTTCGTGGACGATTACGACTACCCCGACCCCGATCCGCTGACGGGCTTCAGCCCTCCCGAGGGCAACGCTCACCAATCGTGGTGGAGCAAGGACGCCGAGTTCGTCGTAGGCACGGACGAGGACTTCAACCCCTTCCGTCTGGTGGCCGAGATAACCTCGGGCCCCAACACGGGCGACAACTTCGGCGCCTCTAACGGAAGCGGCACGCCGCCCGTGGACGACACCCGGGCGCTTGAGGGACCGACTCGCTGGGTGGGACGTGCCTGCAACATAGATCCTCAGGTCCCTGCACCCGGTTCCCCAGACGAGATCGCGCTCGTGACGCGCGGTGCCTGTACCTTTACGGAGAAGACGGCCAACGTCGAGAACGCGGGCTACGCCGCGATCATCGTGTTCAACTCGAACGCGGCGGCCGGAGGCGGCTGCAGCGCGGTAGTCGGCGCCTCGGTCGAGGGTGGGATCCCGTTCCTAGGGGTCGGACGCGACACCGGATTCAAGCTCCTCAACACGGCCTACGACGAGGACGAGTGCCAGGATCCCACGCAGAACGACGGCACCAGGCTGCCACCGGTCGGAACCGAGGGCGAGAGCGTCAGCGTGAGCGGCGAGTTCGACGGTTGGGGCTACGTCCAACTGTTCGACGGCAGATCGCTCGAGCACATCGACCAGTACGCCGTCAAGGAATCGCTCGACCCTCGCTTCGCCAAGGGCTTTGGCGACCTCTCGGTTCATGAGGTCAAGACGGACCCACGCGGCCACTACCTCGGCTACCTCAGCTACTACAACGCCGGGGCGCGTGTCGTGAAGTTCGGCAACAAAGGGATCAGAGAGGTTGGCCACTTCATCGCAGGGCGCGGCAACAACTTCTGGGGCACGTTCCCCGTGAAGGACGGAAAGAATCCTCCGTTCCTGCTGATGAGCGACCGAGACTATGGTCTCTACGTACTGAAGTACACCGCCAAGAAGTTCAACAACAGGCCGTAAGACTGAAGCAAGAGGGTTAGACGCGGGCCCCGGGACAACCCCGGGGCCCGTCCCTTTTGTCGCTTAACGGGACGAGAGGCGTAGGATTGCCGAAGAGGGAAGGGGCCTGAAGGGCCCCCATAAGAAGGCAACAGAGGGGGAGGTCTCGGTGTTCTCGAGGACAGTCAGAGTGATGCTGGTGCTCACAGTCGCGGCCGGTTCCACCGTGCTGATTGCGGCGCCGGCCAGCAGCATCAAGACCGACAAAGTGATCAACGTCGACAACGCACGGACCAAGTGGAAGCCCACGCACGCCTACGTCAGCAGGGGCAAGGACGGCAAGGCCAAGGTTGTGTGGAAGAACCCCTCGTCCGCGCAGGACCACGACGTCAAATCCATCAACACCGGCAAGACCTGGTACCTGCAGCGCAAGATGCTCAAGCCTAATAACGGCAACAAGGCCGAGAAGGTCTTCAAGAAGGGCGGCAACTACCATTTCATCTGCACCATCCACTCCGCCAAGATCGGCGGGGAATGGACCGGCATGACCGGCATCGTGCACGTCCGCAAGTAGTGGCTTCTATCGTGAGTAGATTGGCGCGCCGCCGCGTTTGGATCGTTTCCCTCGGTGCCATGCTGTCGGTGACGCTGTTGTCGAGCAGCGC
>JALZIB010000064.1 GCA_030860505.1 Actinomycetota bacterium
GTCGAGACGATCGCTAGATCATCCGGATGAGCAGATACTGAGAGCACCCTCATAGGTGCCTCGCCCGGCCCGGCGCGATCGTCGAGACGATCGCTAGATCATCCGGATGGGCAGATACTGAGAGCACCCTCATAGGTGCCTCGCCCGGCCCGGCGCGATCGTCGAGACGATCGCTAGATCATCCGGATGAGCAGATACGGAAAGGACTCGCATTTAGTCGCCTCTCTGGCTCGGCGCCCTCGGCCCGATCGCTGGTTCAGTTCGTCCTCAGGATCAGTAGATCCGTCGGCGCATGATGGCTGATGCGGTGTGGCACGTTGCCGAGCTTGAAGCGTTGCGCCCCGGTCATGCCGACACTTCCAACCACGATGAGGTTGAATTCTTCCTGCTCGGCCGTCGAAATGAGGACATCGGGCGCGGGTCCTTCGATCGTTCGTACCTCGGCGTCGACGCCGTGCTTGGCCGCGTGCTCCTCCGAACGCTCGAGCACGTCCTGGGCTTGGGCCGCGCCTGCGATGCGCCAGCGAAACTCGTCGGGCACGTCCCGCAGCGACTTGTCCGCGTCCCATTGCGCGGTGATGCTGCCCGAGCTCGCGGACATGCGCTCGAGTTCCGCCTCGCTCGGCGGATCGTAGGCGCACACGATCGACAGATGAGCTCCGAGTGCTTTCGCAAGGTCGGCGGCGCGGTCGACCGCAGACATCGCGGTGGGCGAGCCGTCGGTGCCGACGAGGATCCTCGAATATGGCCCGACCTCTTGGAAGGCGGATCGGTCTTGACGATGAGCAGATCGGTGGACGCGTGATGACTCACTTTGTTGGGAACGTTGCCGAGCATGAACCGCCGGGCTCCGCTCATTCCCACGCTGCCGACGACGAGCAGGGCGTTGGCTCCGTCCGCAGCTTCGATCAGGGCGTCGGCCGGTTTGCCCGAACGCACGACTACCTCGGCTCCATAGGATTCGCCGAGCTCATTCAGGCGACCCCGGGGTCCGCGCCGGCGTGAAACAGAGTCAAGCGTCCGCCCAGTCCCTGCGCCAGCGCGGCCGCTCTGTCCGTGGCGATCCTCGCTGTGGTGCCGAGATCCGTTCCCGCGATGATGTGCTCGTACATCCCGTCCCCTTTCGGTGTGACGCGCCGGGGTTCCTACGACTCCTGCTCGGAGAACTTGCGCACCGCCAGTGTGCAGCGAGCCACCGCCACCTGCTTGCCGTCCTCTCCGACTACCTCAACGTTCCACACATGCACCGAGCGGCCCTTTCGGACGGGGGTTGCGGTGGCCGTCACCGTGCCCGAGCGCTTCGCTCGCAGATGGGTGATGTTGAGGTCGACGCCGACCGCGAACTCGACCCCCTGCTCGCAGTTCATATATGCCCCCATCGAGGCGGCGCTTTCGGCCAGCACCGCCGAGGCTCCGCCGTGCAGGAGTCCCATCGGCTGGTGCACGACCGGCGTGACGTCCATCTCCACCACGACACGATCGGCGGTGACCTCAAGAGCTCGGATCCCCAGGGACTCGTGAATGGTGTTGTCGTAGGCGAGCGCGCCGTCGGGCCCGCCGGGCGCATGGTTGTCCATGGACCGGGATGCTACTTGGTGCGCGAGTGCCCGCCCGTTCGCTTCTCGGTGTACATGGCGGCGTCCGCAGCGTTGAGGAGCTCCTCGGGGGTGTACCCGTCCCTCCCGTAGAGCGCAACTCCTGCACTAACGCTCAGGTTGGGCTCGATGGCGCGCGACTCCTCGACGAGCGCGTCGCCGAACCGCTCGATCATCTTGAAGGCGCCGGTTTTGTCTGCGTCGCGCAGCACGACGGCGAACTCGTCGCCTCCGTAACGAGCAACGCAGTCGGTTGCGCGCGCCGCCGCTTGTAGAGCGCGCGCCACGGCTTGGATGGCGGCGGATCCAGTCGTGTGTCCGTGCGTGTCGTTGATCGTCTTGAGGTCATCGAGATCGAAGATCATCAGCGCAAAAGGGGTCTTGCGCGACTCGAGCTCGAAGAGCACCTCGTAGAGGCGACCGACGTTCGCCACCTGGGTCAGGGGGTCGATACCGGCCAACTCCTTGAGGTGAGCACGGGCGGAGAAGTGCGTCTCGATGAGGATGCCGGCGAGAATCGCAAGGGGGCCGTAGAGCGCAAAGCGGCTGCCGACGTCGTCGAGCGGGACGAGCGCGACCCCGAAGGCCAGCCCGACCAGCAACAAGCTGAGAAAGCGACGTGCGAGCGTCCGCTCGAGCAACCCGTTGAGCCGCTCCGCGAGGGATCGGTTGTCAGCCGGCCCTGCCACTTGAACCTCAACCACTCCTCTGGCCGAATGCACCGCCGTTGCCCTCTCTCTTGCGGGGCCTTCACTAGCCCGTAATGACTAGTTAGATCCGTGTCGGCAGAGGGCCCGAGAAACTTGAGGCCTTCGCGCAAGACTTTCAGCGGGAGTTGTCCAGCGGGCAGACCGCGCGGATGTCGGCCTTGCGCACCTGCATGAATTCGGCCCGTTCACCGACTGCTTCACCGGCCAGCGTGGCCACCGTCGCCTCGGTTACGGGGATGAAGAGGCGGTGATCGCGCATGATGGACTCCCACGCCTCGGAGAAGCGGCCCAGCTCCGGCGCAAGGTAGATGGTCGCGACTATGCGGCAGGCGTCGAGCAGCAGCGCGACCTGGACCGAATCCAGGTCGACGCGTTCTTCGTCGTCGCGGGCCGACGCAGCGGTGGTAGTCATTGCGTATGTCTTCGGCACGCCACGACCGCCGGTTGACCCGTCGCTTCGACTACTTGTTTGCTTCCGGCCCCTTAGCCGAACCATTCAAGGCACAAGGGTCACGGGGATTTTCACCGGGAACGTGACCGAGCCGTCCTCGGCCGATTCCTCGAACACCATGATCATCGCCTCGGTCGGCTCATCGGCCTCGAAGGCGACCCGCTCGCTGAAGTCTCCGCGACATCCAGAGCCGCAGGTCGCGGTCGTGAACGTCTCGGCCAGGACCTCTCCGCCGGCGTCGACGATCCGAATGGAGACGTTCGCCTCGAAGACGTTGGCCGTGCCCGCCACCGTCACCGGGCTCGAGACCTCGGCCCCCGCAAGCGGACGGCCGACGACGATGGGCGGAGAGAAGTCCTCGAAGTCGGCGCGCGTCAACGGCTTCTCGATCACCAGGCCCTCGTTCGAGAAGACCTTGACGAGCTTGCCGTCCACCTCGAACGCGACCCTTTTCACACTCGGGAACTGGGTCAGTGTGAACGTGACCTGGCCGAGCCTCATCCCCATCGACGCGGTTCCTCCGCCCGACTCGTAAGCCGCGGAGAGGTCCACGGTCGCGGTGCCGTCCTCAATGGCAAGCCCGTTGATCTTCGTGTCGGCGGGGATCGCCGAGGTGAGCTTCCCGCCATCTGGCGCCGGACCGGCAAGAAGAGCCTCGAGAGCGGCGGCGCCGACGCGCGGCGTCGACTCCACGGTGACCGATGCGGGTGCGAGCCTCGTGCCCCGTGCGAACCAGACCTCGAGGGTCACGGTGTCGGTGGCTTCTTCGTCCTCGGACTCATCCGCATCTTCGGCCTCTTCCGGTGAGGGCGACGGCTCCTCGGACGGCGAGGGAGAAGGCTGCTCTTCGCTCGTGGCAACGTCGCTCGAGGCATCGTCGCCGACGGGCGAGGACTGATCGCTGCACGCAGCGAGAATCATCAACGCCGCAACCAATGACGCGGCGGCACGGATTCGCACCGACCCCTCTCTCATGCCTGGTCTCCTGTCTCGCCTGCCTCCATCATGGACTCTTGATGTCTATGTGACGAGTGAAGACCCGAAAGAGTTGCCGTGCCGGGATCGCACGCCCGGCCCCCCTCCCGTCGGGCGCGTGGCAAAGTAGGCGGCGTGCCGGATGACAATCGTGCTGTGGGCACGACCACACGCCTCGCTCCCCCGCCGCCCAGCCCCGTTTGGGAGCTACCGTTGCGCGTGACCCTCTACAGTCGGGCGCTTGCGCTCCTGCGGGGCCTCCTGCCTCTGTTGTTGCTCGGCGGCGGCGCATTGCTCGCCCTCCTCGACCCTCGCTCCGAGCCTCCCGATCCGAGCTTTCTGTCCCTCGCTGCGAGCTGGCACGCGATCGTGGCGGTCTGTTGCCTCTTGCTGTTGCTGATGCGCCCGGCCTTCGCGCGACGGGCGCACCTTCGGGTTGATCCGGGCGGCGTGACCATCGATCACGGCGGCGTGCTTCGCAGACCGCTGCGCATTCCCAAGGAAGAAATCAAGCTGGCGGCGGCCGACACGACGTCGCGACCTCGCCGGTTTCAAATTGGTCCCAGGGACCACCGCCGCTTTCCGATCACTGCGCCGCGCGCCTACAAGGGCCCTCCTCTGCCGGAATGGCTCTACTCGCGCGTCGGAAGCTCCCCCTTTCCCCTCATCAGCCATCTCGGCGACCCGCCCAACGTCGTGCTCCTGCTCGAGCACCCGGTTACCCTGTCCTGGGCTCGCCGCACGATCAAGATCCTCGCGGCAAAGGGCCCTGTCCACGTCGCCCGACCGTCACAAAAAACACAGGGTTTGATGTTGCGAGTCGTCCATCCCGACCGAGCACGAGCCGCTTTTCACCAACACGAGCTACTCGGGGAAGTCACTGCGCAGGACGTGCTCGCCGTGGGTCCGGGACAGGAGCAGTACGAACGAGCACGCACCTACAACACTCGGGCCAATCTCCTGGTCGGGGCCATCATCATGCTGAACTTCGGTCCCATCATGCTCTTCGTCGGCGTCGGGCCCGCATCGTGAGCATCGTGAGTAAGGACGCGGCCGACCTCTACGGCCTGGCCCTCGCCGACTTCACCGCGGCGCGCAACGCGCTGTCGGCCGATTTGAAGAAGAAGGGCGATTCCGAGGCTGCGGCCGCCGTGAAGTCCTTGAAGAAGCCGCCGGTGAGCGCATGGGCCATCAATCAAATCAGCCGTTCACACCCCGACGAAGTCAAGGCGTTGCTCGACGCGGGGGCCAGGTTGCGCGCTGCGCAAGACGCGCTCATGGGGGGGTCTGAGCCGTCGGCCCTGCGAGATGCGACGAAGGAACGGCGTGACATCGCGACCGAGTTGACGCGCCGGGCGGCGGCGATCCTCGAGGACTCGGGTACGAAGCCGAGCCGCACCCATCTCGACCGCATCTCGAACACGCTTCTCAACTCATCGGTGGACGACGACGCGAGGACCGAGCTCGAAACGGGAACCCTGGCGGCCGACGTCGACGCGCCCGCCGGTCTAGGGGGCACTTGGGCGGCCGAGGCTCCGATGCTCGACGAACGACCGGCGAAGGACAAACGAGCCGCCCGCAAGGAAGCGGATCGCCTCGCAGCCGAGGCCGACGATGCGGAGGCTCTCGCCGCCGAGATGGCTCAGGAGGCAGACTCTGCGCGCGCGGCCGCAGAACGGGCGATGCAGGCGTCGTCCGATGCTCGACGTGCCGCGGTAGAGGCCCGTCGCAAAGCCGACGAGGCCCGCAGGCATGTCTAAGGGTCCGCCGCAGGGTAAGAAGCGCGATTCCGGCGAGGCAGCGTCGTCAATGGCAAGGAGGACGACCGAGGCGTACCGGAGGGTACGTCGAGCGGAGGAGGACGCCGCCAGTGGCGGCGATGGCCGTTGGAATCGCCTGAGTTATCTTGCGGCGGGCCCTAAGGACCTCGAGCGCCGGCAATCTCTGAGCAAGGCGCTGCCTCTCGAGTACTTCACGCTCACCTGGAACGTCATCGAAGCCGTCGTGGGTTTCGCGGCGGGTGTTGCCGCAGGGTCTGTCGCCCTAGTCGGCTTCGCGCTCGACTCGGTGGTCGAGTCGTCGTCGGCCGGGGTCCTCATCTGGAGGCTCAAAGCCGAGCAGCGCGGCGCTCACGCCGAGGAGGTGGAGCGGCGAGCCGTTCGTCTCGTCGCACTTGCTTTCTTTGCGCTCGCCGCGTACGTAGGAGTGCGCGCGATCCTCGATCTCGTCACGGGCGCTCGGCCCGAGGAAAGCCCCGTCGGGATCGGACTGGCGATCGTTTCGCTGATCGTCATGCCCCCTCTTGCGCGCCTGAAGAGGCGAGCCGCTAGCGGACTCGATAGCCGTTCGCTCCAGGCCGACTCCAAGCAGACGTCTCTGTGCGCCTATATCTCGGCGGTCCTGCTCGTCGGCTTGCTCGCGAACGCTCTTCTCGGGTGGTGGTGGGCCGACCCGATCGCGGGCCTTGTCATCGCCGCCGTAGCGTTCAACGAGGGCAGAGAACTCTGGAGGACCGACGATTTCTGCTGCGCGTGACTCAGTTCACCGACATTCTTCCGACCGAGTAAAGAATGCTGACATCTCGACTGCTGGTTGGTAGCAGAGTCGAGACGACTCGGTGAGAATCGGCGGCGTCGAAGGCCCAGCCGTCCGCGACAATGGCGCTCGTGACGTCGTCCCGGAGGAGCTCGACGTTCGTAATGCCGAGCTCGCCCAGACCGTCAAAGGCGTGAGCATCACTCATCACCTCGCTCCCGTCGCCATCTAACAGAATCACGACCATGCCCACGCTTACTCCCTTGTCCGGGCCCCGCGCTGAGACCGCTCAGCCGGGCCCCCTTCGTGGGGCTCGGCTCCCCACGCCCTTGCTAGCGAACCAGTTTGACCGTCAGCTTGCGGCCTGCGTTGGTCTGGTCACCGAGGATCACTTCTCCCCCGGCCCCCTGGAAGTCCCCTGTGCCACCGGTCACGGCCGCAACTATCCGATCCGCGTCGGCGAAATCGACCGTCGTGGCCACCTCGATGTCGCCCTGGTCGAGTCCCAGCGTTCCGCTGCAGCGCGCCACGCCCGGCGACGCCGTCATCGTGCAGATGCTTATCCAGGATCCGAGTTCCTTCGTGTCGGCCCGGTTCCTCAGCAGATTGTTGAAGATGAGCATGTCGCCCGGGCCGAAGTCGCTCTCGCCCTCGGCAGGCTCGCCCACGTCAACGAACTCGAACTTGTCGCTCACATCCAGGAACCTGAGCATCTGGGAACCTCCGCCCTTGCTTGAGCCACCTGTTGCCTGCGCCACCCCTCCGATGAGCAGGATCGCACCGAGCGCCAAGGCGGTGTAACGCAACCGATCTCTCATTGCTCCTCCTTCGTTCACGAGGAAATCCGACAAGGAGGACGCTATGGGTCTGCGGGAGCACTTTCATCGGGGAGCTCCCCCATCCTTCGAGGTGCCGGCTCGGGAGCCCGACGCCCGAGGCGGGCGGCCAGTTCGGTGCGGTTACGCACTCCAGTCTTGGCGAGGATGTTCGACACGTGCCGCTCGACGGTCTTGCGTGCGAGGAAGAGCGCCTCGGCTATCTCCGGGTTGCTGGCTCCATCCGCGACGAGTTGCGCCACCTCCAGCTCGCGGGGTGTTAGCGAGGCTGGGTCTCTTAGCGCCCGGCGCCAGGTGCGCACTCCCAGAGCACGCAGCGACCTCAGGGCAACGCGCTCCTCGTTTCTCGCCCCGAGACCCGCTGCCCGATCCGCCACAGTTTCGAGCACGCTAACGGCCTTCTTCGGTTCAATCGCAGTCAGTGCCCTGCCTCGGTCGAGCTCGACCCACAGACTTTCGAGCACAAAGCCCATCTCATCCGCCTCAACGATGAGGCGTTCCAGCGAAGCCACGGCGTCGACCGATCCGGTCGGTTTGCGATCAATCAGGGCGCCCACCCACGACCTCAGGAACCGTTGTTGACGGTGCGCCACCGGATGATCCTGGTCCCACCCGACGAGGACGTCGGTGGCCGCATCCACCGCACCGATGCGAACAAGAGACTCGGCCAAACGGACCATGAACTCGCCCCGGCAACGATCACACCCAGCCACCCGAGCATCCTTCGAGCCGCCCTCGAACTGCTCCCAGACCACAGCGGATGCCTCGGAGGGCCGCGCCAGCCTGGCGGTCGACACAGCAAGGTTGTAGCGCAAAAAAAGGCGGTAGTGAGGATCCTCTTCGCTCGCGAGCTCGGCCTTCAGCTCGGACAAGGCCCTCTGCCAACCGCCCTGGGAAAGTTCGATGAGGTGTCGCACGGCGCGCGTCCACGAAAACGACATGCGCGTGGGTGTCCCGACGCGTACGGCCAGCGCCGAGGCCTCGCGCGCCAGCTCCATGGCTTCGTCGAAGCGAGCCAGGTGGCGCAGGCTCAGCGCCGCGAGAAAGGCGGACTCGACCTGCGCTAGCGGAAAGACTTCTTGCTGGGCCCATCGGCGAGCCGCCTGAAGGCGAGGCTCTGCCTCGCGCACACGCCCCGCCTCAATGAGAAGCAGCGACGAGCTGATGCTTGCCTTCAACTGCTGCTCTCCCCGGCCCCGAGCCACCGTCGACATCTCGTCGGACAGCTCCAGGCTGGCGCGCACATCGGTTGCCTGAAAGGCCGCATCGAATTCCGCACGCAGAGCGAAAAGGTAAGCCCCCCTCACCGAGGGATCCGGTTTCCCATCGGGCCCACCGCTCGTCAACGCACGGGCCGCGACGAGGGCCGCGCGCGACAACCTCCGAGCTCGATCCGGCTCGTGTCCCAGCCACCGGAGCACCAGCGCCTCCTGGACGTCCAGCTCGACGCGCAGCACCTCGTTCTCCGGAGCCCACGCTCGAGCTCGAGCCAGCCACTCGCGCGCCTCGGTATAGCGCCTCAACTCGAAGGCCGCCCTGGCGGCCCCCAACCCGGCTTGGGCACGCGCCTCAGGCTCCTCGAACAGGCCGCACGCCAGCGCGTATCGTCCCAGGGCGGCGTCATGATTCTGGAGCTCGGCGGCGAGCGCTGCAACCGCCACGTTGAGTGCTGCTGCGTTGCGGTGACTTGAGACCGCCTCGTCCGCGATCGCCTCGAGTTGGCCCAGCGCGTCGAGACCGAGGAGCCGTCTGCGCGGTGAGCCCGCAAGGGAAAGTGCGAGATCGACGGCATCCATGCCCGCTGCCCTCCGGTGCGCCAGCGCCTCGGCGAGTAGTGAAAGCTCTCCTTGCGCAACCGATTCGAGGTGACGCGCCATCTGAATGTGCATGTCGCGCGCCGTCGCAGGCGGGACGTCACGCTCCACGGCAGCGCGGACTAAATCGTGCGATACGGCGAGCGTGTTGACGGACCTGAGGACGACCCCGCGTCCGACCAGCTCTTGCCCCGCGTAGTCAACCCTGTCCGGCGCCCATGCCAGCTCCGACCAAGCTTCCTCGATCGAGACGGGTCGAGCAGCCACGACCAGAAGGGTCATCAATGTGGCCGCGTCGGTTGAGATCCCCCTGAGACGACTGGATATGACGTGTTCCGTATAACGCCGGTCGGAACGCGCCAGCACCCCCAGCCAGAAAGGGGATCCCTCGGCCTCGCCCCATAACGCTGCCGCGTCGTCGTCGCTGAGCTGCGGCGCCAACTCCTGGGCAATCTTCATCCCCTCGGCCCGCGTGAGCGGCTCCAGAACCACCTCGGCGAAGTCGTCCGAGCCGGCGAAGACCTGTTTCATGGAGTCGGCGAAGGCGGCCGCCTGTGGCGACGGACGCGACGCAACGATCACTCCCAAGGCGCGACCTGAGAAGACGGCTGCCCGCATCAGGTAATGACACAAGGCAGCGGTGGAGTCATCGAGCCAGTGCAGGTCGTCGACGATCACGAAGACTCCGTCGAACTCCGATAGGCAGCGATGGGCGGACTCGCAAATCCTGAGCAGCTCCGGCCCGGAGCCGGACACAGATTCTTGGTAGAGCATCGCGTTCAACTGGGGCCCTTCGCGTTCCGTTTCGATGAGGGCGTGCAGCAGTTCAGTCGCCCCTCCCAGCGGCAGTTCCCGGCCGGCTTCGTAGCCCGAGAGGGTCAGCACGGTCGTTGCCCCGAGTTGGTTGCGAACCTCGCCGAGAAGTCTGGTTTTACCCGAGCCGGGATCGCCGACTACGAGCGCCGCGATCGGGCGCCTGGACTGGTGCAACCGACCGGTCAGGGAGGTCAGGGCGGCGAGCTCGGACACCCGCCCGACGAAGGAGCCGACCATAGTTCACAGTAGTCATGAGGCGGAGGCGAATACCAGGGGTTCGGCCCTCGATTGTGCCCCGGCCACCAGCCGGTCGGCATCCGGCCACGGGCATGACTAGGGCCCGGGGAGCAGTCCGGGGCCTTAGTCTCGCTTCGCTCTGGTGAAAGCTCTTAATACAGCGGGTCTGGAATCAGGTCGGCCGAGGTCACCGGCCCTGCGAGCGCCTGCATGCGTCCGATGGTCGTACCCGCGATAAGGCGGGGAGATAGTCGGTCCCCACCACGAGGTGGGTGAGGTTTCCCAATGCAGCTCCGGTGACATTACGAACCGCCGAGCCCGAGTCTCCGGGGCTCGCCGCCCCGTCCCACCCGAAGGCATTGCCGTTGCTGCCGGTGTCGTCCGTACCCGTGTAGGTCACAAGGCCGGCGCGCGGCGTACCGCCCGTGCCTATCACCAGGCCGTGGCCGGAGTGAACGACCGCGTCACCGAACTTTGGGAGCGGCTTCACCGGTCGGGCCGGCCCAGTGCGTCATCGAGGGGTTCACGAACTGCTGCATCGCCGGATAGATCTCGATGAGTGCGAAGTCGTCGCCGATGCCATTGTCGCGGCTGAGGCTGACCTTGCCGATGTTCATGAGCACGCCGGGTGCGGCCACCATCGTGACCTCGTCCCCGACGTTGGCGCCATGTCCTGCTGTTCCGATCTCAGTGTCTCCACCGAACACGAAGGTGGTCGTGCAACCGGCGGGGAGCAGGATCCACGACCCTGGCCGGATGCCCGTGAAGGCAAGGCCACCGGCGGGGATGGCGAGGTCGACTCCGTCTGGAATAGGTACGCATCGCCGGGCATCGTGCTGCCTCGAGGACTTGGGGAGACGCCTATTCTGCTTCGCTGCGGCGAAAGCGGTCGAGGAACTTGGGCATTGAGACGGTCTTCTTCTCGTTTCTGATCGCCCGCTTGATCTCCTCGTGGTCCTCCTCGGACGTGAGATCGGATTCGAGGACCTCGTGACGATCCA
>JALZIB010000121.1 GCA_030860505.1 Actinomycetota bacterium
GGCCACGCCTTCGTGAAGACCAAGCTCAAGAACGTCGACACCGGTGCGGTCACCGACCGAACTTTCCGGGCAGACGAGAAGGTCGAGCTCGCGGTGCTGGACAAGCGCGAGATGCAGTACCTCTACAAAGAAGACGCCGGTCTGGTGTTCATGGATTCCGAGACCTACGAGCAGGTCCACGTCGACGCCGAACTTCTCGGCGAGGCCGGCAAGTTCCTCAGCGACGGAACCACCTGTGTCGTGCAGACCTACGAGGGTCGGCCGGTCGGCGCGGTCCTGCCGGTCAGCATGGTGCTGACGATCACAGAGACCGAACCCGGCATGAAGGGTGACCGCGTCTCCGGCGCCCTGAAACCGGCGACCGTCGAGACCGGCGCCGTCGTGCAGGTCCCGCTGTTCCTCAACACCGGCGACAAGATCAAGATCGACACCCGCAACGGCCAGTACTCGTCGAAGGCCTAGCGATGCTCCCTTGAAGTCCCGCCGCGCCGCCCGACGACTCGCGCTCGACGTCCTCTACGAGGCCGAGATCCGTGACGTGCTTCCGCACGAGGCCTTCGAGCGAGCGCGCCGCGACGGTTGGGTCGTGCCCACCCCAGACGACCAGGCCCCCCCGGACGAGAACGAATCTCTTCCGCCACCGGCAGAGGACGAGCCCGACGACGACGCCATGGGCTACGCGCTCGCGCTGATCGAGGGAGTCCAGGCTCACCAGGCCGACATCGACGTCCTGATCGTCCGCTACGCCGACCGCTGGGCCATCCAGCGCATGCCGATCGTCGACCGCACGCTCGTGCGAATGGCGATCTACGAGCTCATCTGGCGCGACGACATCCCCGTCGCAGTCGCCATCAACGAGGCGGTCGAGCTGGCGAAGGAGCTGTCGACCGACGACTCGGGCCGCTTCGTCAACGGCCTGCTCGGAAAGATCGTCGAAACCGAAAGCCACGCCTGACCCCCGCGTTTGCTCAGATCGGACACCGTTCACTCCCGGAAACGCTACCTGGGTAGTGAGTGCTGCCAATTGGCTGCTCTGCGCCCCTAGCGCCGCAATCACCGGCTCGGACGGGGCGACTCCCGAATCGATGCATGAGAAACGCCACGAAGCAGGGAGGAAAAGATGCCATGATCTGCTGTTGCGGCTCGCTCGTGGGCTGCCACCTCGGCGGAGAGGCTTGCCAGCCGGTGTAGCCTGCAACGGACCAGCCTTTAAATCGGCCCTGTGAGGCCGGAAAGGGGTGAACATCCTGCATAGCCACGCGCACGCTTCCCCGGCCGCTCCTGCGGATCGAGGAGGCGTTTTTTGATGCACGCGTCCCGAGCGGGGAGAAGCGCCGGTCTCGACTTCTCGGTGAAGGCCCGCGTCATGGAGGCCACCGACATGCGCCGGGCGCTGACCCGTATCGGCCATGAGATCGTCGAGCACAACAAGGGCACGGACGATCTCGTTCTCGTCGGCATCCGCACCAGGGGAGCGCCCCTCGCCGACCGGCTGGCGACGACGATCGCCTCGTTCGAGGGCACCGACGTGCCGTCGGGCGCACTCGATGTCACTCTCTACCGAGACGACGTCGCGCTGAGGGGGCCGCGCAACCTCGAGGCCACGACCGTGCCCGGCGATGTCGACGGTCGAATCGTGGTTCTCGTCGACGACGTCCTCTACACCGGGCGCACCATCAGGGCGGCCTTCGACGCGGTACTGGACCTGGGACGGCCGCGCGCGATTCGCCTCGCGGTTCTCGTCGACCGCGGCCACCGCGAGCTGCCGATCAGGGCCGACCACGTCGGCAAGAACCTGCCCACCTCCCCAGACGAAGCGGTCAAGGTCCATCTAGAGGAGATCGACGGCGAGGACGCCGTCCTGATTGGGGAGCCGACGCGATGATCAAACACCTGTTGTCGATGGACCAGCTCTCGGCAGAGCAGATCACCGAGGTGCTCGACACAGCCGAGCAGCTTCGCTCGGTGACCGACCGGCCGATCAAGAAGCTGCCGACTCTGCGGGGGCGCACGGTCTGCAATCTCTTCTACGAGGCTTCTACGCGCACGCGCATCAGCTTCGAGCTCGCGGCCAAGCGGCTGAGTGCGGACGTCATCAACTTCTCGGCCGACTCGAAGTCCGCGGTCGCCAAGGGCGAGAGCTTCAAGGACACCGCGTGGACGCTCGAGGCGATGGGTGTCGACGCCATCGTCGTGCGCCACTCGAGCTCGGGCGCGCCCAACCAGCTCGCCGGCTGGGTGCAGGCGAGCGTCCTGAACGCGGGCGACGGCGCTCACGAGCACCCGACCCAGGCGTTGCTCGACCTCTTTTCGATACGCCAGCACTTCAAGGACTTCGAGGGACTGAGGGTCGCCATCGTGGGCGACGTGCTGCACAGCCGCGTCGCGCGCAGCAACGTCAAGGGGCTCGTGACCATGGGGGCCGAGGTGACGCTGGTCGGACCGCCCACCCTGATCCCTGCTCAGGCCACGACCTGGGGCGCAACCATGGCCCACGATCTCGACTCGGTCATCGGCGAGGTCGATATCTGCTACCTGCTGCGGGTCCAAAAGGAGCGCCAGAGCGAGCAGCTCTTTCCCTCGTTGCGTGAATACGCGGCGCTGTGGGGGCTCGACTCCCGGCGCCAGGCCTTGATGCCGCGCGACTCGCTGGTCATGCATCCCGGCCCCATGAACCGCGGCGTCGAGATATCGGCAGACGTCTCGGAGTCGCCTCGCTCGATCATCCTCGACCAGGTCGCCAACGGCCTCGCGGTGCGAATGAGCCTGCTGTACTTGATGCTCGGAGGGACGAATGAGTTCGGGGGCGAGGCCGTTGAGCACCCGAACCGAAACCGGCCTCGCGAGAAGGAAGTCGTATGACGGCCTACCTGATCACGGGAGGGCGCGTCGTCGATCCCAAGGGTGAGCGCGACGAGACCGCCGACGTACGCATCGAAGACGGCGCGGTCGCGGCCATCGGCGCATCCCTTAGCCACGCGGGCGCCGAGGTCATCGACGCGGACGGCGCGATCATCGCTCCCGGCTTCGTCGACCTCCACACGCACCTGCGCGAGCCGGGGCGTGAAGACGAGGAGACGATCGCCAGCGCGTGCGCAGGCGCCGCCGCGGGCGGCTATACCGCGCTCTGCGCGATGCCGAACACCGACCCCGTGTGCGACACCTCGTCGGTGGCCGAGAAGGTGTGGGCGCTGGGACGCGAGGTGGGGATGGTGGATGTGCGTGTGGCCGGAGCGCTCAGTCGTTCACTCGAGGGCACCAAGATGGCCGATATCGGCGAGATGGCGCGCTCGGCCGCCCGGGTCACGATGTTCACCGACGACGGGCACGGCGTGCAGGACTCATTGTTTGCGCGGCGCACGATGGAGTACCTCGTCGCCTTCGACGCCGTCTACGCCGAGCACTGCGAGGACGCCGCACTCGCCGCCGAGGGGCAGATGCACGAAGGAGAGCGGTCGGTCAAGCTCGGGCTGCGCGGGATCCCCGCGGAGGCGGAGGAGCTTATGGCCGCGCGCGACATCGCTCTTGCGAGGCTGACCGGATGCAAGCTGCACCTTCTGCATGTCTCGACCGCCGGAACCGTCGAGCTCGTGCGACGAGCTAAGGCCGAAGGTGCGCGCATCAGCGCGGAGGCGACTCCTCATCACTTCACGTTGACCGACGCCGCGCTCGAGAACTACGACCCACTCATGAAGGTGAACCCACCGCTGCGCGGTCAATCGGACGTCGAGGCGATCATCGAAGGCCTCGCCGACGGCACGATCGACGCCATAGCCACGGACCACGCGCCCCACGCCGTCGAGGAGAAAGATCAGGAGTTCACCTACGCTCCGCCTGGAATGCTGGGACTGGAAACCGCGCTGGGGCTGGCGATCACGATGCTGGTCGAGCCCGGACACCTCGACCTGAGCCGCGTGATCGAGGCCCTGTCGACCCGGCCGGCCCGCATCCTCGGGCTGAGCGACCAGGGGTCGCTCGAGGTCGGCTCGGCGGCTCACGTGGTGGTCTTCGACCCGTCCGCCCGGTGGACCGTCGACGCGAACGGCCTGCAGTCGAAGAGCCGCAACACGCCTTTCGCCGGCAAGGAGCTCACCGGGAAGGTCCTGCACACCTTCTTCCGGGGCCGCCCGACGGTGCGCGACTCGCAGGTGCTGAACGAGGTTCTGGTATGACCCAACGCGCCGTCCTCGCGCTCGAGGACGGCGCCATCTTCGAGGGCGTTGGTTTCGGTGCAAGCGGGACGACAACCGGTGAGGTCTGCTTCAACACGGGGCTGACCGGCTACCAGGAGGTGCTCACCGACCCCAGCTACCACGGGCAGATCGTAACGATGACGGCCCCGCAGATCGGGAACACCGGCGTGACCGCCGAGGACGATCAGTCGTGGCGGCCCTGGGTCGCGGGTTTCGTCGTGCGCGAGGAGTCGCCGGTGGCGTCGTCGTGGCGCTCGGAGGGCTCGCTCGCCGATTACCTCAAGCGCCATGACGTCTGCGGCATCGCAGAGGTCGACACGCGCAGGCTGACCCGCCACCTGCGCGACCGGGGCGCGATGCGCGGTGCATTGACGACCGAGCCGCTGGGCGCGGACGAGCTCGTCGATGTGGCGCGCTCGTCGCGCAGCATGATCGGAGCCGACCTCGCGAGGGAGGTCTCGACTCCGGAGCGGTTCGAGTGGGGATCGGACGAGCTCGAGGGGAGAGCCGGCACGGGCTACGCGGCGGGGGCGGAGCACTCACCGGCCACGGCGGGCCTTCTCGCTCGCTTCGGGGACAGCCCGAGAGTACGTGTGGCGGCCGTCGACTTCGGCATGAAGCGCAACATCCTCGACCTCCTTGCGGCGAGCGGGTGTGACGTCACGATCGTTCCCGCGACGACACCGGCGGACGAGATCGTCGACGCGGGCTTCGACGGGATCTTTCTATCGAACGGGCCCGGCGACCCCGAGCCCGTCACTTACGGGATCGAGACCACGCGCGCCCTGCTGGGACGGGTCCCCGTGTTCGGGATCTGCCTCGGTCACCAGGTGCTCGCGCTCGCTCTGGGGGCCGAGACCTTCAAGCTTCCCTTCGGACACAGGGGTGGCAACCACCCCGTCAAACAACTCGACTCAGAGCGCGTCGAAATCACCTGTCAAAACCACGGGTTCGCGGTCGATCCCGCCTCGCTCGAGGCGACCTCGGCCCGCCTGACCCACGTGAACCTCAACGACGGCACGGTCGAAGGGCTCGAGGTCGAGAGGATCTGCTTCAGCGTCCAGTACCACCCGGAGGCCGGGCCCGGCCCCCACGACTCGCGCTACCTGTTCGAGCGCTTCCGCGAGCTGATAGCGGAGTTCGAGCCCACAGGGAGCGTTGTCTAAGAGGGAATAGATTGAAGTCACTACACAAGCCCACCCGGCACAAGAGGAGGCCATATGGCTCGAGGAGACCGCAAGTCCATCCGCTGGAAGAGAGACCGGCAGAGAAGAAAGAAGGAGCGCGACCGCCGCAGGGCAGAGGCCAAGGGGGCCGCTCGTAAGTGAGGCTGCACCCGTGAGTGAGTTCTCGGTCGCCGGCTTCGACCACGTCAACGTCACGACGCCCGAGGAGCTCGAGACCGAAGTGCTCGAGTGGTACCAAAGCTGTCTTGGGCTCGAGCGGCTCGACAAGCCCGACGGGGCTCGGGCCGCCGGCGGATGGTTCGAGGTTGGCCGCCAGCAACTGCACGTTTCGCTCGACACGCACAACCCGCCGTCGGCGGCCCACTTCGGGCTCGTGGTTGACGACCCCGCGGGCGTAATCGAGCGTCTCCGCAGCAATGGGTGTCACATCGAGCAAGCCAGGCCGATTGCGGGGCGGCGTCGTTTTTACACGCGCGATCCGGCAGGAAACCGCATCGAGATCGTGAGCTACGAGTAGTGGGCCACTAATGCCGGCGCGGCGGGATATCGAGAGCATCCTCGTCATCGGCTCGGGTCCGATCGTCATCGGACAGGCCTGCGAGTTCGACTACTCGGGAGCGCAGGCCTGCAAGGTGCTGCGGGACGAGGGCTACCGGGTCATTCTCGTCAACTCGAATCCGGCCACGATCATGACCGATCCGGAATTCGCCGACGCCACCTACATCGAACCCATCACGCCCGCCTTCATAGCCAAGGTCATCACGCGCGAGAAGCCGGACGCGGCGCTTCCCACGCTGGGCGGCCAGACTGGCCTCAACGCGGCGATGGACCTGGCGAAGGAGGGCGTCTTCGAGGCCCACGGGGTCGAGCTAATCGGCGCGACGCCCGAGATCATCCGGCGCGCCGAGGACAGGCGGGTGTTCAAGCAGGTCATGCAGGAGGCGGGCATCGATCTGCCGCGCTCGGCCTTCGCCTACTCGGTCGACGAGGCGATCGCCGCCGCCGATGAGCTCGGCTTCCCCGTCGTGATCAGGCCCAGCTACGTCCTGGGCGGGGGCGGCTCGGGAGTGGTGGGCAACCCCGACGAGCTCGTCCCGGTTGTGTCCGAGGGCATCCGCTTGAGCTCGATCGGTGAGGTCTTGGTCGAGGAATCCATTTCCGGGTGGAAGGAGTTCGAGCTCGAGCTCATGCGGGACCGCAACGACAACGTCGTGGTCGTGTGCTCGATCGAGAACCTCGACCCCATGGGGGTGCACACGGGCGACTCGATCACCGTGGCGCCGGCAATGACCCTGACCGATGTCGAGTACCAGGGCATGCGCGACGACGGGGCGCGTGTGATGCGGGCGATCGGCGTCGAGACCGGTGGATCCAACGTCCAGTTTGCAGTCGACCCGGCGAGCGGCCGTCGGGTCGTGATCGAGATGAACCCGCGCGTGTCGCGCAGCTCCGCGCTCGCATCGAAGGCGACCGGGTTCCCGATTGCAAAGATCGCCGCCAAGCTCGCGGTCGGCTACACGCTCGACGAGATCACCAACGACATCACCAAGAAGACGCCGGCGAGCTTCGAGCCCAGCATCGACTACGTGGTCGTGAAGATCCCGCGCTTCGACTTCGAGAAGTTCGCCGGCGCGAGCAAGGTGCTGGGAACCAAGATGAAGTCCGTGGGCGAGGTCATGGCGATCGGCAGGACCTTCGCCGAGGCTCTGCAGAAGGGCTTTCGCTCGCTGGAGCGCGATGTCGACGGAATCGGAGGGCCCGGCTTCACCGCCGGCCTCGACGACTGTCTCGAGCGCATCGCCGCTCCGACCGAGGAACGGCTCCACCTCGTCGAGCGGGCCCTCTACCTCGGCGCCGACATCCCCACGGTCGCAGGACGCTCGAGAATCGACCCCTGGTTCGTGGCCCAGATCGCGCGTATCGTCGAGCGGCGCAAAATGCTTGAGGCGGTCGGCTTCCTCGGTGACCTGAGTGCTCCGGAATTGAAGCGGGCGAAGCGGCTCGGCTTCTCCGACGCGCGCATCGCCGAGCTCGTGGGTTGTTCGGAGGGCGAGGTCCGGGCGCGTCGGGTTGCGCTCGGCGTGCTGCCGACCTACAAGACCGTCGATACCTGCGCCGCAGAGTTCGAGGCCTACACGCCGTACTTCTACTCGACCTACGAAGAAGAAGACGAGGTCACTCCGAGCGAGCGCGCCAAGGTGCTGATCCTCGGGTCGGGGCCCAATCGCATCGGACAGGGCATCGAGTTCGACTACTGCTGTGTGCATGCGGCGTTCGCGCTCGGCGACGCCGGATTCGAGACCATCATGCTCAATTGCAATCCCGAGACGGTGTCGACCGACTACGACACCTCGGACCGCCTCTATTTCGAGCCGTTGACCTTCGAGGACGTCATGAACGTCGTCGAGAAGGAACGTCCTACAGGCGTCATCGTGCAGCTCGGGGGCCAAACCCCGCTGAAGCTGGCGGGCCGTCTTGAACGCGCGGGCGTGCCCATCTTCGGCACCCAACCCGACGCCATAGACAGAGCCGAGGATCGCGAGCGCTTCGGCGACCTCCTCGCCGACCAGCGCCTGCCTCATCCCGCTAACGGCATGGCCCGCTCGGTGGCCGAGGCGCGCGCTGTCGCGAACTTGATCGGCTATCCGGTCCTGGTGCGGCCGTCGTACGTGCTCGGTGGCCGGGCGATGGAGATCGTCTACGAGTCGGACTCGCTCGAACGCTACATGACCACCGCCGCGGAGGTCAGCCCCGCACACCCCGTGCTTATCGACCGCTTCCTCGAGGGCGCGATCGAGGTCGATTGCGATGCGGTTTTCGACGGCACGGAACTCTACGTCGGAGGTGTGCTCGAGCACATCGAGGAGGCGGGAGTTCACTCGGGTGATTCGGCGTGCGCTCTTCCGCCCTTTACCCTCGGTTCCGACGAGGTCGCGCGCGTCGTCGAGTACACCGATGCCATAGCCCGCGACCTCGACGTGCGCGGTCTCATCAACGTCCAGTTCGCAGTGAAGGACGATCAGGTCTTCGTTATCGAGGCCAACCCGAGGGCGAGCCGCACGGTCCCGTTCGTGTCCAAGGCAACGGGCGTGCCGCTGGCCAAGGTCGCGGCGCGAGTCATGACCGGGTCGTCGCTCGCCGAGCTTCGCGCCGAGGGAATGGTGCCCTGGCGCTCACTCGGTCACGAGACCATGGCCCACGTCGCCGTCAAGGAGGCGGTAATGCCGTTCGAGCGCTTCCCCGGAGTCGACACCCTTCTCGGACCCGAGATGCGCTCGACCGGAGAGGTCATGGGCATCGACTCCAACTTCGGCGTCGCCTTCGCTAAGGCCGAGGCCGGTGCCGGCGTAAGGCTTCCGACCAAAGGAACGGTCTTCATCTCGGTCTCCAACCGCGACAAGCGGGCCGTGATCTTTCCGGCCAAGCGCCTCGCCGACCTCGGCTTTCACCTCATGGCGACAGGGGGCACCGCGCAGGTGCTGAGGCGCGCCGGCGTCGACGTCGATATCGTGGCCAAGGTGTCGTCGAAGGCCGGTGGCGACGGTGAGCCCAACGTCATCGACAAGATCGCCTCGGGAGAGATCGAGTTGGTCTTCAACACTCCGTTGGGACGCGGGGCTCGTACCGATGGATACTTCATTCGTACGGCTTCGGTCGAGGCGGGGGTTCCGTGCGTCACGACGATGCCAGGAATGGCCGCCGCCGTGCAGGCGATCGAAAAGCTCATCGACGGCGACGTGACCGTCCGGCCTCTGCAAGACTTCCTAGCTGTGATGGCACGGCAGGAGGAAGATGACGGAGCATCCGGACGCACAGACGGAAAGGCAGGCTAGTGGAGGCGGCGCGATGCTGCTGACAAGAGGCGAGGTGCTCGGGCACAAGAAGTACGGCGAGCATTATCACTCACTGACGATCGTTGCCCCGGAGATCGGAGAGAGGGTCCAGCCGGGGCAGTTCGTCAACATTCGCTGCGGCGAGGGCAGCGCCCACATCCTGCGGCGGCCATTCTCGGTCTACCGGGTCCACAAGCGCGGGGGGTGGGCATCCACGATCGAGATCGTCTTCGATATCAGAGGCGCGGGAACCCAGTACCTGTCACAACTTAGAGCTCACAAGATGGTCGATCTCGTGGGTCCGCTGGGCCGCGGTTTCGCTCTTCCGAAGGGCCGCGCGCACTGCCTCCTTGTGGGCGGTGGAATCGGCGCTGCTCCGCTGTTCTTTCTCGCCGACGACCTACGCAACGAAGGCCATCGTGTCGACGTCATCTTGGGGGCGCGCAGCAATCGCATGTTGCTGAACCCAATCGAAGTCCGTCGCCTCGCTTCGATCGCGCGCGTCGTGACCGACGATGGGAGCACGGGGGAACAGGGCCTCGTCACCGACGTGCTCGAGGAAACGATCGAGCGGAGCGAGACGGACATCATCTACAGCTGTGGACCGCACGCGATGCTCGAAGCCGTGAGCGCGATCGGCGCGGAGCACAATCTCCCGGTGCAGGTCGCGGTCGAGGAGCTGATGGCCTGTGGCTTCGGAGTGTGCATGACCTGTGTGATGCCGTTGAAGACGAAGAAAAAGGCGTCGCGCGACAAGGACAAGGAACCGGAGGAGGAGATCACCTACGCGCGCTCCTGCACGGAGGGGCCAGTGTTCAACGGCGCCTCGGTGGTGTGGAACGGGGCCGCGCGGCCCGTGGCCGAGGATCAGGCCGAGCTCTCGACGGCCGGTCTGGCCGTAGCCCAGGGAAGCTTTGAGGACTCGGCCGGCGAGCATCCTCCGCCGGGTAACTGATGGCCGATCTCTCGATCAAACTCGCAGGAGTGGAGCTGTCGAGCCCCGTGCTCGTGGCCTCGGGCACGTTCGGGTCGGGCCGCGAGGGAAGCTTCTTCGTCGACCTCAAAGAGCTTGGCGGAATCATCGTGAAGTCCACGACTCTGGCTCCCTGGAAAGGCAAACCGACGCCCCGCATGTGCGAAACGCCCTCGGGGATGCTCAACGCAATCGGGATTCAGAACAAGGGCATCGACCATTTCATCGCGCACGACCTACCCTGGTTGTTGAAGAAGAAAGCGTCGGTGATCGCATCGATCGCCGGCAACACTGTGGAGGAGTACGTCAAGGTCGCCGACAAGCTGCGCTCCGGGGGCCGGGGTGTCGCCGCCGTCGAGGTCAACATCTCGTGCCCCAACCTCGAAGACAGCAGCAACATGTTCAGCCACAGCCCCGAGGCGACCGCGGCGGTGGTTGCGGGAGTCAAGAAAGCCCTGCCCAGGATGGCCGTCTTTCCGAAGCTGTCGCCGAACGTGACCTCGCTCCCCGAGATCGCAGGCGCGGCGCTAGAGGCGGGTGCGGACGGGCTCTCGCTCATCAACACGTTGTTCGGGATGGCCATCGATGTCGAGCACCGCCGGCCCAAGCTGGCCGGTGTTACGGGGGGGCTCTCGGGCCCCGCGCTTCGCCCCGTCGCGGTGCGGGCGGTGTGGGAGGTGCACCGAGCCTTCCCGCACGTGCCGATCATCGGACAGGGAGGAATCACCTCGGCTAACGACGCGCTCGAGTTGATCCTTGCGGGGGCCAGCGCGGTTGCCGTCGGCACCGCCAACTTCGTCAATGCGAGGGCCTCGATCGAGGTCACCACCGGCATCTCCGAGTACATGGACCGCCACGGCATCGCGTCCGTTTCGGAGCTCGTTGGCGCCGTCAAGACCGAGGGTTAGATGAGCTCGCAGCGCAGTCCGATCTGTGTTGCGCTCGACTTCCCAGACGTTGCTCGCACCCTGGAGGTCGCGCGCGCGACCGAAGCCTCCGTCGGGGTCTTCAAAATCGGACTCACGTCGATCTACGGCGCCGGGACGGAGCTGGTGAGCGAACTGAAGTCGTCCCGTCCCGTCTTCGTCGACGCAAAACTGCACGACATCCCCGCGCAGGTCGAGGGGGCCACGAGCGCGATCGATGCGCTCGGCGCCCGCTACGTCACGGTTCACGCCGGCGGCGGATACGACATGGTGAAGGCGGCGGTGGCCGCCGCCGGGCAGAATTTGCGCGTGCTCGCGGTGACGGTGCTCACGAGCTTGGACGACGCCGAGCTCAACCGGCTCGGCCACCCACTCGGTTCGAGGGATGCGGTCGTGCTGCTTGCCGAGCGCGCGCTGGACGCGGGCGCGCATGGACTGGTGTGCTCGCCGCTCGAGGTCGCGTCGCTGCGGCAGCGCTTCGGGGCGGGTCCGGAGTTAGTGGTTCCCGGCATCCGTCCCCCCGGCTCGGACGCCGGCGATCAGCGCAGGGTTCTCGGGCCCCGCGCGGCGCTCGACGCCGGCGCCGACCTGCTCGTCGTCGGACGCCCGATCACCGCGGCCCCCGATCCCTCGAGAGCCGCGGCCGAGATGCTGCACTCGTTGACGTGAGCTCAGACGAGATCCTCGAGGTCCTCGAACTCAAGGGCGCCATCTTGCACGGACACTTTCGGCTCTCCTCCGGGCGACACAGCGATCTCTTCGTGCAGAAGTTCCGGGTGCTCGAGGATCCGCAGACGGCGCGCTCTCTCGGCGAGAGTCTGGCGCGCAACTTTGACGGCGACTTCGACGTCGTTGCCGCTCCCGCGGTGGGAGCGATCGTGCTTGGATTCGCCACCGCGCTCGCGGCGGAGGCGCGCTCGATTTTCGCGGAGCGAAGCGGCGACGCTATGGTCTTCCGGCGCGGGTTCTCACTCGGTCGCGAGGAGCGCGTTCTGGTGGTTGAAGACGTCGTCACCACCGGGGGATCCGCCCGTGAGGTCGTCGATCTTGTGCGTGCGAGCGGCGCTCGAGTTGCCGGGGTGGGTGCCCTCATCGACCGCAGCGAGGCGAGCGCGCCTCCCGACTTCGGCGCCCCCCTGCGGGCGTTGGTGCGGCTCAAAACGAGATCATGGGAGCCGGAAGAGTGTCCCCTGTGCGCCGCGCGCCACCCCATTTCGGATCCCGGCAGCAGGCGCCTCGAGGTCTAGGGGTCGGCGACAGATGGCCTGTGAGCAGGGAAAAGAGCGACGTGCGCGTTGCGAGGGAGTTCCCCGAGTGCCTATACTCCGGCACGGCCCTCGGTCGGCGCGAGGTACGGGACGACGCCGGCGGGCCGAAGCACTTTTCGTCAACTCGACCGATTCGCTCATGCGATCAGGAGGATGTCTCGATGCCACTGCCACCTCCGCTTACCGACGAACAACGAAGGCAGGCTCTGGCGAAAGCCGCCGTCGCCCGGCGCAAGCGAGCCGATCTCAAGGAGCAGTTGAAGAGCGGCAGGACCACGCTTAGGGAGCTGCTGGAGCGCACGGGTGACGAGATCGTCGGCAAGATGAAGGTGTCCACCGTGCTCGAGTCGCTGCCCGGCGTCGGCCGGGTCAGAGCCAGAAAGATCATGGAGCGGCTCGACATCTCGGAGTCTCGACGCATGCGAGGCCTGGGCGCCAAGCAGAAGGAGAATCTGCTCACCGAGTTCGCTCGGCGCTAGGCGCGCCTGGTGTCCGATTCACGAGGGCGAGGCCGCCTCTTCGTCGTCTCAGGCCCGTCGGGTGCGGGAAAAGGGACGGTCGTGTCGGGCGTGCTGAGGCGCCGCCCCGAGCTCGTCCTCTCGATTTCGGCGACGACGAGACCGGCCCGCAGGGGTGAGGTCGACGGCATCAATTATCGTTTCCTGACCGAGCGGGACTTCGTCGCGGGCCGCGACCGCGGGGCCTTCCTCGAGACGGCCGAGGTCTACGGAAACCTCTACGGAACGCCGCGCGCGCCGGTCGATGCGGCCCTGTCGGCGGGTCGTGACGTCATCTTGGAGCTCGACATCCAGGGTGCGCTCGCCGTAAAACGGGCCGCCCCGGAGGCGATCCTCATTTTCATCGAGCCACCCTCGCTCGAGGACCTCTCGAGCCGCCTGAGAGGGAGGGGTACCGAGAACCCCGAGACCATGAGGCGGCGGGTCGAGGCCGCCTACGACGAGGTCAAGGCCAAGGGCGCCTACGACCACATCATCGTCAACGACCGGATCGAGGACGCGGTTGACGAGGTCATCCGTATACTGGAGACACCGCACAAGCGAACGTAGTCTCGCGCGCTACGGCGCACGAGCTCCAACAGCGAGCGAAGGACTGATCATGATCGAGCCGAAGATGGAGACGCTGCTGACCGGCGTCGACTCCAAGTACACGCTGGTGATCCTGGCCGCCAAACGCGCCCGCCAGATCAATTCTTACTTCAGCCAGCTGGGTGAGGGCATCGCGGAGTTCACGCCTCCGCAGATTCCGCTCGACCCGGACCGGGCCCCGAAGCCGCTGTCCATCGCTCTCACCGAGATCGCAGAGGGCAAGATCTCCTACGAGCGCACCGGCGACGGCATCAAGTAGGGACCCTCGGCCCATGAGCCAGACCGCTGCTCTCGACGTCGGCGGTAGGAAGATCGTTCTTGCCGTAAGCGGGGGCATCGCCGCCTACAAGGTGGTGCACGTCGCCCGCTCGCTGACGCAGGCGGGAGCCGACGTCAGGGTCGTGATGACCCGCTCCGCCGAACGTTTTATCGGCGACCAGACCTTCGCCGGAGTGACCGGCAACCCGGTCGCGCGCGAGCTCTTCGGATCCGGCCCCGACGCGCCACACGTCGAGCTGGCGCGAGGGGCTGCAGCAGCCGTGGTAGCGCCTGCTACGGCCAACACCTTGGCCAAGATGGCGGCCGGACTGGCCGACGACCTCTTGTCCGCGACGCTGCTGTCAGTGCAATGCCCGATCGTCGTGGCCCCCGCAATGCACGCCGAGATGTGGGCCAACCGCGCAACGTCGACAAACCTCGAGGTGCTCGTCGAACGAGGCGTGCTCCAGGTCGGCCCCCACGCCGGCCCACTGATGTCGGGCGACGCCGGCATGGGGCGGATGGCCGAGCCGGAGGAGATAGTCACTGCGGTCCTTGGTGCGCTCGGCAGGGCGCAAGATCTCGCCGGTCGCCGCGTCGTGGTCACCGCGGGCGGCACTCAGGAGCCGATCGATCCCGTGCGCTTCATCGGAAACCGCTCGTCCGGCCTGATGGGCTTCGCCATTGCGCGCGAGGCTGCACGCAGGGGTGGAAAGGTCACCCTCGTGTCGGGGCCGAACAACCTCACGCAGCCTCCCGGCATCGAGGTGATCGACGTCCACACCGCCGACGAGATGCGTGCGGCGGTGCTTGGCATAACCCCCGATGCCGACGTGATCGTAAAGGCCGCCGCGGTCGCCGATTTCAAGCCCGTGGCCCACGCCGACAAGAAGCTCAAGAAGGCCGAGGGTCCCCCGGAGGTCGTTCTCGAGCCGACCCCCGACATCCTGGCCGAGCTCGGGGCGAACCCCGCGTTACGCAAGGCCGGCAGCGTGCTGGT
>JALZIB010000127.1 GCA_030860505.1 Actinomycetota bacterium
TTGTCGAGAACCTACCCGCGGCCGACCATGGCAGCGTCTCGGCGCTGACGCAGCGACCCATCACGCCTGCGGAGAGCCCCGAAGAGGACGGACCCTTCGACGGTAGCTATGTGAATGTAGGCGGTGGTTACGGCTTCTCCTACCCCTCGAGCTGGACGGTGCGCGAGACCGGAACTCTTACAGAGCTCTTGAGCGCGGATGGGCAAGTCGCCATCTCGTTCGGAGTAGGCCCCTCAGGTGGAATCGAGCTTGCCTACGAGGACTTCGTTTCCTTGATCGACGAGACCTATGACGAAGCTTCAGTCGGAGTTGTTCGCGCGGACCGAATGAGAGGCAGCCTGCGGTTGAAGCTTACCGGGACCGCAACGACCAAGGACGACTTTCCAATCTGGTTCACCGCGAGAGTCATCGCGCCTCGAGGTGATCAGTCCCTGGCCACGCTCGCCGCCGGTCCTCTGGAATCTCGAGGTGGGAGGACGGATTCGGCGAACGAGATACTCGACTCGTTCGAACCGATCGACCACCCGCGCTAGATCTCTTGGAGACCCTCGGAACGTAGTGCGATCTGGAAGTCGTGAGCGTTCGTCGCTGCGTCCTTCGCATCGTCGAGCGTGACGAGACCTTGGCGGTAGAGACCAAGCATCGCCTGGTCGAAGGTCTGCATCCCGTAGAAGCCGGACTCGGCGATGATCTCGTGCATCAGGTGAGTCTTTTCCGCGTTGAGGATGAGATCACGGATGCGACCGTTCATGACCATGATCTCGATCGCAGCGACGCGGCCCCCGCCTTTGCGAGGTAGAAGTCGTTGTGTGACCACACCCGCGAGCGTGCTGGCGAGCGCGACGCGCGCCTGGTTCTGCTGGTGCGGGGGGAAGAAGTCGATGACCCTGTTGACGGTCTCGCCGACGTCGGTGGTGTGCATCGTGGCGACGACGAAGTGACCGGTCTCGGCGGCTTGAAGAGCGGCCCTTACGGTTTCTGTGTCTCGAATCTCACCTACGAAGATGACGTCGGGGTCCTGGCGCATGGCGGCTCGCAAGGCCGTGGCGAAGTCGCCGGTGTCCATGCCGATCTCCCGCTGCGTCACGACCGACATCTGGTCGTTGTGCAGGATCTCGATGGGGTCTTCAATGGTGAGGATGTGGGCCGGCCGCGTCGCGTTGATGTGACTGATGATGGCGCCGGTCGTGGTCGTCTTGCCCGATGACGTCGGTCCCGTGACGAGCAGCAGTCCGCGATGCTCCCCGGCGAGTTGCTCGACCGCGGGCGGAAGCCCAAGCGAGTGAAACGAGGGCACGGACGCAAGCACTAGTCGAGCGGCGAGAGCGATGCTCCCGCGCTGCTTGTGAACGTTGACGCGGAAGCGACCGACCCCCGGCTCGGAGTAGGCGAAATCAACCTCGCCCTTGGTCTTGAGCTCTGCGATGTGGTCTTCGCTCATCATCGCCATGGCGGCCTGCTCCGAGTCGGCTCCGCTCATCCGCGGAAACTCCGTCCGCCTGAGATGGCCGGAGGCGCGCACACTGGGCGGCGAACCGGCTTTCAGATGGAGATCGGAGGCGTTGTTGTCGACGACGAACTTGAGGAAATCATGAATGTCTGGCACGAGGAGAGCATCGGCAACCCCCGGGGGGTGATTGAGCCGAAAGGCGCGTCAATCCACGCCTTGGCCCCGTTGTAGTGGATCATTGTGGGCCGTGACCAAAGAAGCCAGTTCGCTGTTTATGCGTATTGCCATCGACCTCTCCGCCGAGGCATTGGAAGACGACGCAGGGGGACCCTTCGGCGCAATCGTCGTGCGCAATGACGAGATCGTGGGACGCGGCCGCAATCGCGTGCTCGCCGACAAGGACCCCACCGCCCATGCTGAGGTTCTGGCGATCAGGGAGGCATGCCGGACGCTCGACGACCACAGGCTGACGGGATGCGTTGTGTACAGCAGCAGCGAACCTTGCCCCATGTGCATGGCGGCGCTCTACTGGGCGCGCGTGGACCACGTCTTCTTCGCCAACCTCCGGGCCGATGCGGCCAGGATCGGATTCGACGACGAATGGCTTTACGCCGAGCTTGCGGCCGACGTGACCGGTCGCTCCCTGGCGATGTCCAGGGTGTCGAGCGAGGAAGCAGGCGAGGTCATCGAGCGCTGGTTTCGGCGGCCCGATCACATCAGCTACTGACCTTTTCTTTCCTTTTAATGGATGGTGCCGAATCGACAGACGTGGGCAGGTCTCTTCACGCCGGAGTCGAACCCTGGGTACCAGAGGGAACGACACCAGAGAAGAGAAGACCGGACGCCTTTCAAGGGGGATGAGCAGATGCACCGACGAATCATCATGATCCTGGCCGCGACCCTGGCCCTGGTGCTCGCGGCACCCGTCTACGCGGGCCCGCCCGACCGCGCCAAGGGACCCGACAAGGGCAAGAAGTCCAAGCAGTCTCAGCCCATCGTACCCAACGACGAGTACTACGAGCTCTATCAGTGGGGCCCGAAGCAGATCAACGCCGAAGAGGCTTGGGCCACTGCGACCGGCGCCGGCCAGGTAATCTCCATCGTCGACACCGGCATCGACCTCGACCACCCCGACCTCGCCGACAAGATCGTCGGTGGAGCGACCTTCACCGGCTGCGCCGACTCCGGACCGTGCGGAAACGGTGACTGGGAGTCAGGCCCACCCGAGGCCCAGGAGGAAGGCCATCACCCGCACGGAACCCACGTTGCAGGTAGCGCCGCCGCCATCACGGGCAACGGCATCGGCATCGCCGGGGTGGCCCCCGAGGCCGACATGCTTGCTGTGAAAGTGCTAACGAACGAGGGCGGCAGTTTCGAGGAGATCGCGGCCGGCATCCGCTGGTCGGTCGACAACGGCGCCGACGTCATCAACATGAGCCTCGGCGCGCTCCCCGGAGTCCAGGCGTTGACAATCACGGGTCTCATCTCCGAGACGCGCGAGGCCGTTGACTACGCGGTGTCTAAGGGAGTGGTCGTGGTCGCCGCTGCGGGCAACGACTTCGCTTCGATCTGTGGCGAGCCCGCCTTCGACTCCGATGTGCTCTGCGTCGTCGCAACGGATCGTCTAGAGAACAAGGCGAGCTACTCGAACTTCGCGCTCGACGAATCGGCGACCAACGTCGTCGCCGGGCCGGGCGGCGCCGCCTTCCTCGCCTGCGAGGAGGACATCATCTCGACCGTGCCCGAGGAGGCCGGTGGTTTCTGCACCGACAACGTTGGGACTCCTGGATACGATTTCTACGCCGGCACCTCGATGGCGACACCGCACGTCGCGGGAGTCGCCGCGCTGCTGACCGGCCAGGGCCGGGATCGAGAAGAGGTCGAGAGCGTGCTGAAGTCGACCGCTCGCACCCCGGGCGTCGGCACCCGCGGCACCTACACGCCGGTCTACGGCTTCGGCATCGTCGATGCGCTGGAGGCAGTCTCGGCGCCGTAGCTGTTCTGACTCGACAGATGTTCGGGGCCGGTCCCAGAGAGGGGGCCGGTCCCGAATTCTTGTATGGCCCGGACTACGGGGTTCGTTGTGGCGTTTTGGGGCGCAGAGCAGCCGTTTGGCCACGCTCACTAGCTTCGGTCGTACCTCAGGCGGGTCTCCATGAGGGGAGAGGGGAGATCCGGGTCGTCGGCGTCGCTGACCATCAGGAGATGGATCTCGTCGTTGTCGACGCGCGCCGACAGACCTTCGAGCTTGAGAGCGTGGTCGACCGGCTCGTTCATCACGATCGCGCCCGCGCCGTCCATGACGCCGATCGAGGACCCGACGTACCCACCTTCTACCTCGGCCGAGGCGATGAACGTCATCCATCCGTCCGGCAGCGGCGAGGCGTCCGAGAAGCACAGGGGGACGCCCTTCATCTGACCGAGGTCGTAGAACTCGATCGTCTGTACCGCCTCGGCGGGAAGGGGCTCGCCGTCGTCGAGCGCGGTGCAGACGGCGGCGAGGTCGAGGTCCACCCGCCCGTTGCGGCCCCGCGGCCCGTTGCCGCGCTGCATCAGTCGAAAGACATCGCCCACCACCGAGCTGCCCTCGATGTTCAGGTCGTCGATGTCTGCGCGCAGCCGTTCGTAGAGGGGGCCGAGATCGACCTTCTCGAAGCCGGCCTCGGGCGTTCCGTCCTCGGCGAGTGGCAGAAGCGTCGCCTTGTCGCGGTCGGGCTTGGAGCCGGAACCGAGGCCGAGGACCGCTCCGTGCTCGAAGCGTCCGAAGGGGGCCAGGAGGGCCATGCACTCGAAATCGGGCTTGTTGTCGGCGCGCTCGTCGGAGCTGCTAGGCGTGTCCCCCTCGATCACCTTGATGAGCCGGCCCGGCTCGTCGCTGCCCTCTTCGAAGATCGCCATCTGGTGTTCGTCATCCGATAGCACGAGGATGTGATCCCGCACCCTCAGCAGCGCGCTCGCCGCCGCGATTGGAAGGCTCTTCTCCTCGCCCCGTTGATCGACGACGGACAGGTCCCTTACTTTCTTGAGCCCGATCATGTTCCCTCCGCTTGGTCGGTGGTGATGAGTGGTCCTACCCTCGGTGCCGGTCCACTCACACCGTTCTCCCAGATCGCCTCGGGGAGTCTCCGACGCCCTTATCCTGAGACCATGCCCTATCTCGACTACGCTGCTTCGACGCCGGTGCTCCCCGAGGTGACCGAAGCAATGGTCGCCGTCCTGCGGGGCGACTTCGGCAACCCCTCGTCCGTACACGCTTACGGGCGGGCCGCGCGCGAGATCGTCGAGGACGCGCGCGATCGCGTGGCCACCTCGGTCGGGGCGAGTCCGGCCGAGATCATCTTCACCGGAGGGGGCACCGAGGCCGACAACCTCGCCATCAAGGGGGCCGCATCCAAGCTGCGGGGCAACGGCGATCACGTCATTACCAGCGCCTTCGAGCACCACGCCGTGCTCGACTCGGTCGAGTGGCTCGGTCGCAACGGGTTCGAGGTTACGGTGCTGCCTGTGGGCGCCGACGGGATCGTCGATCCGGACGAGGTCGCCGCGGCCGTCAGGCCGAGCACCGTCGTCGTCTCGATCATGGCCGTCAATAACGAGATCGGCACCGCACAGCCTGTGGCTGCGATCGCGCGGGCGGTGAAGGGCGTCAACCCATCGACGCTGGTGCACACCGACGCAGTGCAGATGCTCGGAAACCTGCCCGTCGATCTTCACGAGCTCGGGGTCGACTTTGCAGCGTTCTCTGCGCACAAGTTCGGGGGGCCGAAGGGTGTCGGCTTCCTGTATGCGCGCAGTCATGCTCCCGTCGAGGCGCTCCTGCACGGCGGCGGTCACGAGGGAGGCCGGCGCTCCGGCACTCTCAACGTGCCCGGCTTGGCGGGACTCGGGAGCGCGGCCGAGATCGCGGCCAAGGAGGTCGACCACAAGATCGAGCGCGTCGGCGCGCTCCGGGCGAGGCTGTGGGCTGGAATAGAGGACTCCATCAAGGGAGCCCGTCTCAACGGCCATCCCTCCAAGCGAGTGCCAGGAACCCTCAACGTGAGCTTCTCCGGCGCCGACGGAGAGACTCTGTTGCTGCTCTTCGATTCCGCAGGAATCGCTTGTTCGGCGGGGTCCGCCTGCCAGTCCGGGGCGATCGATCCCTCGCACGTCCTGCTCGCCATCGGCGTTCCCCGTGACATCGCTGCGGGCAGCGTGCGCTTCTCGCTCGGGCGCGAGTCCACCGACTCCGACGTCGACGCGGTGCTCGAGGTGCTTCCCGGCATCGTCGAGCGCGCCCGGAGCGTGGGGTAGTGGAGTCCCGGCGGCCGAAGGCCGTGGTGGCCGCGGGGTCCGGGGCGGAAGGTGCGCAGCGCCTAGAGTCCCGGCGGCCGAAGGCCGTGGTGGCTATGTCGGGCGGGGTCGACTCCTCCGTGGCCGCGGCACTTCTCCTCGAGCAGGGCTACGACGTGACCGGCATCATGCTCAAGCTGTGGCGCGGTGAGGCCGCGAACCTGGACTCGGGTTGCTGCAACGTCGGCGCGGCCGCGGACGCGCGCAGGGTCGCCGACGTGCTCGGGATTCCCTTCTACGTGCTGAACTTCGCCGAGCGCTTCGAAGAGACGGTGATCTCGAATTTCCACAGCGACTACTCGGCCGGAAAAACCCCCAATCCGTGCGTCCGTTGTAACCAGTGGATCAAGTTCGACGCGCTGCTCGAGCGGGCGAAGACGCTCGGGGCCGACGTGCTGGCCACCGGACACTACGCGCGCCGGAGCACGCACAACGGCCGCCACAGACTGCTGCGCGGCGTTGATCGCAACAAGGACCAAAGCTACGTGTTGTGGATGCTGGACCAGGCGAAACTTGCTCGCACCCTCTTTCCCGTTGGCGACATGGAGAAGTCCGAAACGCGCCGCATCGCGACGGAACTCGGGCTCCGCACCGCGACCAAGCCGGACTCCCAGGAGATCTGCTTCGTGCGCAACGGCGATCTCGGGGCCTACGTCGACGAGCACATCCCGCAAGCGAATCAGCCGGGACCGATCGTTACCACCAGCGGCGATCAGGTCGGAGAGCATCGCGGCATCGCCCGCTACACGGTGGGGCAGCGCAAGGGCCTCGGCATTGCTCTCGGTATGCCGCTGTTCGTGCGGTCGATCGACGCTGAGTCGAACAGACTGGTGGTTGCAGAGCGCGCCGAGCTCGGATGCGATGGCTTCACCGTCGACGAGACGAGCTTCGTCGACGAACCGCCTGTTGCCGGTGGCCGGGTCCTGGTGCAGTACCGAGCCCATGGAGAGGTGTTCCCGGCCGCGGTCGAGAGAGTCGAGCGAGGGTGTCTCGCCGTCTCGTTCGACGACCCGGCTGAGGCCGTTGCGCGCGGTCAGTCGGCTGCGTTTTACGACGCAGAGCATCCGGAGATTCTGCTGGGCGGAGGCGTCATCTCGGCCACGGTCACCGCAGGGGCTCGTGTCTGACGGGTGGCACACCGAGGTTCTGCGGTCTGAGTTCGAGCGCGCCTCGGCGACGTTCGCACAACGAACCCGAGGACGCTTCGACGCTCTGAACGTGGTCGAGTTCGTGGGGGTGAGCGGTGGCGAAACCGTGCTCGAGGTGGGGGCCGGGACCGGAAACTTTCTGAATCTGTTCCAGCGAGCGGCACGTCGACTCGTCGGAGTGGACCTGACTCCCGCCATGCTGTACGAGGCGCGCCGCCAGTGGCCCGACATGGAGTTGATCGTCGCAGACGGAGCTCGCCTTCCGCTGGAGTCGTCCTCGGTCGAGCTCGTGGCCACCGCCCAGACGCTCCATCACATCTGGGAGCCGCTTCCGGTTCTCAAGGAGATGCGGCGGGTAATGGCTCCGGAGGGCAAGCTGCTGATCGTGGATCAGGTGACCACCGAGCGTTTCGAGGAAGCCGTGATGATGAACAAACTCGAGACCGTGCGGGATCCGAGTCATGCGTCGTCGAGGCCTCCGAGCGCGCTGCGTACGCTGCTGCGGGTCGCGGGTCTCGACATCGCCGCCGAGAAGCTCATCGATGAGGAAGGGCGGCTGTCGCAGTGGATGTCGCCTCAGGAGTTTCCAGCCGCGCGCATCGAGAAGGTCAGAGACTTCATCGACGAGCACGGAGCGACCACAGGTATGGACTTCCGTCGCAACGGCGACGACTACGTCTTCACGCGCCTCAGGTTCATGGCCCTGGCTCGAAGCCACTGACCGCAGCGTCCGAGTTCGCCGAAAGGATCCCGATGAACATCTTCGACTCACTGAACGATGACCACGACGAGCAGGAACGGTCGGCGCTTACGACCCGTCTCGTCGAGGCGGCGACGGAGGCGTCGAGGACCGGTGACCCGGATGCCTGGGAGCCGGTTCTCGACATGCTCTATCGTGCGACGATCATCCTCCCGTTCATGGACGACGAGAATGACGACGAGGACGAGACCAGCATCCCCGTGGTGGCCAACGAGGAGGGCGAGCATCTCGTGCCCGTGTTCACCGACGAGTCGGAGCTCGATTCCTGGAGGCCGGACGGCGGTCGCTACACCCTGCTCGAAACGGCCGAGATACTTAAGGTCGCGGTCGACCAGGGCTTCGTCGGTGTGGTCGTCAACCCGACGGGAGACGTCCCGATCGAGTTGGGGGCGGAGAACATCCAGGACGATGCCCCGGAGGACTCCGGAAAAGAGCCCTAAACCGGGCCTCGAAAGTCAGCGCCGGCCGGGGTCTCGCGACTCCTTCGCGCCGGGCTCGGGCCGGTGGTTGCGGCGTTGGGGGCGCACAGCAGCCATTTGGCCTCACTCACCACCGAGGTCGAAAATCCCAGTTGATGACCGCTGAGCCGGCTACCACTCGACTAGCTTCCAGATCTCCGGCTGCATGGTCGACTCTTTCGAGCCGATCTCGGCGAAGATCGCCACGGCGTTCTTGAGGTGTGTCATCGACCGCTCTCTGTCCCCGCCGCGATGGAAGAGATCGGCGAGGTTGTTGTGCAGGGCCGCCTCGCGATGTCTGTCTTGTTGCTCCGCGCAGAGCTTGAGTGCCTCCTGGAGGATGTCTATGGCGGTGGCGCCGTCGCCCGCCTGGCCGCGCGCGAGCGCGAGATTGTTCAGTGCGGCGATTCTGGCGGTAGGGTCGCTCAACGTCGCCGCCAGGTCTGCGCTCTTCTGCAGGTGTTCGAGGGCCAAGGCGATGTCGGCCCGGCTCTTGGCGAGGATGCCGAGGATGTTGTGGACCTGGGCGCGAGCATCGACGTCATCGGTCTTCTCCGTGAGGGTCAACGCCTCGCCCGCCAGCCGCTCGGCCGTCTCGCCATGGCCCCGCCGGTGAGCCACGAGGCTGAGGTCCGCGAGCACGCGCGCCCGGCGGCCGTGCTCATCCTCGTCGAGTAGCTCGAGGGCCACCTCCAGGTGGCTGCGCGCAGCATCGAGATCTCCGCGCCGCTGGTGGACGACACCGATCTTGTGCTCGATGGCGACGAGGTCGTGCTGGTCGGTGAGGGCCGCGGCGGTTTCGTAGCGGGTCAAAGCAGTCGTGTAGTCACCGCCGAGCATCGAGATGTCGGCCATCGCCTCGTGAATGCGCGCCGGCTCCCCATGACCAAGCGCCAGAGCGGCCTCGTAGTGTGCCAGCGCCTCGGCGTGCGCGAACAAAGAGCGCGCTCTTTGTCCTGCGCGCTCGTAGTAGACCGTCGCGTTGCCGGCGTCACCGGCGGCGTCGTAATGCTGAGCCACCGTTCCCGGCGCGGCGCCGGCGCGCTGCCGCGACCGGGCCAACGATTCGGCCACGCGTCGATGAAGGAGCCTGAGACGTGCGGTGCTCGTCTCATCGAGGACGAGCTTACGGATGCCTTCGTGACTGAAGTCGAAGACCGGCACCCGTTCCGATCCGGCCCCCCGGACCTCCTTGACGAGCCCGGCCGCAGCGAGATCGTCGAGAGCCAGCAAGGTCTCGTCCTCCGAGCGGCCACCCGCCTCGCGCGCCGTGTCGAAGTCAAAGCTGCGTCCGATGACCGCCGCACTCGTGAGCACCTGGCGCGCCGTGGCGTTGAGTCGTTCTAGACGCGAGGACAGGAGTTCGCGCACGCCCGACGGCGCAGACCACAGCGGAGAAGCCGGATCCGCTCCGTGCTCGAGGGCGGCGAGGTACTCGACGACGAAGAACGGAAGTCCCTCGGTCTCCTCGAAGAGGCGGTCGCTGAGGTCGGCGTCGTCGGGTCGCACCGCCCCTACGAGTTCGGCGACTTCGGCTCGACTTAAGCGGTCGAGCACGATGTGGGTCGAGGACTCCGAGCGGTCCGAAGGAAGCAGTCTTCGAACCCTATTGCCCTTCGCGACCTCCTCCGAGCGAAAGGTTCCTACAATGAGCAGCTTGCGGGTTGCGAGCCTGCTCGTCAGGTAGAGGAGCACGTCCAAGGAGGACTCGTCGGCCCACTGAAGGTCGTCGACGACAAGTACGCCCTGTGGAGGACCGGCGCACGCAGCGGTCAGGAAGGCGGCGATGGCCTCGAAGAAGCGCGCCTGTGCGCCGGGATCGTCCAACCGCGCCGGAGGGCTGATGGGGGGATCGATGGTGGTCAGCAGTTCGGGGAGCAACCTGGCACATTCGCTGAGCCAGTGCGCCGGGACATCGCTCAGCCATGCGGTGTCGGGAGTCTCGAGGGTCGATCGCAGAAGCTCGCTCACAGCGCCGAACGGCAGTCGGGTCTCTTCGCTGTGGCAACGCGCGACAGCCGTGCGTCCACCCGAGGAAAAGACGTAGTTCAAGATCTCATCGGCGAGCCTGCTCTTGCCGATGCCGGCCTCGCCCTCGATGAACACGACGTGACCCGACGAGCCAAGTGCGGAGTAGGTCTGGTTCAGTTTCTCTAGTTCGCTCCTACGGCCGACCAGTGGCGGGGGGGCCGGAGCGCGCACGTCGCGGATGGCTACACTCGCCTCGGGGGCCGAACGGGCGCTTCTCGGCGCGGGTACCCGGCTTTCGGTGATGTTGCGATAGAGCTCGGTCGTCTCGTCGAGCGGCGGCACTCCCAGCTCGCGGTCGAGTAACGCCACGCACGCCCGGTACTGCTTGAGCGCGCCGGAACGCTGGCCGTTCCGCGCGTAAAGCAGCATGAGCACGCGGTGCGCAGGCTCGTGAAGCGAGTCGAGTGACAACCATTTCCGCGCGTGTTCGATCGCTTCGCCGTAGCTTCCGTTCAGGGTCAGGCATTCCACGGACCGCTCGAGCGCGGTCGCCATGAGACGCTTGTGCGACTCCGACTGGTAGTACTGCCAGTCCTCGAACTCGACGCTGTCCCGAAGCGAGAAGCCGGCGAGGAAATCTCCCCGATACAAGGGCAAGGCCCGGCGGAGCACGGCCAGGCACTCTTCGGTATCGCCGTCCTTGAAGGGTGCCTCACTACGATCGACGAGGTTGCGAAACTCGAGCGCGTCGGTGCACACAAGTCCAGGGGTGAGCGCGACGGTCGCCCGGTCGGCCTGGAGACCCTCGCCGCCCATCGCCTTCTTGAGAGTGGACATCGTGCGGCGTAGGGCCCCGCGCGCTTGATCTGTGCCGTGTTCGGGCCACAGTAGCGCTGCGAGGGAGTCGCGCCGAAACTCGCGCGCCTCGACGGCGAGGTACCCGACGAGCGCAATCGCCTTGCGCGTATCGACGTCGACGGCCGAGCCGTTGCGCTCGATGCGGGGTGCGCCCAGCAAAAATAGTCGTATTTCGGACAAAGTGATCCCCTCAGAAGATAGAACTCCGCCTCATATTGCAATCACGCGCACGAACTTGCCGCAAGGGCCTTTCCCGTAACGATTCCGGGACGTTAGCTAGGCATGGTGAGGGTGAGGACGGAGGTCATCACGGGGGCAAGCGTGATCGCAAAAGGAAGATCTGACCGTATCAGGGGCGCGGGGGTCGAACGCGAGCAGAACTCCCACTTCGGCCGCATAGCGTGGGCGCTTTGTCTCATCGGTGCGATTCTGGCGTTGCTCGGTCAGTACTGGGATTACCGCGCGACGCCGTCGGACGGTGCAACCGGTGGCCTCCTCGTCGTGGTGTTGTTCGCGGCGCCCTCCGCGGTGTTCGGGGCGATGGGGAGCCTCATACTCGCCAGGGGCCGCTCGAATCGCATCGGCTGGCTCTTCTGCGCCCAGGGCATCGCATGGGCGGTTGGGGACAGCTTCAGTGGGGGCTACGCCACGCTCTCGTTGGAGTTCTCTCCCAACTCGCTACCCGGTGGAGAGTGGGCTGCGCTGGTGAACGATGTCGGCTTCGTGCTCATCGCCGGATTCTTTGCACTGATTCTGCTGTTCTTTCCCACAGGGCAGATGCCGTCGGCTCGGTGGACCGCGGTGTTCTTCGGCATTGTCGCCGGCATGGCCGGAAACCTTCTGGGCGGACTGCTGACCCCCGGCCTCGTGAGTGACTTCCAGGTTCTCAATCCAATGGGGGTCGAAGGGGCGATCGGAGAAGGGGCCCGGCTCCTGCGCGGACCTTCCATCGCGCTGATTCTGTTCGGCCTTCTAGCGTCGTTCGCCTCGGTTCTTGTCCGGATGAGACGTGCGACCGGCATCGAGCGACATCAGATCAAGTGGTTCCTGTTCGCGGCGGTCGTCTTCATTTCGGTTGCCTTTTTCATTGCCCTCTCCAACCTCTTCTTTCCTCGGCTTCTCGACATCGAAGGCCCAGCCGGGGTGATGTTGATGCTGTCGGCCTTCGCTGCATTGATGGCTCTTCCGATGGGTGCCGGCATTGCGATTCTTCGTTACCGCCTTTACGACATCGACCGCATCATCAGTCGCACGCTCGCCTACGGCTTGCTCACGGCGGCCCTCGCCGGAGGCTATTTCTTGGGAGTACTGGCGCTGCAGTCCATCCTCCCGCTCTCGGATGACTCTCCTCTGATCGTCGCCGCCTCGACCCTTGCCGTTGTGGCTGCGTTCGGACCACTCCGAACTCGCGTCAAGCACTCCGTGGACCGTCGTTTCAACCGCAGCCGCTACGACGCCGAGCTCACGGTCGAAACCCTTGGAAGCAGGTTGCGGTCGGAGGTCGAGATCGATTCGCTCGCATCGCACCTCGTAGAGGTCGTCGACAAGACGATGGCGCCGGCCCACATCTCGTTGTGGCTGCGCGAGGAGCCAACCACGTGAGGGCCGCCATGCTGTGGCGCTTGGTTGTGGTGCTGGTGGGCGCGTCCCTTGCGGCGATCACGGTCGCGCTCGGTCTCTCTCGTCCGGATGGGATCCCCGGCATCGCCGACTACCAGGACATCAGCGATCCGATTTACTCGTTGTCCCAGTTCTTGTTCATCGTGGTCGGCTTGGGCGTGCTGCACCGACGCCCGCGCCAACTCGTGGCGAGGCTGTTCGTAATCATCGGGTCGGTGGGGATAGTCGGAACCTTCTCGTACGAATACGCAGCGCGCGCTCTTCTCGTTCACCCGGGATCGCTTGATGGGGGAGCGATCGCGTCGTGGCTCTACTTCCTGGTGCTGACCCCCATCGTCTCTTGGACGGCCATCGCGATACTTCGTTTCCCGAGCGGGAAACTGCCCTCGCGCGGGTGGCGAATCGTGGAGGCGGCGGCCCTCGGAGGGATCGCTCTCACCGTTGCCGGCGCCATCGTCTTGTGGCCTCACAGTGGACCGGTTTTGCTCGACGAGCTTCCTCCGTTGGACGGTGCCGCCGATCTGCTGTGGGATGCGCCCTACCTCCTCATGCTGCCGGCGATCTTCGGAGCGCTCGTTTCGTTGCTGTTCCGCTACAGGAGGGCGCCCGACGTCGAACGACTCCAGCTCAAGTGGTTCGTCTTTGCCATCGTGGTGTCGCTTGTCGGAGTCGCTGTGGGCCCCCTGGCGTCGGTCGAAGGCAGCGGCAACGAGATCCTTGCCAGCGTCGGGGTCCTGCTCATACCGATCGCCACGGGTCTGGCGATTCTCCGCTATCGCCTCTACGACATCGACCGCATCATCAGCCGGACGCTAGCCTACGGTCTGCTCACGGCGATCCTCGCCGGGGGATACCTCCTGACGATCCTGGCACTGCAGTCGGTGCTCCCCGTCAATGATCGGTCACCGGTCATCGTCGCCGTATCGACCCTTGCGGTCGTGGCGGCGTTCGGACCTCTCCGATCCCGTATCCAGCATGCGGTCGATCGCCGCTTCAATCGAAGTAGTTATGACGCGCAGCAGACCATCGAGTCCTTCGGGTCACGACTGCGCGACGAGGTCGACATCGACTCGCTCGCGACGGATCTCACGAGCGTGGTGGAGCGAGCCATGCAGCCTGCGCACGTGTCGGTGTGGATTAGTTCGGGAGACGCGCCGCTTGGGAGGCGCCGGTGACTCACGGGGTCTTCCGCGTGCTTGCCTGGTCAACGCTCGCTGTGTCCGTGGCCTTGGCGCTTGGTGGCGTAACTCTTGCGGCGTCAGATCTGCCCGCGGCGTTTGAGCGGGGCAGCATCGTCTTTACGATTCCAAGTCTGGCCTTCTGTGTGGTGGGGGCCTTTGTTGCCTCCCGCTTTTCCCGCAACCCGGTGGGATGGTTGATCCTGGCCTTCGGGGTCACGGGTGTGCTGAGTCTTTCCGTCGAAGAGTACGCCCGCATCGGGCTGGTGAGCCGGCCGGGGTCGCTTCCTTGGCCGGAGCTGGCGACGGGAGCGCTCGCCGTGTTCGCCGACTGGGTGCCCCCCGCTCTCCTCGCGCTCGCGTTTCTCTTCTTTCCCGACGGCCGGCTGCCGTCGCAACGTTGGAGAAAAGTGGTGTGGTTGGTGGTGATCGTCTGTGGGGTGGGTTGTCTCGCGGGGGCATTCAGTCCAGGACGGGTGGTCGAGATTCGAGGAACGACCAACCCGCTGGGGAACGCTGATCTCGCCGAAGCGATTGTTCCGGTACTCGCACTGTCTGGGGTCTTGCTCCTATTGGTCTTCTTGCTGTGCGCGGGTTCTCTGATCATCCGGTTTCGACGGAGCCGGGGAGACGAACGCCAGCAGATCAAGTGGTTCGCGTTCGCGGCCGCCATGATCACGGCCTTCCTCTTTCTGGCTAATGCGCTCGAGGCGCTAGCCGGCACGGATCCGGTGGGGGATCGAGTGGGGCTCATTGTGTTTCCGATTCTGTTGAGCGCGGTTCCCGTGGCCATCGGCGTTGCAATATTTCGCTACCGCCTCTTCGACATCGACCGCATCATCAGCCGCACGCTCGCCTACGGTGCTCTGACGGCCGTCCTGGGAGGCGGTTACCTCCTGGCCGTGCTCGGCCTGCAGTCCTTCCTCCCGTTGCCGGAGGACTCGCCGTTGATCGTCGCGGTCTCGACGCTTGCGGTCGTTGCTGCCTTCGGCCCCCTCCGCACGCGCATTCAGCACTTCGTCGACCGACGCTTCAACCGCAGCCGCTACGACGCCGAGCACACCATCGCAGAGTTCGCCGGCCGTCTGCGCTCCGAGGTCGAGCTCGACGCGTTGACGCTCGACCTCGTGGCGGTCGTCGAGAACACGGTTCAGCCCAGCCACGTCTCGGTGTGGCTGGGCTCCGAGCTCGGGGATCGCTCATGACCGCGCCGGGGCGCGTCTATGCGTCCACGAACGCCAGGATCAACGCGACGAGGGTGATCATGGTGGAGACGCTCGAGAACACGAGGACGCGCGTCTGGAGATTGAGCAGCGTGGCGAAGTCCTCACGAACCCCCGAGAAGGCCCCGCGAACTTTGTCCTCGAGGCTCTCCGCGCGCGCGTCGATCCGCTCGTCGAGACGCTTCTCGAGCTTCTCTAGCTTGATGCCGACCACTTCGAAGCGATGGTCGACGGTGTCGAAGCGATGGTCGACGGTGTCGAAGCGCCGGTCGACCTCGCCCTTGGATGCGGCGAGATCGGTCTTGACTACTCCAAGATCGGTCTTGATCACATCGAGGCCGGCTTCGGTTGCGGGCCGTCCGCTGGGCAGATGCTCCATCAGCGTGGCGGCCTCCGTTGCTCCAAGGACCACTTCGAGGCGGTTCCGCAACTCGACGAGCGATTGTTCATGTGTGGCCATTGTGCCCTTCCTGCCGGCGCCGGGCAATGGGCGCGGAACCCGGAGGAGATGGATCGGTGCGCGGACGCGGAGTGGGCATCCTCGAGGTTGTCGGAGCGGAGAATCACGGGGGCAAGCGTGAGGCAGAAGCACAAACACTCGCAGCGATGGGAGGGCGTCTCCGCGCGGCCGATCAAGCATCCTGGACGAGTTGCCATCGCGCTGCTTGCCTTCTTCAGCGCGGCCCAGGTAGCCGCAGCGCTGCTCGGCTCCGCAAACTCCACCTTCTCGGCCGAGAGCTCCTCTCTCTTGCTGGGCTTCGCCGCGTTCATGGTTGTCGGGGCGCTTATCGTCGCCCATCGACCGGACAACCCGGTGGGCTGGGTCTTCTCGAGTATCGGCCTGTTGTCCGCCGCCGGCGGCCTCGCCCAGGAGTACGCGGCCTACTCTCTCGTGACCCGTCCTGGCTCGCTTCCGCTGGCGACCTTGGCGGCGTGGCTGACAACGTGGTTCTGGTTTCCGTTGCTCGCGGGCATCCTGGTCTTCTCGATTCTCTTCTTCCCCACGGGCCGGCTGCTCTCGCGTCGGTGGCGTCCAGTCGCGTGGATGGCGGGGGTCGGCACCGCCACGATCTCTGTTCTCGCCTCGCTCACATCCACCATCAAGCTCCAGGACCACGACTTCACAGTGACGAACCCGATCGGTGTCGAATGGATCGGCGACGTGGAGCAGAACATTGTCGGTAGCATTCTCTTCATCGTGCTGCTCGCGTCGATGGCGAGTGCCTTCACGAGTCTCGGACTCCGCTTCCGCCGCGCGCGCGGCGACGAGCGAAAGCAGCTCAAGCTGGTCACCTTCGCCAGCGTGCTCGTGGTCGCCTCAGTGATCATCGATGAGACGGTCCTGGAGCTCCACGACTTCTTCTTCGGGTTGGTAGTCGCTCTCGTGCCCATTTCTGCGGGAGTAGCCATCCTGCGCTACCGCCTCTACGACATCGACCGCATCATCAGCCGCACGCTCGCCTACGGTGCTCTGACGGCCATTCTGGCCGGCGGTTACCTCTTGGCCGTGCTCGGCCTGCAGTCCGTGCTCCCGTTGCCGGAAGACTCGCCTTTGATCGTCGCGGTCTCAACGCTTGCGGTCGTTGCTGCCTTCGGCCCCCTCCGCACCCGCATTCAGTACTTCGTCGACCGGCGTTTCAACCGCAGCCGCTACGACGCCGCTGTCACCATCGACGACTTCGCCGTACGACTCAGGGCCGAGACCGACCTCGACTCTCTGGCCGCGGATCTCGTCGGCGTCGTGGATCGTACTATGCGGCCCTCCACCGTGTCTCTGTGGATCCGAGCGAGAGGGGGCGACGAATGAAGCTCCGTGCGCGCCACCTTGCGGTCGCAGTGGGCGCTCTCAACCTCGCCGGCATGCTGGCAACTCTGCTCTTGGTCAGTTTCGTCGAACAAGCCAGCGATCTGCTCAACCTGATCACGTTCGCCGGTTTCGTCATCGCTTGCGCGATCGTCGGGGCATTGATCGCCTCCAAGCGACCGGCCAATCCGATCGGCTGGATTCTCTCGGCGGTTGCCTTCTTTGGGGTTGTGGCGGGCATCGTGACGAATTACATCGAGGCCAATCCGACCCCAATCGGATCGATAGGGAGCTTGGCCGACTGGATCGGGAGCTTCATCTGGACGCTTGCCTTTGCTCCCATCATCTTCGTTCTTGGATTGTTCCCGACGGGCCGGGCCCTCGGTCGCCGCTGGGTGCCGGTGCTGTGGGTCACCGGGGCGGGGATCATCTGCTTTCTCGTGGCCTACGCGTTCACACCCGGCCCCATGGAGAACTCCATCGATCCAGTCTTGAACCCGTACGGCATCGAAAGCCTGCACGCCGAGCTTCGGGTTCTCTCCGGCGTGGGCGGCGGACTTATCGTTTCGTCGGTCGTGCTCTCAGTGATCTCGCTGGGACTGCGCTGGCGTCGTTCTACAGGAGTCGAGCGTCAGCAACTCAAGTGGTTTGCCTATGCCGGCCTGATCATTCTCGGAGCCCTGGGAGGCCAGATCGCGATCTTTTCGATCGTGCCTGAAACCGACACCCTCGTCGACATCTCCAACGCCCTGTTCTCGCTGACCGTCTTGGCCATTCCCCTCACCATCGGCGTTGCGATGCTTCGCTACCGTCTCTACGACATCGACCGCATCATCAGCCGCACGCTCGCCTACGGTGCTCTGACGGCGGTCCTGGGAGGCGGTTACCTCTTGGCCGTGCTCGGCCTGCAGTCCGTGCTCCCGTTGCCGGAAGACTCGCCGTTGATCGTCGCGGTCTCGACGCTTGCGGTCGTTGCTGCCTTCGGCCCCCTCCGCACGCGCATTCAGCACTTTGTCGACCGGCGCTTCAACCGCAGCCGCTACGACGCCGAGCGCACCATCGCAGAGTTCGGGGGTCGTCTGCGCTCCGAGGTCGAGCTCGACGCGTTGACGCTCGACCTCGTGGCGGTCGTCGAGAACACGGTGCAGCCGGCCCACGTCTCGGTGTGGCTGCGCTCCGAACGAGTCCCGGAGAGGGACGGAAGGGCGATCGAGTGAGCCGACGCCGGACCGCCGCCCTCGCATGGTCCTCCTGTGCCGTTACCATGCTGCTCGTTGCCGCGACGATCACGCTGATCGTCGTGAGCCGGACGGCACAGGTCTCGGCCTTCGGATTTCGTGGCTCCGCGTTGATGTTCGCAGCGACCTCTTCCCTGGTGGGAGCATTGGTGGCTTCCCGCCGGCCCGGAAACACGATCGGCTGGCTGCTGTGCGCCCTCGGTCTTACCGAAGCCGTCGTGGATTTCGGCGCGGAGTACGCGGTCGTCGCCGTGCTCGAGCATCCGGGTTCCCTTCCGGGAGGGGAGTTCATGGCTTGGCTCGCCTCGTGGTTGTGGCTTTTCGTGCTCGGGGTCGGCTACGTGTTCGTGTTCCTGCTCTTTCCCGACGGCCACCTGCTTTCTCCTCGCTGGCGGATGGTCGGCGTCATCGCGACAGTTGGAACGACTGTGGGCGCCGTCGGGTTCGCCTTCGGGGCGGGCCCTTTGAATGAGGCGCCGTGGATCAACAATCCGTACGGACTTCCAGGCGAAGAATGGCCGGAGGTTCTCACCCAAGCCATCCCGCTGGTCCTTCTCGTCGTCGTACCTGCGGCGACTCTGTCGTTGATCAAGAAGTTCCGTCGCTCATCCGGGGAAGCTCGTCAGCAACTGAAGTGGCTCGCCTTTAGCGGCGGGCTGATGGCCTGTCTCTTGGGAGCGGGAACAGCGACCTTTGATCCAAACGACCAACGAGGCTTCGATCTTCTTGAAACGCTGTTGGCCATCTCGTTCGCGCTCGTTCCATTTTCCGTCGGCATTGCGATCCTCCGATATCGCCTCTACGACATCGACCGCATCATCAGCCGAACGCTCGCCTACGGCGCGCTGACCGCCTTGCTGGCGAGCATCTATCTCCTGTCGGTCTTAGCATTGCAATCGCTCTTGCCGCTTGATGAGGACTCACCGTTGATCGCCGCCGCTTCGACCCTCGGGGTGATCGCCGCCTTCGGCCCCCTCAGAAACCGCGTCCAGAACGTGGTCGATCGACGCTTCAACCGCAGCCGCTACGACGCAGCACAGACCGTAGAGAACTTCGGCGCTCGCTTGAGAACCGAGACGAACCTAAACTCGCTGACCGACGATCTCGTGGCCGTAACTCGGCGTGCGCTGCAGCCGGCCCATGTCTCGTTGTGGCTGCACTCGGGGATCGTGCCGGAGAGGAACGAACAATGACCGATCGAAGGTTAAGGGTTCTGGCATGGTCACTGGCCCTTGTCTCCGCTCTGATGTCGGGCGCTGCGTACGCGCTGCAGTCGAACTCCGGTCCCAATCCCTTCATCCAAGGAGAGGGCGGATCGTCCGTGTTGAATCTCGTTACCAGTCTGCTCGTGACTCCGATCGGTTCCTTCGTTGCTGCGCGCAGGCCTCGGAACCCTCTCGGGTGGATCCTCTGTGCAGTGGGTCTCTGTAATGCACTGTCGTGGTTTGCGGGCTGGTATGCCGCCTACGGGATCACGACCGCGCCGGGCTCTCTGGTCGCACCCCGGCTCGCCGTTTGGTTCGGCTCGTGGGCGTGGGTGCTGCTACTGACGCTGCCCGGCACATTCCTCTTCTTGTTGTTTCCCGACGGACGTCTTCCGTCTCCTCGCTGGCGCTGGTTGGCACGGACCGTGGCTGGCATCATCGCTGGGATCGTTCTCATCAGCATGCTCACCCCATGGGAGGCGTTGGGATTCCCTGTGCCCAATCCGATCGGACTCGGGTTTCTCGGCTCGGTCGCCGAGGGACTCGTTGGTGCGCTACTCCTTGCGGCGGGGCTTTCGATGGTCGTGTGTCTTATTTCGTTGCTGGTTCGTTTCCGTGGGTCCAAGGGTGCCCTTCGCCAACAGTTGAAGTGCGTGGGGTTTGGCGCCCTCATGCTTGGGTCTGGGACCGCGCTGGACTTCCTGCTTCCTGAGCCGTTGGACCTGCTGGCGGTCGGGGTCGGGACCGTTATGTTCGTGGCGTCTTTCGTCTTCGCGATCCTCCGCTACCGCCTCTACGACATCGACCGCATCATCAGCCGAACGCTCGCCTACGGCGTGCTCACGGCGATCCTCGTGGGCGGCTACTCCCTTGTGGTCCTGGCGTTGCAGTCGATCCTGCCACTGCCAGAGGACTCGCCGCTCGTCGTCGCGGTCTCGACGCTCGGGGTAGTCGCCGCCTTCGGCCCCCTCAGAACCCGCGTGCAGAGCGCGGTCGATCGCCGCTTCAATCGCAGCCGCTACGACGCGGAGCACACGATCGCGGAGTTCGGGGGTCGTCTCCGCTCCGAGGTCGAGCTCGAGTCGCTGACTGAGGATCTCGCGGGCGTCGTACGAGCCACGATGCAGCCGCTGCACGTGTCCGTGTGGCTCAGAGGAAACGAGGAGCGCACATGACCACGCGCGCTCGCCTCGCCGGCGCAGGTCTCGGGTGCTGCGTGCTGCTGTTCGCCGGCTCGATTGCGCTGTTGCTGTTGAGCCCGGAGGGGCCCAACTTCGGCATCATCGCGTGGCTCTTCGCGCAGCTCGCGTTCTCGATCGTGGGTGGATTGATCGGACTGCGGCGGCCGGGCAACAACATCGGCCTGATCCTTCTGGTCGCGGCCTTTCTGACGCTCGTGCAGTCGACAAGCTGGCAGTACGCACAGCTGGCAACCAGCGGCCAGAACGCCCAACTGCCGGGTGACGTCGCGGTGGCCTGGCTCGCGGGTTGGACGTTCGTTCCGGGATTCGTGATCTTCGTGGTCTTTCTGCCTCTGCTGTTCCCGACCGGGAGGGCGCTGTCGCCGCGCTGGCGCCTGATGGGATGGGCTACGGCCGTCTTTAGCGCGCCGACGACTGTCGCGCTTGCGCTCAAACCGGGTCCCATCGAGGGTTTGCCCATCGACAATCCTGCCGGGATCGAATCCGCGGCGCAGCTCATCGAGGCCCTCTATCTGTGGGGCTTTCCGTTCTTGGGGGTCTGCGGCTTGGTAGCGAGCTCGTCCCTGATCGTGCGATTTCGGCGGTCGTCTGGGATCGAGCGACAACAACTGAAGTCGTTCGGGGCTTCGACGCTGTTGTTCCTCCTCTTGGTCGTCGCCACCGGCCTGGGCGATGCGCTGGGTTTCCTCGGGTGGTCGATCTGGGTCGAAGTCGCGACTCTCGTGTCGCTGCTGCTAATGCCCGCCTCGATAGCGGTCGCCATTCTCCGATATCGCCTTTACGACATCGACCGCATCATCAGTCGCACTCTGGCCTACGGTGCTCTGACGGCCATCCTGGCCGGCGGCTATCTCTTGGCGGTGCTGGCGCTGCAGAGTGTCTTGCCGCTGCCCGACGACTCACCGTTGATCGTCGCGGCCTCGACCCTCGGCGTGGTCGCCGCCTTCGGCCCCCTGCGAACTCGCGTCCAGCATGTCGTCGACCGCCGCTTCGACCGGGCCCACTACGACGCAAGCGTGACGATAGAGGACTTCGGGTCTCGTCTTCGTGCCGAAACGGATCTCGATTCGCTGACGGCGGAACTGCTCGCGACCGCCAACCGAACCCTCCAGCCGAGTCACGCCTCTTTGTGGCTTGCGACCGAAGCGGATGGCACGGCCTCCATGCGGGCAAGCAGGTGAAAGCGCACACCGGCCACGAGAGGCCGAGGTCCGATCACGCCAGCCGCAGAGCGGCCACCCCCAGCGCCGCCAGCGCGATCAAGGTGGAGGTGGTTGCAAAGATGAACGCCTTCGTCTGCCCGATCAGCTGCTTGGAGAAATCCGTCCGTACCATCCCGATCTCCTGGTGCAGGGCGGCGATGAACTTGTATTCGAAGACCTCGAAGCGGTGGTCTATCTTCTCGTCGATCTGTCCGAAGCGAGCGTCGACCTGCTCGAAGCGAGCATCCATTCTTCCCTCTAGCGACTCGAGGTCGGACTTGAGCGTCGCTCCGAGGGCCTCGAGGTCGGACTTGGCCTCGGCTCTGTGGGCCTCGAGGTCGGACCTGGCCTCGGCTCTGTGGGCCTCGAGGTCGAACCTGGTCTCGGGTTGCTCCGGCGGAAGCACGCCCATCAGCGTGGCCGTCTCTGCGGGCCCCAGGACCCGCTCGAGCGAGCGGCGCAGTTCCTCGCGTGCGGCTTCATTGGCTACCACTATGGCCTCCTTCTCGTCGGCGGGCAAGAGGAGCCGCGCGGAGGCTCGGGATTACTCGGGCAACAGCCTAGGGGTGGGGTGCGACAGACCACGTACCCGAGGGGACGGCGGGCGAAGGACAACGGACGACCAAGATTTCTCGAATTGTCGGCATTTCGTAACGATTCACGGACGGAACGGGCGTACAAGGAGAGTGAGATGAGTGTCAGAGCGGGAGTACTGAGGAGATTCATCGGTCGTCGGGGGACCCAGATCCGGACCCCAGCCGAGACCGCGCCGGCGCGGAGGGACATGGAGGTCGCTCCCGTCGACATCGCCCCGAACGATCCGATCCTGGCCTACTTCCAGGGGGCGAGCGGCGCCGTCGATCTCGAGTCGCTTCATCTCGAATCGCCCGCCAGGGACGCCCTGCTCGAGGCGGGCGTCAGGATCGTGGTTCCCCTGATCACCCAGGGCGAGCTCGTCGGGCTGCTCAATCTCGGCCCCCGGCTCAGCGAGCAGGACTACTCCGCGGACGACCGCAAGCTGCTCGACGCTCTGGCGGGCCAGGCCGCACCGGCCGTGCGGGTCGCACAGCTCGTCCGCCAGCAGGAGAGTCAAGCGCGTGAGCGAGAGCGCGTCGAGCAGGAGCTCCGGGTCGCACAGCTCATTCAGCAGCAGTTCCTGCCGCGCGAGCTTCCCGATCTCCATGGCTGGCACGTCGCCGCCTACTACCGGCCCGCGCGCGAGGTCGGCGGAGACTTCTACGACTTCATCGAGCTGCCCGAGGGCAAGATCGGGATCGTCGTCGGCGACGTCACCGACAAGGGAGTTCCCGCGGCGCTGGTGATGGCGACGACGCACAGTCTGTTGCGAGCCGAGGCCCCGCGGCTGGTGTCGCCCTCGAAGGTGCTCGAGCGAATAAACGATCTTCTGGTCGACGACATGCCGCCCAAGATGTTCGTCACCTGCCTCTACGCGGTTCTCGATCCGGCCACCGGGACCTTGCAGTTCGCGAACGCCGGTCACAACCTCCCCTACGTCGGGTCGGAAGGCGACACGCTTGAGCTGCGCGCGACGGGCATGCCCCTTGGGCTGTTGCCCGACATGTCCTACGAGGAGAAGAGCGCAACGCTCCGCCCGGGCGACAGCATGCTGATGCACTCGGACGGACTCGCCGAGGCCCACAGTCCGGTCAAAGAGATGTTCGGTTTTCCAAGGTTGATGGAGCTCGTCGGCGAAGGCCATGGTGGCGAGGCGCTGATCGACCACCTGTTGAAGTCGCTCGACGCCTTCGTGGGCGCCGAATGGGAGCAGGAGGACGACATCACCCTGGTGACGCTGCAATGTTCCAGCGGTTTCGTGTCGCAGACTAGTGACATGGAGTCCCAGGACAACAACCGGGTGCTGATGGACCTGCAGCTTCCGAGCAAGCCGGGCAACGAGCGCCAAGCATTGAAGAAGGTGACCGAGGCGGTGCAGGAGTTGGCGTTGCCTCCGGCCCAGCTCGAGCGGGTCAAGACGGCGACCGCCGAAGCCACGATGAACGCGATCGAGCACGGCAACCACAACGATCCACGAGTGCCGGTCGGCGTGCGCGCCCTTGTCGAGGGCAACGACCTCGTGGTGCGGATCACCGATGCGGGGGGAGAGGACATTCTCGCTCGCCCCGATGCCCCCGACCTCGAAGCCAAGCTCGACGGGCGCCAGAAGCCGCGCGGCTGGGGGCTGTTTCTGATCGAGAGCATGGTCGACGAAATGGATGTCGCAAGCGACGGTGCCACGCGCACCGTCGAACTCACCTTCCACCTGAAAGGGGACGCCAATGGACGCTAACGACCTGGTGGCCAGCGTTCGCCATAGCGGAGAGGTCGCGATCGTGGACCTCGTAGGTCAGCTCGACGGGACCGCCGAGAAGACGCTGGCATCGGCATGGGACGCGACGGGAGACGCGCCGGTCGTGGCCTTGAACTTCTCGGAGTCCACCTACATCAACTCGACCGGCATCGCGCTGATCGTCGGGCTTCTGGGCCGGGCGCGCAGCGCCGGCAGGACGGTGCGGGCCTTCGGCCTCATGGATCACTACAGGGAGATCTTCGACATCACGCGCTTGTCGGACTTCATGGAGATCCACGGAGACGAGGCCGGCGCGGTGGACGGGCTCACGGCAAACGCATGAATCACGGACTGGAAGAGTTGGCTCTGGTGAGGAGGAGAGTATGACGAACGAAGTGCTGGGCGTTCGTGACGCAGGACCAGGCGCCGCGATCATCGACATCAAGGGTGAGGTGACGGCAGCATCGGAAGATGCGCTCATGGTCGCCTTCGGCGAGGCCAACGAGTCCAGACCGCAATCGATCCTGTTGAACTTCACCGACCTCGACTACATGAACAGCTCGGGGATCGGCCTGCTCGTGACCTTGTTGGTTCGCACCAACCGGCAGAAGCAGCGCCTCTTCGCCTTCGGGCTCACGGACCACTACCGCCAGATATTCGAGCTGACGCGCCTCGACGAGGCGGTCGGCATCTACGACACCGAGGGCGACGCGCTGTCTGCCGCCGGTGCCTCGTAAAGAGAGAGGTGAGAGACGATGACGACGGACAAGCTTCCCGACACGGCACCTGAGGAAACTCCTCCAGCGGAAACCGTTGTTGCAGAGGCGACTCTCCCTGAGGCCGTTATCGCCGAGGCCGTCGTGGACGAGGCGGCGGCCGAGACGAGCGTGCGTGGCGCCGCCAACTGGGCACGATTGACCGACTCGTTGACGGTCGGCGAAGTACCTCCCGAAGCTCGCAACATCAACGTGACCGGGCGCCGGCAAACGGGCCCGATGCAGGGGTTCGGGAAGATGTGGCAGAAGACCTACCGCGTCTCGATGACCGGTGCCGAGGTAACCCCCCAAGAGGTGGTCGCGGATTGGAAGGCGAAGTTTCCGAGCTTCTGGCCGGATGGCAACCGCTTCTACGGTCCCCTCACCGGCATCGCGCCGGGCGACGTTGCTCTGCTCAACCTGACCATGCCGGGTCGCCTCATGCTGTCGACCGGCGTGCTGGTGATGTACGCGGACGAGGAGTCCTTTACCTTCATGACCCCGGAAGGGCACATGTTCGCAGCCTTCATCACCTTTTCGGCCTTCGAGGGGACCGATGGGGTAACGACGGCCCAAGCCCAGGTGCTGCTCCGAGCGAACGATCCACTCTTCGAGATCGGACTCGCCTGTGGAGGTCACCGCAAGGAGGACACCTTCTGGGTGTACACGCTCACTGCTCTCGCAGCGCACTTCGGGGTCGAGACAGAGGTGGAAACACAGGTTGTTTGTGTAGACAAGCGGCGTCAGTGGCGCAGAGCCAAGAACATTCGCTACAACTCTGCGATCCGCTCCGGCGTCTACATGATTGGGACACCCTTCCGCTCGCTGCGGCGCCCGCGCACCGATCGATAGACGAAGAGCGCGCCCATCGGCGACACTGGGCGAGATGAGTGAACAGCGTGCCTATGACGCGGTGGTCGTGGGAGCAGGACCAAACGGGCTTGCTGCGGCGATCGAGCTGGCACGCGCAGGAAAATCGGTCGTCGTCTACGAGGCCGCCGCGACGGCCGGAGGTGGGTGCAGGTCGGCCGAGCTGACTCTGCCGGGGTTCGTGCACGACGTCTGCTCTGCGATTCAGCCGCTCGCCCTCGCGTCGCCCTTCTTCAAGTCGATGCCGTTGCACGACCTCGGCGTGCGTTTTCGCCACCCCGAGACACCCCTGGCACATCCTCTCGACGACGGAGACGCCGCCTCGCTCGAACGCTCCGTGGGTGAGACGGCCGAGGCCTTCGGGGATGACGCGAGGGCTTATCGGAAACTGATGGGACCGTTCGTGCGCGCGACCGACGAGCTCGTGCTCGAGATCCTCGGCCCCCTGCGCTTGCCCCGGCATCCGCTCGCTCTCGCTCGCTTCGGGCCGCCTGCGGTGCGGTCCGCGTACGGTCTCGCTAGCGCGCGCTTCTCAGGGGACCGCGCCCGGGCGCTGTTCGCCGGGATCGCGGCCCATTCCATGCTCTCGTTGCGCCGTCCCCCCACGGCTGCCTACGGGATCTTGCTGGGTCTAGTCGGCCACGCCTACGGCTGGCCGACGATCGAGGGGGGAGCGCAGAAGCTGACCGACGCGCTCGTCGCCTATCTGGAGTCGCTCGGAGGCCACATCGTCACCAGTCGTCCGATCTCCAACATGAGGGAGCTCCCGCGCGCCCGGGCCGTGTTGTTCGACCTCACGCCGAGGCAGATGGTTGCGATCGCCGGCGAGCTTCTGCCCGCCCGTTACAAGCGCCGGCTCGCAAGTTACGAGCATGGTCCCGGGGTCTTCAAGGTCGACTTCGCGCTGAGCGAGCCGATTCCCTGGAAGGCAGACGCGTGCCGGCGGGCGGGCACGGTCCATCTCGGGGGCACGCTCGAGGAAGTCACCGCTTCTGAAGACGCCGTCGTGCGGGGCCGCCATCCCGACCGGCCCTACGCGCTGCTCGCGCAGCAGAGCTTGTTCGACCCCACGCGCGCTCCCGCCGGTAAACACACGGTCTGGACCTACTGCCATGTTCCGAGCGGCTCGACCGTCGACATGAGCGAGCGCATCACGAACCAGATCGAACGCTTCGCCCCCGGCTTTCGCGACACGATCATCGCAAAGGCGACGATCTCGGCGACGGAGTACGAGGCGTACAACGCCAACTACATCGGAGGCGACATCTCGGGGGGCCTGCAGCACTTCGGCCAGCTCTTCACACGCCCCGCGATCCGCCTCGACCCTTACTCGACCCCGAACAAGAAGCTCTACATCTGCTCGTCCTCGAGCCCCCCGGGCGGGGGAGTGCACGGCATGTGCGGCCGCTTCGCCGCCCGCTCAGCCCTTCGCCGAGCCTTCTAACCCTGAGATACCCACCAACCACAAATACTGTCGCCATCCGGTAACTCGACGGGTTCGTCGTACCGCCGATGGCCGTGATTATGACGCTAAGGGCCCGCCGCAAGATAACTCAGGCGATTCCAACGGCCATCGCCGCCACTGGCGGCGTCGTCCTCCGCTCGACGTACCCTCCGGTACGCCTCGGTCGTCCTCCTTGCCATTGACGACGCTGCCTCG
>JALZIB010000144.1 GCA_030860505.1 Actinomycetota bacterium
GACACCGGCTCAGGAGCCGTCGACCGAGCGCCGGTAATAATCCGCGGGAGTGACCCCGATCGCGGCCTTGAAGGCGCGGATGAGGTGAGCCTGGTCGCAGTAGCCGAGCTCGGCGGCGAGCCGAGCCCAGTCGGGCTGCACTCCGTCGGCCACCGCATCGGTCGCGTCGTGGAGCCGGGCCCGCATCAGCACCCACTTCGGTGGGACCCCGATGTACTCCGCGAACAGCCGTTGCAGTCGCCAGACCGGCAGGTCGAAGCGGTCGGCCACCTCCTCGACCCGGCCCAGGTGCCGGTTGCAGACCACTTCGTTGACGATCTCGCCGGCCAGTTCGGCCTGCCGGTCGAGTCGGGGGACGCGGGTGCGCAGCACCTCCTCCATCCGACCGAGCGCCGTCGGCACGTCGGCGGCCAGCACCTCCCGCTCGAGCGCCGCGACGTCCACGTCGTAGACCGCCGAGATCGGCAGCTCGCCATCGGTCAGCGAGCGCGCCGGTGCGTCGTACAGCAGGCGGAACGCCCCGGGAAGGAAGGTGACGCCCACCACCCGGCCCGCGCCCTCGAGCCGCTGGACGAACACCGTGCGGCCGACCCCGGAGATCCTCGACCGACCCGCCATGACGCAGAGGTTCACGTTGGGATGCGGAAGTACGTGCGCGGTGAACGGCGCCGGAAGGTCCCACTCGACGACCCACAGGTGGGCCACGAGATGATCGAGACCCGTCCCGGGCGGGAACCGAGTCAACGAATAGTGCCGCTGGCTGGTCTGGGGGTGGAGCACCCCGCGGGTCGACACTGTGCGCGTCGCCATCCCCTCCTGGCCCCTTCCCAATCGTCGCGTTCGTCCAAGAGCATGCAATCCGAACCTGTCAGATTCGAGAGTGTACCGGTCAGACGACCTGCGGGAATCTGAGAGGAGCAGACGATGGGCAGCGGCACCATGACGACGTTGGAATGGCAGGAGACGACCTGGGACGGGAAGCCCGCGGCGGATGTCCCCGCGCCCAAGACGACGGTAGCGAGCGACACCGCGACGATTAACGGGGAGATCGAGGGACAGGTCACCGACCGGTGGGTGATGAGCTACGCGGAGGACGGGACGGCGCGTTTCGTCGGGCTGACTCACATCACCGGCACCGTGGCTGGACGCAGCGGCACATTCGTGCTGCAGCACGCAGGGCGGTTCGACGCCGAGGGCCTCCACACCGACTTCGCTGTCGTCCCAGACTCCGGCACGGGCGATCTGTCCGGTATCACGGGCGCAGGAACTTTCGTCAACACCGGTCCAGAAGGGGAGCCGACCCACTACACCTTCGAACCGCAGTTCAACTGACGGGTGGCGTCATGGGATTGTCGCAGGAGCCCGGGCCGTGACGCCGATTCCGGCGTCTCCGGTGACGTCGGTGACGTCGGTGAAGCCATGCTCGTGCAGAGCGGCGCCGATCGGGCCTGTCATCCGGTCGGCTCCGGTGGGTCCGGAGGCGCCGTAGAGGATGTACAGGACGCCGCCGGGTCTCAGCGCCCGGCTTAGGACTTCTAGCTCTCGGCTGGGGTCGGCGACCCAGAACAAGTTGACGTTGATCGCAAACGCCTTGTCGAAACTTTGAGGCGGCACCGCGAGCGCGGCGAGCGAGCACTGCTGGACGGTCAGCCGGCCGGAGTCTATGTGCGCGGTGTTGCGCTGAGCGATCCGCTCGGTCGCGACACGCGACCGGTCGACGGCCACCAGTCGCCCGGTGGTGAGCCGCTCGCAGACGAGCGCGGCGGCCACGCCCGACCCACCGCCGATCTCTAGGATCTCCTCAGCGCCGGTGGGGTCGAGCACTTCGATGGCCCAACGCACTCGCTCGGGGACAACGAGTCGCGAGCGGCGTCCCGTTGCGGGTTGCGGCCCGTTCTGCGGTGATGTGTTCGGCATAGCTACCTCCGCGTCGGGATGTCGGTCGCGTGGTCGTTGCTCGGATACCTCACCCCGGCGCCTCGCCGTGACCTTGCACGCCGTCCTGGAACGCGCCGGCTCGGAGAGTACCGCGCTCCAAGAACTCTCATACGGAGACCGTGAGAGTCTGGCCTCGACCGTCTCTGCAACAGAATCGATCACATTCCGAGACCGGCCGAAGAGAAAAACTTTGGACGGCATGTCGAGCTGAGGGGGTCTCGTTCGTCGGTGTAGTACATCGACCCGAGGTGGAACCATGCGGTACATGTTGTTGATCTCCTTGTTCAGGTCTACAACGTATACCTGAACAAGAGCGGCGCCTATTCAGGCAACGTGCACAACCCTCCAGGCCGAGTCCTGCGTTCCGTTGCTGCGTCCCGTGGACTCTCCCGCCGAGAGCGCGTCGCCTATCGTGAAGTACTCAGATCTGGCAACTACTGAAGTGGAGAGTTCGAATGACGCACGAAGGACCCGCCGGTGAGGCGATGTCGCGCGAGGGGAAGGGGACCGAAGCCGACGACGAGGCCGGCAGCTCGCAACCCATCCGCTGGGAGGAGGCGCAGGGGCGGTTCAGGAAGGGTGGTTGGTTCTGGCTCGCCACGGTGCGGCCGGACTGCGCGCCGCACTCCATGCCGGTGTTCGCGGCGTGGTCGGGGTCAGGGTTCTTTGTTGCGTCGAAGGAGACGGCCCAGAAGAGTCGAAACCTCGCAGCCGAGGAACGCTGCGTCGTCACCACCGACACCGGGGACTTGCACCTGATCGTGGAAGGTGAAGCCTGACGAGTACGCGACGAGTCGACCCTTCGTCGCGCGTCGGACTCGTTCAAGGGTGTCTACGACTGGCCCACGGTGGTGACGGGAGACAAGCTCGACGCCGAGTACGGCGCTCCCACATCCGGAGGCCCGGTCTGATCTCGTAGACGTCATAGGGCGACAAAGCGTTCGGTCTCCCACCGATGGCGAGTCTTTCACGCCGACTCGCTGGCGCTTCGACCGCTGACGGAGGGCGCGAGTAGATCTCCAACTTCCCCCAGAGACGTCACTCCACCAGCGACCACGGAGCGCCGGAGAGACGCGCGTCGAGAACCTTGCCGGGTCCGCACTCGTCCGACCGGTATCCGGCCGGCATGCGCGGAGAGACGTTCTGCCAATAGGCCACGGCCAGGTCGCGCGCTGCCCGCGGGGACGCGCCGAGGAGCTGCGCCATCTCGGCGTCGTGCTGTAGGGCCAGGCACTCGGTCTCCGCTTCATTCTTGATGCCCCTCATGTGCATCGCCTCATGAGTTAGGACATGGACGGCCACGACCTGCTCGTTGGTCGGACTAACTTTGCTCGACCTCAGGAACGCGGATAGATCCCTGCACTGATTCCGTTTGATGAGCGTTGCGCGTTCCGGAACACCGTCTGGGCCGAAAGCGACGTAGCCCAGGTCGGCACCCGCGTCGACAAAGGCTCCGCCGAAGGCCTGACAACGCACTTCCACAGGCGCGCCCACAATGGTTTCGGTTGCGGCGCTGAGGCGCGTCTCCAAGCGAGCCCGGAGCAGCCCCGGAACGAGATAGGCGAACCCGAGTGCGACGAGACAGACGGTCGAGAACCACGGGAAGGCACGCGTTCGGCCAACCGCGTCGACCCGAGCATGCAACCAGCGAACGACGATAACGACTGCGCCCACCAGCAATGCCGCCGAGACCCAGTTCAACATGTCAGTTACTCGGCAGGGCGTGTTTGAACCTCAGCATGAGCACAACATCGGCAACGAGCGGTGCGAGCCTGAGCTGCGGAAGCCGTTATCGACCGCCGCCCGCTGGGAAACCCGGCGTCCCAGACCTACAAGCTCCACGGTTCTATGTTTTTGCCGTCCCAGGGATCAAGCTGCAGGAACGGTATCCCCTCGATGCCTTCGTCCGGCCAGTCGTCGACCGTTAGGGCGGGCAACGCACCGAGGATTCTTGCGGCGGCTTCTCGAGAGATCTCCTCACCTTCATCCCAACGCGGTTTCTCGTGGCAGGACGTCACGAGATCGTCGAGACCAAGGGCGGTCACTGTTTCGGCCGCATGATCGAGACTGGCGCGAGTCCAGACTCTTATGTCGAATCCGAGGAGCTTGAGAGATGCCATCCAATCGCGGATCCCGGGGCGCGCCACACATTGTGGTGGAGAGCTCCCATCGGCCACGGTCTGGTCCATGTCAAAGACGACGATGCGTCCATTTGTAAAGTCGGCCTCCACTTGTCTCCCCCCTCAAGCTCGTCATTGCTAATCAAGCAGTATGAGGCCGACCAGTGACAATGTCCCCTAGGGAGAACGGCGCGACCGCAGGGCGCGGTGTGCGGTCCGGCGCGTTAGCTTTGGCGGATGCGATCAGAGGAACACCGCGTCGCGGCGCTCGACTACGCGCGTGATCACCGGGCCGAACATCTCGAGATTCTCCTCGACTACGTGGCGCGGCCGAGCATCTCGACACAGAACATCGGCGTGGCGGAGTGCGCCGCGCACTCGGCGTCGTTGTTGCGGTCCGCCGGCTGCACTGCTCGGATCATCGAGAGTGACGGCTATCCGATCGTTCTCGGCGAGATGGTTGCAGGCCCTGATGCTCCCTCCGTGTTGCTCTACGGGCACTACGATGTCCAGCCGCCCGAGCCGCTCGAGGCCTGGACCTCACCACCGTTCGAGCCCGAAGTACGGGACGGTCGCGTCTTCGGTCGAGGAGTCGCCGACAACAAGGGCCAGCACCTCGCTCACATCCTTGCGATCAAGGCCTACAACGAGACCGCCGGCACGACGCCGCTCAACGTCAAGGTGCTGCTCGAAGGCGAAGAGGAGTCGGGGAGCCCGCACCTAGACGACTTCGTCCGGACGCACAGGGACCTGCTGGCATGCGACCTCGTCATCACCTCCGACGGAGGAGCGGATCCGTCGGGTCGTCCGCTCGTGTCGTTCGGCGTTCGGGGAATGCTGGGCCTCGAGCTCGAGGCTCGGGGCGCGGCGATGGATCTTCACTCCGGTCGCTTCGGCAACATCGCTCCGGATCCGGCCATGGATCTCGTCGATCTGCTGGCGAGCATGCGAGACCCCGATGGGCGCATCGTGATCGAGGGCTTCCACGACGACGTGCGGGAGCCGACGCCGGGCGAGCTCGAGCTTGCGGCGAAGGTTCCTTACGACGCGCACGAGTTCGCCAGGGAGCTCGGCCTCGCTGAGCCTTACGTGACCGACACGCTCGCCTACGCGCGCGGGGTCATGTTCGAACCGACCATGACCATCAACGGGATCGCGAGTGGCCACACCGGCGAGGGCGCCAAGTCGATCATCGCCTCGCACGCCCTCGTGAGGCTCGAGTTCCGTCTCGTCGTCGACCAGGAGCCCGCGGTGATCCTCGAGGCGGTGAGGGCGCACGTGGCGAAGCACGCACCGCACGTCGAGGTTCGCTACGAGGGGGCGATGGCCCCGTCGCGCAGCTCGGCCGAGATGCCGGCCGCAAGGCTCATCATCGACGCGGTGCGCAGGGCGAACGGGCGGGAGCCGGTGGTCACTCCCTCGGCCGGAGGATCGCTGCCCGGCTATGTGTGGACCAGGACGCTCGGCGTGCCCTCGGTGCTGGTGCCCTACGCGAATCACGACGAGAACAACCACTCGCCGAACGAGAACCTGACCCTCGACGCCTTCTACGGAGGGATCGAAACCTCGATCTACCTACTCGCAGCTCTGGCGCAAGGAGAGTGGCGCCGACCGGCCGGGCCTTGATCAGGGAGCCTCATTCTCCAGCGCCATGAAGATCTCGATTCCTACCCCACGGGCTCGCGTGGGTTTCGTACACTCGCGAGATGGCCATCACCGGTGCACATGCCATCCTCTATACCTCGGAGCCGGAAGCGTTGCGCGATGTGTTCCGGGACGTCTTCGGCTTCGAGCATGTTGACGCCGGAGAGGGTTGGCTCATCTTCGCTCTACCCCCGGCAGAGTTGGGCATCCACCCCGCGGAGGGCCCGACCTTCGAAGGCGGCGTACGCCACCAGCTGACGCTCATGTGCGATGACATCGCCGCGACGATCGAGGAGCTGCAGGGCAAGGGGGTCGACGTACGAGGCGAGCCGCTCGACGAGGGTTGGGGAATCACCACTACCCTAGTTTTGCCCGGCGGCACCGAGGTCATGCTCTACGAGCCTCGGCACCCCACGGCAATCTGAGTGACCGAGGTGGACCGAGAGAATTCCACCTCCCGGGAAGTCCAAGTGAGCGTCGACTTACCAACGACCCACAGATGCTGGTATCGATGGGAAACTCGACCTCCTCGGGGGGATTCGAGAGGGAACGCCAGGCCTCAGGCGAGCTCGGCCACGACACCGGCGGTCTGGAGCAAATCAACCGTGGTGAACGTTTCACCGGTCCCGTACGTCGGTGTCCAGTCGGGGTCCTGGCGTAGGTAGGAATGCGGATCTCCCTGGATCAGACCGATGATCACCTCGGCGACGATGCGACCGCCAACGGGACCGAGCCGCTCCCCGTCGCTCATGACGTCTGCTTCCCGCAGGACGTAGAACCACAACGGTGTGCGCGCTTGGAGGTGGAAGGTGTCGAGGTCGTCGAGGTCACCCGGAGCCAGAACGGGAAGTTGCATGGCCTTGGCAACGCGCTGGCCCGAGGGAACCTTCATGGTGAGGGCGCGCACCAAGTTGCGGCTCGCGAGCGACGTCGGCTCGTCCTGCGGCTGGCCCATCAACTCGAACAACACCGTCGACAGCTTCGTGTCGATCTTCTTGTTGCGACGAGACTTCCCGTCTCCGAAATCGAAGAACGTCTGCCAGTCGATGAACCGGCGAGGCGCACGTCTCCCTCCCCTGAGGTCGTCGGGATCGTCCGGATCCGCGGCCCCCGGGTCGAAGATGAGTCCGAAGAACTGCTGGGTCGCGTCGGTGACGCTGGTTCCGAAGTTGGCTCGGTAGCTCGGTCGCACCTGCGAGTGCCCGAAGCGATAGGCCGCCACCGAGAACTCGACCGGAATGTAGGGGTCGTTGTGCCACGTGAAGTGCTTGAGCCCGTTGTTAAGCACGTCGTCGACGAGGCTTTGACCGACGGTCGTGACGAGGAACTCGTGGATGGCGAGCCACTGATAGTGCCATCGCACCACGCGCTGAGCCTCAGAGAAGATTTCTCCGAAGGTGTGGCCCGGCCCGAGCTCCGATTTGACGTCGTCGACCACCTTGTTGTGGAAGCGGAGCAGCGCGAGGTGTAGTTGGGAAACGATGAGGTTCTCGTCGTTGCGAGGGTCGCCGATGAGCGCGGTCTTCTGACTGTTGCGGGGGAGATCGGAGCGAGCCTTGTTGTCGATCGACACCGCCTTCGATCCGGGAATCCTTTCGACCAGGAGCGTGGTCCGGCCCCCGTCGACCTCGGCGTCGTAGAGGTGAGGCGAAGCTCCCGGGCCACCTCCGTAGACGTTGTCGAGGTCAAGAGAGGGTATGCGGAAGTTCCGGATGGACTCAGGGTCCTGCTGTCGAGCCAGGCTCGAGGATGGATCGAAGGTCATGTCGTGGTCGAGAAACTGGCCCAAGAACGTGAAGCCCGCGGTCATCGCGGGATTGTCCGGATTTCCGACGCTCTTGGCCGGGTCGGTGATGAGCGTGATGGGGTCGGAGAGATCGTCGTCCGCGTCCATCGGACCTCCCTTGGCCCCGAGCTCCAAGAGAGCATCCCGCATCAGTTTCGTATCGGCCGCGAACGTCGGCAGGGTCGGGAACAGGCGGCCGAAGCGGCCCTGGTCGTAGAAGATGGACTGCGGAGTGGATTCGCCGAGCCCGGCATGACCGTGAGACACGAGCGTGAACCTCCAGGGTCGGGGATGGGGCATTCA
>JALZIB010000145.1 GCA_030860505.1 Actinomycetota bacterium
CGTCGTCGTTGGGATGTACGGGTGTCTTGGACCCGATCTCGCCTCCGGCGAGCTGGATGGCGCGGTTGCCGATGACCTCGTTGGCATTCATGTTGGACTGCGTTCCCGAACCGGTCTGCCACACCACCAGCGGGAACTGATCGTCGAGGTCACCCGCGATGACCTCGTCGGCGGCGCGCGCGATAAGCTCCACCTTCTCCTTGGCCAGTTGACCGAGCTCGCCGTTGGCCTGAGCCGCAGCCTTCTTTAGAAGACCGAGGGCTCGGATGACCCGTCGGCCCCACACGAAGCGGTCGCGCCCGATGGGGAAGTTCTCGATCGAACGCTGGGTCTGAGCGCCCCACAGCCTGTCCGCGGGGACGCGCACCTCGCCGAGAGAGTCCTTGTCGATGCGCCAGCCGGCGCCGTTCGTCGTCATGTTCTTTATTGTCCACGAAACGAGACAACCCCCGGTTTACCGGGGGTTGTCTGTGTCGCCGGGTCCTGCGGAGTGCGGCCTTACGGCTTTCCGCCGGGAACGGAGTCGGGCTTCCCGCCACCCGCGGGATCCGGAAGCTCGCCGGACGCGCCACCCGCACCGGAGTCCCCCGCACCAATGCCACCAGAACCGGAGTCACCCGCACCGCCGCCACCGGAGCCCGCGTCATCGGGTGCGCCGGTGTCGTTGCCGCCACCGGGAGTGCCCTCCGGCTTGCCCGCGCCCTCCGGCTTCTCTCCGGGCGCGCCGGCCGGCTTGCCGCCGGTGTTCACGCCCGCGCCCTCGGGTCTGCCCTCCGGCTTGCCTGCGCCCTCGGGCCTGCCGCCCGGCGTGCCCTCCGGTTTGCCGCCTTCACCCCGGCCGTCATCCTTCTCTTCGTCCTTGCAGGGTCCGGGGTTGCCGCCGGCCGCCTCCGCTACGGCGTGGCCGAACTCGCATCCCTTGTCGCCGTCCCAGTTTCGGATGACCTCGAGCACGGCTTGAGCGGGAGATCCCTCCGCGCCGTCGGGTAGATCCTCAGGAGGCCCGCCCTCGTCACGCATTTCGCCCGCCGGCAACTCGAAGCCGACCTTCTCGGCTGCGTTGGCGAGCGCAGCCTGGGCGGGCTCGGGCAGCGATCCGGTGGCGGCCAGGCCCCCGGTGGTCGCGGCGAGGGCCACGCCCGCGAGGGCCACCTTCGCCACCAGTGAAGCAAGCAAATGGGTGTGCACGAGCTTCCACCTCCGAAGTGGGCTGAGGGATGTGTCCGCTGCACGAGTTGCCACCGGGTCGCCGTGCAGGTCCGCCGACGCCTCGTTCATCGCAGTTAAGTGCGTCTCACGAATCGCCCCGCCCGGCCCGCTCCCGAGGGCGGCTCTGGCATCCCGGGCGAAGGCGGCGAGGTCATCGAGAGAGGTGTCGTCGCCCGCGTGCTCGCCAGCGAGCGCTCGCTCGATGTCCTCGTCGCTTAGTTTCGATAGCCAGGCCATGTCACTCTCGTAAGCGCCGGGATCACTCATAGCGATACGCCCTGGGTCGAGATTTTCTTTCTGAGTTGGGCCAGTCCTCGCCGCTGTAGCGCCTTGACCGCTCCGGGGCGCTTGTCCAAGACCCTCGCGACCTCTTCGATGGAGAGATCGGCGACCATGCGCAACAACAGCACGTCTTGCTGGTCCGGGGACAGCGTGGCGATGATTCGCAGGATCCGCTCTGCGCCGAGGGAGGCGAGAGCGTCGGACTCGACGTCGCCCCTGGGCGCGAGCTCCTGGAGCGCGTCGGCGGGAGTCGGCTCGGCCGGCCTCCTGGTGCGATAGCGGACATCGTCCAGCAGCCGGTGGTGCGCGATGGTCAGCACCCACGATCGGAAGTCACGCTCGCCGCCCTCGAACGAGGCGACGTCTCGCGCGACACGGAGAAAGACCTCACCGGTGAGATCCTCGGGATCGGTCGCGCCGCGCCCCCTGAGGTAACCGAGGACCAGTGGGGAGAGGTCGTCGTAGAGCTCGACCCACGCCCACTCGGCCCCCGTCCGCGCCGCGGTCATTACGGAGTCGAAGGCTTGCCCTAGTGTCATATCCGGAGGCCAGGGTCGCAGAGATGCAGCGAGTGGGCAATGAGCGCTGCGCCGGAGACGAGGGAGAGGGCATGATCGAGCGATTGGTGATCGTGGGCGGCGACGCCGCGGGGATGACCGCAGCGACCCAGGCCAGGCGACGCCGGGACGCGGACGATCTCGAGATCGTCGCCTTCGAACGCGGTCACTACACCTCCTATTCGGCCTGTGGCATCCCTTACTTCGTCGGCGACATCGTCGAGGAGCTGGAGACCCTTATCGTTCGTTCGCCCGAGGCCTTTCGGGAGCACAGCGACATCGCCGCTCACATCCATCACGAGGTGACCGAGATCGACCTCGACGCTCGCAAGCTCCGGGTACGCGACCTGAAGGCCTCTTCGGAGCGAACCGAGGGCTTTGACCACTTGGTGATAGCGACGGGCGCGACTCCGATCAAACCGGAATGGCCGGGTGGTGACGCCGAGGGCGTGTTCGGTGTCCAGGTCCTGGGCGACGGCGTCGACATCCGCACCTGGGTCGACGAGCGCAAGCCGGCCCGCGCCGTCGTTATCGGAGGCGGCTACATCGGCATCGAGATGGCCGAGGCCTTCAAGCTGCGCGGCCTCGAGGTGACGCTGGTCGACATGGCCGCACAACCGATGACCACGCTCGACCCCGATATGGGAAGCATCGTCGCCGACCGGATGCGCGCCATGAACATCACCCTCTACCTGAACGAGGAGGTGCAGAGCCTCGAAGAGGACGATGGCCGGGTGCGCGCGGTCGTTACCGAGAAGCGCACGATTCCCGCCGACATCGTGTGTCTCGGCCTCGGCGTGCGACCCAGCGTGGAGTTGGCCGAGAGCGCGGGCATCGCCATCGGCCCCGCCGGAGGCGTGGTGGTCGACAGGCGCATGCGGACCTCGGCCGAAGGAGTGTGGTCGGCGGGGGACTGCGCCGAGAAGTTTCACCTCGTGTCCCGGCGCTCCGTGGTCATTCCGCTGGGCACTCATGCCAACAAGGAAGGGCGCGTCGCCGGGATCAACATCGGTGGCGGCAACGAGACTTTTCCCGGAGTCGTCGGCACGGCGGTGTCGAAGGTCTGCAACCTCGAAGTCGCGCGCACCGGACTAAAGGAGAGCGAAGCGGCGGATGCGGGCTTCGAGTTCCTCACCACCGTTACCGACTCGACGACCCGCGCCGGCTATTTCCCCGGAAGTGCTCCCATCAAGACCAAGCTGGTCGTCGAGAAGCAGTCGGGCCGGCTATTGGGAGCGCAGATCATCGGCGAGGAGGGCGCCGCCAAACGGATCGACGTGCTGGCCACCGCGCTGTGGAACTCGATGACGGTTGAGCAGATGCTCAACCTGGACCTCTCCTACGCGCCGCCGATCGCCCCGGTCTGGGATCCTGTGCTGATCGCGGCGCGCAAGGCGTGGCAGCAGGTCGAAGAGACCATTCAGGTTGATCCGCAGTAGAGGTCTAGGCGACGAGGCGCGCGGCGACGGCCGTCAGTTCAACGACTCGTCGTGGCCAGTCCGCCTGCAGGGTGCGCCAGGGCCCGACTGCCAGTTGCATCATGACCAGAGCCTCTCGCCACGCCAGATCATCGCTTGAGATGTCGAGGCGCTCGAGGAACGACGCCCTGAGCAGCCCTCGATAGGCGAGAATTCGTTGCCGAGCCGCCGGTCGCGAGGCCGCCAAAGCAAGTAGATGGGCCGTGAAGTTGGCGGCGTCGAGGGCGGGGTCGCCGACCCCGAGATCGTCGAGGTCGATAAGCCCCATCGCAAAGTCGTCCGTAACGAAGATCTGGGCCTCGTATAGATCTCCGTGCACGATACGGCGCGGGACGCGGTCCGTTTCGCTTCCGAGGTCCACGGCTGTGACCACCGCTTCTACGGATTGGGCCACTTCAGGAGCCAGGTGGAGCAACACGTCCGAGGTCGAGCGCGCGACCTCGTCCGGAGATCGTCTGTGCCGGTGGGCCACGGAAGTTATTCCATGTCTCTCGAATGAGCCCACCTGATCGAGGAGCTTCGTCACTCGTTCAGGCCTCGGCAATGGCCGATCCTCGAGCAAGAGCTGCAGCAGTGACCGTCCTGGCATGGGATCGAAGAGAAGCACTCTGCCTCCCATCGTTGCGCACGGCAATGACAGGCGCAGAGTGGGCTCGCTCAGGCGCGATCTGGTCAACAGGCGGCTCAAAGTCCCTCGGGAATCCGTTAGGGATTCGGCGAGCCCGAGCGCGTCACGCGCTCGGGAAGTGCGCATCACCTTGGCGAACAGCGTGCTCCTGGCTTCCGCGGCATCCTTCCCGTGAAACAACTCGTATCGCAGTGTTGCTCGTCGTCGAGGGCGGTAGCGGGTCGCCTTGACCGACACGGCAAGAGCATTTTGCGGTGTTTCCCTCAGAGCGTCCCGGACGAACCTGCCAGAGGCCGCGTCCTGAAGAGACTTCAGGCTCGGGTCGTAAGGGTAGTGCCACAGTTGATATCCGTCGAGTCGCTCGACGGGATCGGGGAAGTCGTAGCGGTCGACCCACGATGAATGCGGATCGGGCATCGGGCGGGGCTCCGCCCGAGTTTCGATGCAAACGCTTAGCCGGCGCAGCGCGCCGCTTCGATCTTCGGCGCGAACGTTGTAGCGGACGAGACAGGTTCTTTCCGGCTGGTAGGCGATTTGAACGGCGCGCAAACCATGCACCGTCCATCCACGCGAGGTAACGAAGCGAGTGATGGTGCGAGGAGCGTCGGCGCGGAGAAGCTCGCGGACCCCACCGAGTGTGGGATCCGCGAGCAACTGAGCTGCCTCGAGAGTTGCGGTCACTGCTTTCGGTCGACGCTTAGTTGTCGTTGTCGTCGTCGTCGGGGCTGTCGACGCTCTCGGGCGAGTCCGGGCTGTCGGGCGAGTCCGGTGAGTCCGGCGAGTCCGGCGACTCGGGGCTCGGAGGTGAAGGCGGAGAGTCGGGACTCTCTGGTGACTGCGGTGATGCGGGGCTGTCGGGCGATGCCGGAGACTCCGGAGATGCAGGAGAGGCAATCGAGTCGGGCGACTCGTCCTCGGGACTGTCCGGCGACTTGGGGCTGTCGGTGGACTCGACCGAGTCGTCCGGGCTTGTCGCCGATTCAGGACTATCGACCGAACCGTTGGCGTCGTCGAGAACGTCTTTGAGGATCTCTTCGTCTGTGGCAACGTCTACCGTGCTGCCCTCGAGGTTCATCGACGCCGTGTCACCTTCGGCGGCAGAGCCTTCCTGCTCATCGATGGAGCGATCGGTTGTCGCCAGAGCGGTGCCCGTGACACCCATGCCTAGTGCGGAGGTTCCCAGCAGCACTCTGAACGCCTTGTTGCTCTTGAGTGCTTCCATCTTGTCGAAGATCGCCATGCTCGTTCCCTTTCCTTGGGGTGGTCTCTGTCTCTCAAATCGCCGGCGCCATACAAAGAGATACGGGTCATTCAAGAAAAAGTTGAGGAGGTCGATGGTGTCGATGCGGAGGTCTTTAACTTCCGCAGATAGGGAACTCGAGCTTGGAACAACGGAGAGGTTCAGTCGCAGTGAAGCAAGCGGTAACGGTCACCGACTTCGAGCAAGTGTTGGACTCGGCGCGTGCAGGGGAGGACTGGGCGTGGGACGCCCTGTACCGTGAGTTCGCCCCCATAGTCCTTCGCTACCTTCGTGCGCGTCGTGCAACCGAGCCCGAGGACACGCTCGCCGAGGTCTTCCTCCAGCTCGTGAAGAATCTGTCTTCGTTCGAGGGAACCGCCGTCGAGTTCCGAGCCTGGATCGTCACGATCGCCCACCGTCGGATGATCGACGAGGGGCGCCGGCGCACACGGAAACCTCTGGACTTCATCGACGCGGAGATCCTTCAACGGCTGGGACCGACGGGCAATGCCGAACAAGAGGCGCTGGCGGCTCTGTCCACGGCCTCAGTGCGGTCCATCATCGCCTCGCTTTCACCCGACCAGCAGGACGTGCTGCTGCTTCGCTTCCTCGGTGGCCTCACGACCGACGAGGTCGCGCGAGCAATAGGAAAGCGACCGGGAGCGGTCAAGGCTCTTCAAGCACGAGGTGTCGCAGCTATTCGTCGCAAGGTCGGCGCGGAAGCCGTTTCCTTATCCGGCGCCGGGACGTTGGTACAAGAGAGATGACTAAACAAACTTCGCTCGACCAGCCGGGTCTCACCCTGGTCGTCGACGCCCTCACAGAAGCGTACCCGCTCGAGCCACTCGATGAAGGCCTGACACAGGTGCACATGACGGCCATCACGCGGGTCGCCGCCGAGGTCGCGTCCGACGAAGTCGAAGTCTCCGAGGCTCCTGTCGAGCTCAATCAGTGGCGGAGACGAACTGCAAGTGGGCTCTCTCGTGCAGCCCTCGTCATGGCGGCGGCCGTGTTCATTCTCGGTGGTTTCGCCTATGCAGGGGTTCTACCCGACGGCATTCAGGATGCGCTCGTCAAGCTGGGTGCTCGAGTTGGTCTCGAGCTTCCGAGTTCGTCCTCCGGCTCGAAGAGCGACGGACCTCGCGACCAATCGGAGGGGACCGGATCCGAAGGCGAGGCTGAGACTGAGGACGAGGAGCGCACGAGCGATCAGGATCGCGATATCTCGAACGAGAGGGGGTCACGGAACAACGTCGACGATCGTTCCCAGCACGGTGGCTCGAACGAGACCAAGGGTGACGACGACCGCAGTGGTGCCCTGGGAGGCGCGGACGACAAGAATCATGGAGACGGTGAGCGCGACGACGATGGTCCCGGGCGCGACGGCGACGAACGCGATGACGACGACGGGCGCGACGCAGACCAGGATGATGAGGATGACGAGGATGGGCAGCGCGGGGAAGCAGAGGAGGAAGAAAGAGACAGAGATCGCGACCGCGAGGAAGAAGAGGCCGACGATCGTGAGTCTGCCGAAGATGAAGCCGAGGACGAGCGTGAGGACGAAGAAGACGATCGCGAAGACGACGACGACGATCGCGAAGACGACGACGACGACTAGAAGGATCGAGCCCGCTTCACCTTCTGTTTGAATTGGACGGTGACCCCAGGCCATGAATCCTCGCTCGACCGGCTGCTCTTGGTGGCCCGAAGAGCTGCGGTCGAGGCCGGCGCGCTGCTCTTGGAGCTGTTCGGCCGCCCTGCCGAAGGGGTGGACACGAAGACCACCCCCACCGATTTGGTCAGCGACGCCGACACTGATTCCGAGCGGTTCCTGATGGACTTCATCGGCGAGCATCGTCCGGACGACGGCGTTCTGGCCGAGGAAGGAAGCAGCTCGAAGTCGACCTCAGGGCTTCGCTGGGTCATCGATCCCCTCGACGGCACCGTCAATTTTCTGTTCCGCATCCCCGTCTGGGCGGTGAGCATCGCTATCGAGGACGACAAGGGCGCCCTGGTGGGAGTGGTGCACGATCCGAACCGAAACGAGACCTTCACCGCGTCGCGAGGCAACGGTGCTTTCCTCAACGGACGGCGGATCGCCGTCTCTGAACGGACCGAGCTCGCGACCGCGCTCATCGGCACCGGATTCGCCTATGAGGTGGAGCGACGGGCGGCCCAGGCGCGCGTTGCGTCCGAGGTGGTGACCAAGGTGCGAGACATCCGTCGAGCCGGATCCGCCGCGCTCGACCTCTGCTCGGTCGCCTGCGGGCGGCTCGACGGCTTTTACGAGGCCTACACCGAACGGTGGGACCGGGCCGCGGGAGCGCTCCTCGTCGCCGAGGCGGGTGGAGCCGTCGGCGAGATCCCGGCCCCCCTGGGCGCCGGCACGACGGTGGTCGCCTCCAACTTTGCATTGCATGATGAGCTTCGTAGCTTGGTCACGAGATAAGGAGACTCGATGGACATCCTCACCCCGGCGATCGACCGGTACCTGAACGCGCTGGCGACGACCGACGACGAGCCGGTACTGCTCGCCATGGAGCAGTACGCCGGGGAGCACGGCTTTCCGATCGTCGGGCGCCTCTGTGGACGGTTCCTCGAAGTCATGGCCCGTTCGGTCAACGCGCAACGGATCTTCGAGATGGGCTCCGGCTACGGCTACTCGGCCTACTGGTTCTCTCGGGCGACGGGGCCCGACGGCGAGATTCACCTCACCGACATGGATCCCGACAACGAGACGCGCGCTCTGGACTACTTGGGGCGAGCGGGACTCGACGGGCCGATCGACTATCACGTAGCGTCCGCCTTTGACGCATTCAACGCAACCGACGGCGACTTCGACATCGTCTACTGCGACATCGACAAGCACGAGTACCCGCAGGCATTCGAGCTCGCCAGGTCTCGGGTGCGCGTCGGCGGCCTCTACATGTGCGACAACATGTTGTGGTCGGGTCGGGTAACGGGCGAGGAGCCGGATGATTCCCATCCCGAGCTTACGCGCGCGATCGACGAGGCCAACAACCTCATCGCCGCCGACCAGGACTGGCGCTCGTTCATTCTGCCGATCCGTGATGGTGTCGTGTGCGCCACGAGAGTCCGCTGATGAACGAGGAGCCCGGCATCGACCTGAGTCCCGGAGTGGTGGCCGAGCGCATGAAGGAGGATCTCTTGCTCGTCGACGTGCGCGAGCCGTACGAGTGGAGGGCCGGTCACGTGCCGGGTTCCGTGCACATCGAGATGTCCGCCATCGGCGAACGCCTAGACGAGCTTCCGGCCGATCGTCCCACGGCGTTTATCTGCCGCTCGGGAGCACGAAGTGCAATGGTCGCGCGCACTCTCAGGGCGCGCGGGTACGACGCGTACAACGTCGATGGGGGCTTCCTGGACTGGTTCGATGCATCGCTGCCGACCGAACCCGAAAACGCCGAGGTCGCCTCGCACTGAAGGTGCCGTCCGGCCACCCGGCCACTAGGCTGGGGGAATACCCCCATGAGGGATTCCGTTTGTAATGCTGTAATCAGCCCGACCGAGAGGTGAAGCTTGCCACGACCACACCGCCTGACGCCGTCACAGCTCCCCGAAACCAAGGCCAAGCCCGGCACCTGGCGCAGGATCGTGTCGACGTTTAGGCCCTACCGGAGCAAGGTGGCCGTCGTAGGCCTCCTGATCTTCGTCGTCTCGGCCATCGGACTCATCAACCCTCTGCTCATCAAGGTCGTGTTCGACGACGTCATTCTGGCGGTGGACAAGCCGACGGACGAGCGCCTCCAACTGCTGTGGATAGTCGTTGCGGCGATGATCGCGGCCCCCATCGTCAACGGGGCCTTCGGATTGTGGCAGACCTATCTCAACAACATCGTCGGCCAGAGCGTTATGCGCGACCTTCGCAACGGTCTCTACGCTCACCTGCAGAACATGTCGCTGAAGTTCTTTACCTCGACTCGAACCGGCGAAATCCAGTCCCGCTTGTCCAACGACGTGGGCGGAGTGCAGGGAGTCTTGACCGACACGGCATCGAGCACCCTCGCCAACGTCACGACGGTGATCTCGACTGTGGTCGTCATGTTCGTGCTGTCGTGGGAGCTCACGGTGCTGTCGCTGGCGGTACTCCCGCTTTTCTTGTGGCTGAGCCGCAAGGTCGGTCGCGTGCGCCGGGAGATCTCGGGTCAAACTCAGGAGTCGCTCGCAGACCTCACCGCTCACATGCAGGAGACGTTGTCGGTCTCGGGCATTCTGCTGTCGAAGTCGTTCGGGCGACAGACCTTCGAGATCGACCGCTTCAGGGGCAAGAACGACAAGCTCTTCGGCCTCGAGATAAGGCGCACCATGGTTGGTCGTGGTTTCTTCGCTCTCATCCAGGTTTTCTTTTCCGTCATGCCGGCATTCGTCTACCTTCTCGCCGGATGGCTCTTCCTCAACGGTTCGCTGGCGGGAGACCCACGTAACGTCGTCGGAACGATCGTTGCCTTCACCACGCTGCAGAGCCGGCTGTTCTTTCCGCTCGGCCAACTCCTGAACGTCAACGTCGAGATCCAGTCGAGCCTGGCCCTCTTCGACCGCATTTACGAATACCTCGACCTCGAGCGCGACATCGTCGACCACGACGGCGCGATTGAGCTGACGCCCGACGAGATCTCGGGCCGGATCCACTTTGACGATGTGTGGTTCAGGTACGGCGGCGCAAGAGTGCCCGTGTCGGGATCGACCCTGTCCGAGTCCGCCGATGGGCGTCCGTGGACCGTCGGCGGCGTCGAGTTCGAGGCGAGCCCCGGGCAACTGGTGGCGCTCGTGGGTCCTTCGGGGGCCGGGAAGACGACGCTGACCTATCTCCTACCGCGTCTCTACGACGTGAACAGGGGCGCTATCAAGATCGATGGCATCGACGTGCGAGACATTCGGCTGGAGTCGCTGGGCGATCTCGTCGGAATGGTCACTCAGGAGACCTACTTGTTCAACGCGACGGTGCGCGAGAACCTCAGCTACGGGAACCCCGACGCCACCGACGCGGACCTCGAGGCAGCGGCGCGCGCGGCGAACATCTGGGAGCGTATCGAGGAGCTTGAGGACGGGTTCGACACCGTCGTGGGCGAGCGAGGCTACAAGATGTCGGGCGGCGAGAAGCAGCGTTTGGCCATCGCTCGCGTGATCTTGAAGAACCCGAGCATCCTCATCCTTGACGAGGCCACCAGCGCGCTTGACACTCACTCGGAGAGGCTCGTTCAAGGCGCGCTCAGCAAGGTGATCAGTGGCCGAACGACCATCGCCATCGCGCACCGGCTTTCAACAATCCTCGCTGCGGACCAGATCCTCTACCTCGAAAGGGGCAGGATCATCGAGCGCGGAACGCACTCCGAACTCCTTCAGAAAGACGGTGCTTACGCCTCGCTGTACCACGAGCAGTTCTCCGACGGGGCGCTCGAGACGAGATGCGAGGATGGCTTCGTGCTTGCGAACGGAGAGATCGTGACCGAGCGCGTCGCAGACTGACGCCTCTTTTCATCGAGCCACGTGGAGGAAGCCCTTGAACATCGCGGACAAGGTTTCGCTCGTAACCGGCGGCGCGTCCGGACTTGGTTATGCAACTGCCAAGGCGCTGATCGACGCAGGCGCGTCGGTTGTGCTTGTCGACCTCGAGTCCTCGGCAGGAGAGGCAGCCGCCAAAGAACTGGGTGAACGAGCCCGGTTCGCTCCCACCGACGTAACCAGTGAAGAGCAGGTGCGCGCGGCGATCGAGCGCGCCGTGGCCGACTTCGGCGGTCTCCACATCAACGTCAACTGCGCCGGGGTCGGCTTTCCCGGTCGCGTGCTCAACCGAGACGGTGAGGCCAACGACCTCGAGCGCTACGAGTTCGTGGTTCGAGTCAACCTCATCGGTACCTTTAACGTGCTGAGGATCGCAGCAGAGCGGATGGCGGCTCAGGATCCCGAGGACGGTGAGCGGGGAGTGATCATCAATACGGCATCAATCGCCGCGTTCGATGGTCAGATTGGTCAGGCGGCGTATGCATCATCGAAGGGCGGAATCGTCGGCCTCACCCTGCCCGTCGCCCGAGACCTGTCTTCCAAGCTGATTCGCTGTGTCTCCATCGCTCCGGGTACCTTCGACACTCCGATGCTCGCCGGGCTGCCCGAGGAGGCTCGCCAGAAGCTCGCCGAGCAGATCCCTCATCCGCACCGGCTGGGCGAGCCCGGAGAGTACGCCGCTCTCGCTCTTCACATCGTGTCGAACCCCATGCTCAACGGCACGACGATTAGACTCGACGGCGCTTTGAGGATGACTCCTCGCTAGTCGCTAAAGCGTTGGAGTCGTACCGTCGAAGTACCTAGTGGCCAGCACCATGAGTAAAGTTCCGTCTTGGCGAGTGAGAAACAAGCACGGCAAGGCCGCAGAGAGGGAGCGTATCCGGAGGATACGTGACCGAGCGAGAGTGACTCCCAGTTCCACCCTTGGCGGAGCCATGGCGCCAGGCGCAGCTTTCTCGCCGCCAAAACGAATGTGTAGTTGTGGTGCGGGCCACTAGCGGAGGGCGCGATGGTGACAACCTCTTCGTCGAGAGGATTGCTGCGGGGGGAGCCGGCGTGGAAAGCCTGATCCAAATCATCGGTTGGATCGATGCGGCCGTGTTCGGCGCGCTTGCGGTTCTTTCCGTCAGGCAGTGGAGATCCAGAGGGGGAGCGGCTGTGGGTTGGCTGGCCGCCACCTTTGGCGTGCTCGCCCTGGTGGTCATCGCCGGGCTGTTCACGCCCGAAGAAGGCGGCGGGGTGGCAGTCGATACGCTTCGCAAGTTGACGGTTGCGACCCTCGTGCTGTTTCCCTACTTCCTCTTTCGCTTCATGGCAGCGCTGCGTCCCACCGGACGCAACCTAGAGTTTCTCGCCGCGGGACTGACGGCCGCCTGCATCATCGCCACGATCGTGCTGCCGGTGGTCCCGGAGGAAGGCGAGCCGAGATCGGCCGTTGTCACTCTCTACATTGCCCTCATTCTCATTCAGTGGACCGTGCTGTCGTCGACGGTGACGATCCGACTGTGGACGATGGGTCACGGGCAACCGTCTATTGCCCGCCGGCGCATGCGCCTTCTCAGCTCTGGATCGGCTGCACTCAACCTCGCCCTCGTCTTTGCCGGCCTGGTCGCCTCGGTCGATTCGATCGGACTCTCGCTGGTCGTGCAGCTCCTCGCCATGGCCAGTGCGATTTTGTTCTTCGTCGGCTTTGCTCCGCCGCCCCTCCTCCGAGTGCTGTGGCGGCGCGAGGAGCAGGATGAGCTTCGCCGGGCAACGGTGAAGCTCATGGTCGCGACCTCGTCGTCGGAGGTGACCTCGAGCATCCTCCCGCACATGAGCGCGATCGTCGGGGGCCGGGCGACGGCGATGCTAGATAGACGTGGTGAGATCATCGACGAGCACCAGGTCTCCGACGAGATGCGGGCGTGGGTCGCGGAGCCGGCTGCAGTCAACGGGAGTCACAGCGGGTTCGCGCAGGATGTCATCGTCCTCGACGCTCCCTTCGGCAAGCTCATCGTGTGGGGGACGACCGCCACACCCATCTTTGGTCAAGACGAGATCGAGTTTCTTCAAAGCCTCGCCGCGCTCACGAGTCTCGCGCTCGAACGAACCGAGCTCTTTCAGCGGGAGCGCACGGCGCGCCGGTCACTCGAGAAGGTCAACCGTGGGCTCGAATCGGCCACCGCCGAGTTAGAGCAGGAGGTAGCGGACCGCAGACGAACCGAAGAGGAGCTCATCGAGAGCGAGATGCAGCTCGCTGAGGCTCAGGAGCTCACCAGACTGGGGAGCTGGAGTTGGGATGTCGAGAGGGACCGGCTCCACTGGTCGGATCAAATGCACAGGATCTTTGGTGTCGATCCCTCAACCTTCGACGCGACCTTCGACGGGTTCCTCGAGATCGTGCATCCGGAGGACCGAGAGTCGATGCGGGCGATGGTCGACAAACTGTACGAGACCGAGGATAGCTTCTCCGTCGACCATCGCATCAAGAGGCCCGACGGCAAGACGCGAGTCATGCACGCACGCGGCAAGGTCATGCGCGACATCGCGGGCCGTGCGGTTCGCGTCATCGGCACGTCTCAGGACATCACCAAGCGAAAGTCTTCCGAAACTGCGTTGCGCGCCTCCGAGATGCGCTTTCGCAGTCTTGCCGAGAGCGCGAACGAGGGCATTGTCTCAATCGACGCCCACAGCCGCATCGTGTTTTGGAACCGAGGAGCACAGGATGTCTTCGGCTACTGGGAGGATGAGGTGCGCGGTCAATCCGTGCAGATGCTCATGCCTGAACGCTATCGTGACGATCACGAGCGGGGCCTTGCGCGCTATCTCTCAACCCTTGAAAGCCAATTGATCGGTAGATCCGTCGAAGTTGAAGGTCTGCGTAAGAACGGGACGATTTTTCCACTGGAGCTCTCGCTGTCCACCTGGACGGTCGACGACCAGCGGTTCTTCACGGGAATCCTGCGTGACATCTCGGACCGAAAATCCGCCGAGATGGAGTTGAAGCGCGTCAGCAGGCGGCAGGAGCTCATCCTTAATGCCGCGGGCGAGGGCATCTATGGGATCGACGCGAACGGCATGACCCAGTTCGTCAACCCTGCAGCGGCTGCTCTTCTCGGCTATGAACCCGGCGAGCTCGTAGGAAGGCCACACCATCAGACGTTGCATCACTCGCACCCCGACGGCAGGTCCTATTCCTTGGACGACTGCAGGATCCTCAATGCCGTGTGCGCGGGCTCGATCGCCCGTGTGCGGGGCGAGGTCTTCTGGCGGCACGATGGAAGGCCGGTCGAGATCGAGTACATCGTCACCCCCATCATGGAAGAGGAGACCATCACAGGCGGCGTGATCGTCTTCTGGGAGACCTCGGGCGACGGCCGCCACGAACAACTCCATGAAGACCATCCGCAGCACGGCGCACATCCGGTTGGCTGACCCGGCCTGAACCACGCGAATCGATCTAACAGGGATCGGCGTTTCCGGCCACATCTGTCCGCGGTCGCACCCGTGTTTCTAGCGGCGGGAACCCTCAGCGTGGCCGACCTCGACGAAGGCCTCCGGGTCCAGTTCATCGCGGTCCTCTATGACGACATCGTCGGACTCGCGCCCCTCGTCGATTTCTCGCTCGAGCTCACGCCATTCCTTCTCGGCCCAGCGAAGCTTCTCGGTGGCGGAGGCGAGATCGAGAAAGTGAACGGGCACGATCGAAGCACGCGGCCTTAGGTAGGCATCGCCGATGAGAGCATCGAGCTCGCGGCGGGCCTCGGTGAGCCTGGCCTGGATGTGGCGAAGACGCTCTTGCTGTTCCTGGGTGTAGGTGCGGCGGCCCGAGGTAGTCAGACTTACTCCTAAGTAGCGCTCGTTGTGTCGCGAACCCGTCTGTCGCGAACCCCTTTGTCGCAAAACGCTGGGTTCCTACGGTTTCCTGTGCACGATGTCATGCTGCGGTGCCATGCTGCGGCGCGAGGGCGATGGGCCCGGCCCCGCCCGTCGAGCGTACATCTCCCACGCTCTAATGCACAAACGCACTATCGTTGTAGTGGGCCGAGGCTCCCTCCGGTTTTGTCCGAGGCACAGCGCGAGAGCCCAGCGCTAGCGCAGGATCAGGTAGAAGGCGACGCCGGCGACTGCGCAGTAGGCGGCGAAGGGATAAAGCGTCCTCGACCTCAGGTACTTGATGAGGCCGGCTATCGCCGCGTACGAAGTCACGAGCGAGAGCAGGAAGCCGACGAGACCCGTCCCAAGGGTGATCTCGGACTCGGCCAGATTCGGGACCTCGAGGATCGTGGCGCCTATCAGAGCGGGGATCGCAAGCAAAAAGGCGAACCGTGCGGCTTCATCGCGCGAGAAGCCGAGCGCAAGCGAGGCGGCGATCGTCGAGCCGGATCGTGAGATTCCAGGGATGATGGCGATCGCCTGGCCCACGCCCACGGCCGAGGCGTCGAGAGGTGTCATGCCGTCGACGGTTCGCATCGGGGTTCCGGTCTTCGCCCGCCGGCGTTCATGCCACCGCAGGATCTGCTCGGCCGCGACCAGGATTGCAGCCGTGAGCAATAACTGCAGCGCGGCGCCTGCGGCGTCGTCGTATTGGGCTTCGAAGAAGTCCCGCAAGAGCAGCCCTGCAAGGCCGGCGGGAATAGTGCCTACGACGAGCAACCCCGCCAGCCGTAAGGCGTCCCGGTCGCGCCGCCATGCACCTCGGACGAGGTCGAGAAGGTCGCCTGAGAAGTAGACGAGGAGGGCCAGAAGCGAGGCAGAGTGCAAGAGAACCTCGAAGGCCACACCTTGCTGGCGGGGCCAGTCGAAGAGCGCGGGGACGATCACGAGATGACCCGAGGACGAGATCGGAATGAACTCGGTGAGACCTTGAACCGCCCCCAGGACGGCCGCTTGGAGAATGTTCAGCAAGCGGCAGCCTAGGGCTCGAAGCGCGCGCCCTGCAGGGCGCTTGCGCACGGGCACGTGCGTTCGGTCGGAATCTTCGGAATGAGCGAGAACAGCAGATCGCGCAACCTGGCGTTGTTGGCGTTGAAGACCTCGATAACGGCCTCGTGCGTCACCGCTTCGCTCTCGCCCTCGACTCCCACGTCGTAGTCGGTGATGAGGGCGACGTTCGCGTAGCAGATCTCGAGCTCGCGGGCGAGGTACGCCTCCGGATACTGAGTCATGTTGATCACTTCCCAGCCGGCGTCCTGGAACCACTTGGATTCGGCGCGCGTCGAGAACCGGGGGCCCTGGATGGTCACCACGGTGCCACGTTCGTGAACGGTTATGCCCTCGTTTGCCCCGGTTTGAATGGCCAGGGACCGAAGCTCCGGGCAATAGGGGTCGGCGAATGCGATGTGAGTGGTTTGTGGTCCGTCATAGAACGTGTCCCTACGACCGGAGGTGCGGTCGACGAGCTGGTCGCTGATGACGAAATCTCCGGGTTTGACGTCCCGCTGGAGCGATCCGGCCGCGCACGGCCCGATGATGCGAGTGACGCCCAACTCCTTCATGGCCCATAGGTTGGCCCGGTAGTTGATCTTGTGTGGAGGCAATTGATGCTTGCGCCCGTGCCGCGGGAGAAAAGCCACCCTCGTCTCCTCGACTTGGCCGACGGCGAACGTCGCCGAGGGCTCGCCATAGGGCGTGTCGACGTTGACCTCTTCGACGTCGTCCAGGAGTGAGTAGAAGCCGGAGCCGCCAAAGACTCCGACGGCGACAGGCTCGGTCGTCACTGCGACTCCTTGCTCGACTTGGAGGAATCCGATGTGCTCTTCTTCGAGGAGCCGGAATCGGACGAGGGCTTCGACTTGTCGGCGGAGCTCTTCGATTCCGACTCGGACCCTTTCGCTTCGCCCGACGAGCTCTTGCCGTCCGTCGAATAGAACCCGGAACCCTTGAACACGATCCCCACGGGTGAGTACAGCTTGCGAAGGCTTCCCCCGCACAGGGGACAGGTATCGAGAGGCGGATCGACAAAACTCTGTCTCGCCTCGGTTCGCTCACCGCACGCGGTGCAGGCATATTCGTATATCGGCATTTGTGAATCTTCTCACTAACTCGGATAGAGGCCCGCGGGGCCGTAAAGTGACGCTTGCAGGCTGTCGACATTACACACAAGCACGAGGAAGGACCGGCGTGTCCCTGCAACGACGATTGACGCTGTTCTTCATCTTCATCGTGATCCTGCCGTTGGCCGTAGCGGGATTCGTGGTTCAGCGCGTCGTGGTGGAAGAGGTCGCCAACCGGGCGGAGTTGGCGCTCGAGCCCGCCGTGAACTCCGTCGTCGCGGGCTACAACGAGAGAGCTTTGTTGATCGAGGGGCTGACGAAAGCGCCGGTGGCACGCTCCGGCGACTTTGCCCAGCTCGTCGAGGACGATGATCGGGCGGCTACGGACGGGTGGCTTGACCGTCGCCTCGCCGAGTCCGGTGGTCTTGACTTTCTCATCGCCCTCGACGCGAGTGGGGACGTCGCCGGCGCGGCTACCGAGAACGCCCAGTTTTTGCCGGGCTTCTCGGCCCCCCCTGTCGAGACCATTCTCAGCGCCGGAGCCATCGGGCCTGGCTACGTCCGCACCGCTGCCATCCGAGTCAAGTCGCCTGAGGGGAACGTGGGGTTTGTCGTCGGCGGCTTCTGGTTCGACGACTCGCTGCTCATCGGGACCTCCCAAGCGGATGTAGAGACCTATGTCGTTGCGGATGGGCGCGTCATTGCGTCATCGGGTGAGTTGCAACGCTCGGTGAGAATCGAGGACCTCGAAGCGGGGAGGGTCGAGGTCGAGATTGATGGGACGGGACGAGGCCAGGTTCAGCCACTCGAGGGTGAAGTCATGGAGATTCTCGCCTGGACCCCGGATGCGCCGGTGCAGGAGATCGAGCGCAACGTTCTCGGCTCGCTGCTGGGCCTACTCTTGCTCGCGGTGATCGCGACCGCCCTGCTCGCGTACCTGCTTGCGCGGCTCATCACGAGGCCGCTCGAGGAATTGTCGGAAGGTGCTCGTGCGATCGCCGCAGGTCGTTTCGACCACCGCATCCCGGTGCGTTCGAGCGACGAGGTGGGGCAGCTCGCCCTTGCGTTCAACGAGATGAGCGACCACCTCGACACGACCATCACGGATCTCGAGGCGTCGCGCGATCAGCTCCAAAGGGCCGTCGACCGTGTCGGCGCAACCCTTCGCTCGACGCACGACATGGGCCAGATCCTCGATTCCATTTTGAGCACTGCGGCCGAGGCGGTCGTCGCGGACGCCGGCTGCCTGTGGCTCTTCACCGGAACACGCGACGAGCTTTACCCGGCACTGTGCCGGGATATCGACGAGAGCTCGCTCGACCGGCTGCGCGTGGGTGAGGGCGTTGCGGGGTTGTCGGCGGAACGCGGTATCACCGTGATGCTTCCGGCGAACGGAGGAGGACCAAAGTCGTCGCGCGCGGAGCCGGACTTTCCCGTCACGATCGCTGTGCCCCTGTACAGCTCCCATCGCGTCACCGGGGTCATCGTCCTCTACCGGTCGGAGGAGAATCCCTTCGGTCCCAAGGACCTCGACACCGTCGTCTTTCTCGCCGAGCAGGGCGGCGTCGCAATCGAGAACGTGTTGCTGCACGAGGAGGCGCAACGTCTGTCGCTAACCGACGGGCTCACGAGTGTCTGGAACCGCCGCTACCTCCAGATGCAGTTCAAGCAGACCCTGGCCAGCGCCAATCGCTTCGACCGGCCCTTCAGCGTGCTGCTGCTTGACCTCGATCACTTCAAAGAGGTCAACGACAACCACGGTCACCAGCGCGGCGACGCGATCTTGATCGAGTTCGCTCAACGGGTCGGCGCCGCGCTGCGAGAGATCGATACTTTCGTTCGCTACGGCGGTGAGGAGTTCGTATGTCTGTTGTCCGAGACAGACATCTCCGGGGCGCGAACTACAGCAGAGAAGATTCGGCAGACGATCTCACTCGAGCCGTTCATCTCCGTAGGGGAAGATCCGGTCACCCTGACCGTCTCGATCGGAGTCGCGTGCTATCCGCTGCACGGAAGCGGGTACCAGTCACTGATCGAGGCCGCCGACCAAGCGCTGTATCGCGCCAAGGAAGAGGGTCGAGACCGTGTGCGCATGGCGAAGAGGCCTGCACCCGGCCTGCACCTGGCCACCTGAGGGCAGCGCGGTAGCTTTGGCTCGAGGCCCTAGAGCAAACGGAGAGGACTGCAATGACCGTTCGTAAAGCCGTGATCCCTGCCGCGGGACTCGGAACGCGCTTCCTGCCGGCGACGAAGGCGCAGCCGAAAGAGATGCTGCCGGTCGTCGACAAGCCGGGTATCCAGTACATCGTCGAGGACGCCGTGCGCGCGGGCATCGAGGACATCTTGATCGTCTCGAGTCGCGGGAAGAACATCATCGAGGATCACTTCGACCGCTCTCTGGAACTCGAGCACCATCTCGAGGCGACCGGCAAGACCGACGAGCTCGCCGAGGTCAAAGCGATCGGCGAGCTGGCGGAGATCCACTTCGTACGTCAGCGAGAGCCGCTCGGCTTCGGGCATGCGGTATCCGTGGCGCGCGCGCACGTCGGCGACGAGCCCTTCGTCGTCATGGTCGGAGACGAGATCGTCCCCGAGCGCATCGAGGGGGAGAAGCCCTTCTTGCCCCGGATGATCGAGTGCCACGAGCAAACGAATGCGAGCGTCGTGGCCGTGCAGCGAATGCCGATGGAGGACATCTCCTCCTACGGTGTGGTGGACCCCGGTGACTGGACCGCCGACGATCTCGTGAGGATGAATGGAATGGTCGAGAAGCCGCCGGCCGACGATGCGCCCTCTGATCTGGGCTCGGTCGGCCACTACATCTTCAGCCCCGACATCTTCGAGGCTATCGATCGCACCTCCGCCGGCGTCGGCGGCGAGATTCAGTTGACCGACGCCGTCAACCTCCTTGCGCAAGAAAAGGCGGTCTATGCCTACGTGCACGAGGGACCGATTTACGACGTCGGAAACAAGATCGACTATCTCAAGGCGACCATCGAACTCGCCCTTCGACGCGACGACCTTGCCAAGCCTCTGAGGGACTACCTCGACGAGGTCGTGAGCCGAGGTTAGCGGC
>JALZIB010000152.1 GCA_030860505.1 Actinomycetota bacterium
AGCGCCCGCGCCCGTCCCGCCCTCGCCATCTTCCCTCTGGTATCGGCATCCCCTGCCAGGGTCCTGAGTCCGTTCGCGAGCTCCTCGACGTCGGTGGGCTCGACCAGCAGCGCCGCGGATCCGAGAACCTCCCGAGTGGCGGGACACGCGCCGGCGAGCACGGGGGTCCCCGTCGCCATCGCCTCGAGAGGCGGAAGACCGAAGCCCTCGTAGAGCGACGGGTAACAGAAGAGCTCGGCGGCCGCCAGCAAACCGGGAAGCGTCTCGTCGGCCACCCGTCCCAACAACATCACTCCCTCGGTCGAGGGCAGTTCGGGCCCCCAGCCACGGGGGCCCGCAATCACCAGGCGCCAGCCATCCAATTCCCCACGCACCGAGTCCCACGCACGAAGCAGCCGGACGAGGTTCTTGCGAGGCTCGATGGCACCGAGCGCAAGAACGAAGGGGCCTGGGATTCCCATGCGCCCCAGCGTCAGTGCACCGAGCGGTCCGGCGCCGAAGAAATGCGGCGCGATGCCCTCGTGGGTCACCGCGAGCCTCGCTTCCTCGAGGCCGAAGCGCTCGGCGACCTCGTCGGCCACCGCCTGCGTCGGGGTGACGACCAGGCCGGCTCGTGCTACGGACCACGGAACCAGGGTCCGTAGTCGTTCACCCCCCGGCCAGGTGTCGTCCCGGAAGAACGAGAGATCGTGCACGGTCAGCACTCCCGGCGTCCGGGCCAGAGCAGGCAGGACGAAGTTGGTCGCGTGCACGACGTCGACCGTGCCCACGAGCGATTCGATGACCGGCCTCCCGAAGCGCTTCCAAGATGCCTGGGCGAGCTTTGCCGGAAGACGCAGGCGAGTGATGGCGCCGTCATCGTCGCCCGGGTCGCCTCCTTCGCCCCTGCGTCCTCCGAGCGCCACCGCGTAGCGCATCACGTCCACCCCCTGCGCTTCCAGAGCGCGCCCGAGCTGGCGCACGTAGCGGCCGACTCCGGTGGGAGGGTCGAGCAGCGGCGCACAGTCGAGCGCGACCCGCATCGTCACCCGGCCACTAGAACGTTGCCGTCTCGGCCTCGTCGGTGTGCGCGAGGTAGTAGTCGATCGTGCGTCGGAGGCCCTCGTCGAGGGGCGTACTTGCCTCAAAGCCGAACAGTGCGCGCGCCCTCGTGGTGTCGACGTGCCGGCGGGGCTGGCCGTCCGGACGGCTGTGGTCCCAGCGGAGGTCACCGTCGAAGCCGGTCAGTGTGGCGATGAGGTCGGCGAGGTTCTTGACCGAGACCTCCTCGCTCGTGCCGAGGTTCACCGGCTCGGCCCCCTCATAGCGCTCGGCGGCGGCCACTATCCCCTCCGCGGCATCGTCGACGTAGAGGAACTCTCTGGTCGCCGTGCCGGTACCCCAGACGTCGACGTGGGTCGCGCCGCTCTGCTTTGCGTTGACGAACTTCTTGACCAGCGCAGGGATCACGTGACTCACGGACTCGTTGAATTTGTCGCCCGGCCCATAGAGATTGGCAGGAAGCAGGTAGACACAGTTCTGTCCGTACTGCGCACGGTTGGCTTGGGCGTGAACCAGCAGCGCCTTCTTGGCGACTCCGTAGGGCGCGTTGGTCTCTTCGGGGTAGCCGTCCCAGAGGTTCTCCTCCTTGAAGGGCACCGGCGTGAACTTTGGGTAGCTGCAGATGGTGCCGACGAGGACCGTCTTAGCGACATCGTGGCGACGAGACTCCTCGATGACGAAGGTGCCCATCAGGAGGTTGGTGAGATAGATCTCGGCGGGATGGTCCAGGTTGGCGCCGATGCCTCCGACGCGCGCCGCGAGATGGATGACGAGATCGGGCCGGACGTCGTCGAAGAGCCTGCGGGCGTCGTCCGCTCGCGTGAGGTCGTAGTCGCGGCTGCGGAGCGTAACGATGTCACGCGCGCCTCGCTCGGTCAGCCGCCGGCCCACCGCCGAGCCGAGAAAGCCGGCCCCACCCGTCACGAGCACCCGTTGCCCTGCCAGATCGAGAGTCATGGCTGCATCCTAAGAGCGGGCGCGGCGGACGGAGGTGGACGCGTGAAAAGAGGGAGCGAGAGCGAGCCGGCCGGGAGGGAGGGAGAAAGGGGCGGAAGCGAGCGAGGCCGGTGGAGGGAAAGAGTGCCACAATTCCGCCATGACCGATCGGCTTCGGGTCGCAATGACCTTCGAGCAGTGCTGGCACCGGGTGCCCGGTGGCACCGCGGTGGCCACGCTCGGCGTCGCGGGCGCCCTCGCGCGCCGCGCCGGCATCGAGCTCATCGGCGTCGCGGCCCGCCACCGCGCCACTGCCCCGGAGGCCTGGCGCCCACCTGTGCCTGTGAGACACCTTCCGCTGCCCCGACTGGCGCTCTACGAATCGTGGCACCGGCTCCGCGCCCCCGCCGTGGAGCGAGCGACGGGCCGGGTCGACGTCATTCACGCGACCTCGATGCCGGTCCCTCCTCGCTCGGCGCCGGTGGTTCTGACGATCCACGACCTCGCCTTTCTGCGAAACGCAGCGCACTTCACTCGGCGGGGCAACTCTTTCTTCCGTCGAGGACTCGAGCTCGCGTTGAAGGACGCCGACCTCGTCCTATGCCCGTCGCGCACGACCATCGCAGACTGCATGAACGCCGGTTTCGACGAGAGCGTCCTCAGGCTCGTGCCTCACGGCGTCGAACTTCATGCAGTCACCGAGCCGGAGGTCGAGCGCGTCCGTGCCCGTCACAACCTCGCTCGCCCTTACGTCTTGTGGACGGGAACGGTCGAGCCGCGCAAGAACCTGCCGGGGTTGCTCAAGGCATGGTCGTCCCTTGAGTCCGAGGCCGATCTCGTGCTGGTGGGGCCCCGAGGTTGGAACGAGGACCTCGACGACCTCGTCGGCTCGGCCCGAGAGAGAATCAAGGTCCTCGGCTTCCTTCCCCAGACGGACTTGGCGCCGATCTACGCGGGGGCCGCGGTCTTCTGTTACCCGAGCTTCACCGAGGGCTTCGGACTTCCCGTGCTGGAGGCCATGACGCAGGGCACGCCGGTGGTGACCTCGAGTGGAACCTCCACCGAGGAGATCGGCGAGGGGGCCGCACTCCTCGTCGATCCGACCGACCCCTCTTCGATTGCCGAGGCGATCGGACGCGTGCTCGGAGATGCGCATCTTGCATCCGAGCTCGCGCGCCAGGGGCGGGCGCGCGCGGCGACATACTCATGGGACAACTCCGCGCAACTCACCCTTGCGGCATACAGAGAGGTCGCATGGCAAAAGTAGGCATCAATCTGTTGTGGCTCGTTCCCGGCGTCGTCGGCGGCTCCGAGACCTACACCACGCGCCTTCTGCACGGACTCGTGGAACGCTCTTCAGAGCTCGACTACACGCTCTTCGCGCTGCCCGAGTTCGCGGACGCGCACCCAGAACTGGCCAAGTCCTTCAAGATCACCTTTGCTCCGGTGAGCGGTCACTGGAAGTCGTTTCGGGTGGCGGGCGAGAACTCGTGGTTGGCGGCCCAGTGCCGCCGCAGGCACATCGACCTGATCCATCATGCCGGCGGAACCGTGCCGGTCGTCCGGGTGGCGCGTTCGGTTCTCACCGTTCACGACCTCCAATACCTCTACTACCCCGAGTACTTCACCAAGGCGAAGCTCGGTTATCTCAAGACGATGGTGCCTCGTTCGGCCGAGGCCGCACGACTGGTCTTGACGCCGAGTGAGTACACGCGGCGCACCGTGATCGAACGCCTCAACATCGATCCCAGCATCGTGGTCGTGGTACCTCATGGCATCTCCCCGCGTCCGCCCCAAGCAGCGAGCGACGTACGCGAGCGTTATGGGATCAAAGGCCGGTTCTTCCTCTATCCGGCTATCACGTACCCACACAAGAACCACCTCGTGCTCATCGAAGCGTTCGCGCGCGTGCTCGAGCACTACCCTGACACCATGCTGGTCCTTACCGGGGCCAAGGGCTCGATGGAAGTGCGCGTCGCCAAGGAGGTCACCAAGCTGGAGATTCGCGACAAAGTGCTGCGCCTCGGCTACATTCCGAGCGTGGATCTGGACGCGCTCTACACGGAGGCGGTGGCGATGACCTTCCCCTCTCGCTTCGAAGGCTTCGGCGCCCCGGTTCTCGAGGCCATGGCACGTCGCTGCCCTGTAATCGCGTCGGACGCGAGCGCGCTTCCCGAAGTCGTGCAGGACGCGGGCTATCTCGTGTCCCCCGACAACTCAGATCAGTGGGCGCAGGCCATGACCTATTTGCTCACCGAGGACGTCTCCAGGAACGAGCTCGCCGAGTCGGGTCTCAACCGAGCGACCGAGTTCACCTGGGGGCGCGCCGCCGATGTCCTGGAGGACTCCTATCGACACGCGCTGGGAACGACGTTGTGAAGCTGGTCGTGGTCACACCGCACTTCGCGCCGGACCTCGCCCCCACGGGCGAGGTCGTTACCCGCATAACGGACGAGCTCATTGCTCTGGGACACCGAATTGAAGTCATAACCTCACTACCGTGGTACCGGGACCACCGCATCGAGCCGGGTTACGAGGGCAAGTTGGTGCGCCACGAAGACACCCCGTGGGGTCGAATAGTGCGGGTCAATCCCTTTGCGACGACGGACAAGCGCAACATCGCCCGTCGCGCCGCGTCGTTTGCGGGCTTCAGCATCGTTTCGGCCGCGCTAGCCGCGCGCGGTGAGCCCGTGGATGGAGTGCTCGCGCTGTCTCCGCCGCTGACCCTGGGGTTGACGGGCTGGGCCATTGCGAGACGCAGAAAGGCGCCTCTGGTATTGACCATTCATGACGTCTACCCGGACGTCGCGATCGAGCTCGGGGTATTGACCAACGAGCGACTCGTGACGGTAGCACGGCGCCTCGAGCGGCTCTGTTACGCGCGTGCAGACGCGGTGACGGTACTGAGCGACGATCTCAGTGAAAACATATCTTCTCGGCTGGACGATCCCTCGAAGGTGCGGGTCATTCCGAACTTCGTCGACACCGACTGGATCAGACCGTTGGCCAAAGACAACGCCTACCGCCGGCAGTTCGGGCTCGAGGGCAAGTTCGTGGTCATGTACGCGGGCAACGTCGGCCTCTCACAGTCGCTCGACCTCGTCCTCGACGCAGCCTCCGCGCTGACGCACGAGAGCGATATCGCCTTCGTCATCAACGGAGGGGGAGCCGCGCGAACAAGGCTCGAGAAGCGCGCGCGAGGCATCCCCAACGTCGTGTTCGTCGATATGCAGCCGGCCGAGCGTCTCCCCGAGGTCCTGGCCGCGGCCGACCTCCATCTCATTCCGCTCAAGCGCGGCCTTGCAAGGTCGAGCGTCCCCTCCAAGACGTACTCGATCCTCGCGGCCGGCCGGCCGCTGGTCGCGAGCGTCGACGAGGGCAGCGAGGTGGCGCGCCTTGTGGAGCGAGCCGGCGCCGGCGTGGCGGTCCCGCCCGACGACTCGGAGGCGTTCACCAAGGCGATCAGAGGCCTCTACGAACGGGGCTCAGAACTCGCCATCATGGGGGCGCAGGGGCGCACCTTCGTGGAGCAGTGGGCCTCCCCGGCGGCCGTGGCCGCGCGCTACGCAGACCTCTTCATCGAGCTGAACTCCCGCCGCTGACGCGCGGGGCCTGGATGCTGCGGCGGTCACGCCCCGCTCCTCCAGACCAAGCCGGAGCGACAAAGCGAGGACGGGGTCGCCCCCGGAGGAGCGCTCTGGAGGCGATGTGCCGCCGAAGGCGCCGCGAGCCGGAAGGAACGGAGCGAAGCGCAGCGTAGCGTAGTGGGCGCGACGGAGCGGGGCGGACCCGTCCGCAGCGTCCCCAGCCGGGGCCGGGCCTTGTGCCCCGGACACAGAACCACGACCCGGCGCTGGTGCGGCCCGTGGTGGAAATATTTCGCTTAGCTAATTAGTTTAGCTAACTGTATGCCGAAAACATTCAGGAAACGGAGCGCGACCAGCGAGGAAGAGCTGCCCACCAGGCTCAGGTTCGCGGTGCTGCGGCTCGCACGCCGGCTTCGCCAGCAGGCGGACCGGGACGCGACGCCGTCGATGCTCTCGGCTCTGTCGAGCATCGAGTACCGGGCTCCCGTGACGCTCGGCGAGCTCGCCGAGGCCGAGCGGGTCACCCCGCCGACGATGAGCAAGATCGTCGGGCGGCTCGAGGAGACCGGGCTAGTGATCCGCGCGAAGGATAAGGGCGACAAGCGGATACAGCGCCTGTCTCTCAGCAAGGACGGTGAGCGCTTCATCGAGCGCAGCAGGTCGCGCAAGAACGCGTATCTCGCTCGCAAGCTGCGCGCTCTCGAACCCGCAGAAGTGGCGAAGCTCGAAGAGGCTGTCGCCGTCATCGAGAAGATCTTGGAGGACGAATAGTTTGAGTCCAGTTGTAAGAGCCGCCCGGCGGACGTTCTCGTCATTGCACGTACCCAACTACCGCCTGTACTTCTTCGGTCAGGTCGTGTCGATGTCCGGGACGTGGATCCAGTCCGTTGCGCAGATGTGGCTCGTCTATCAGTTGACCGGTAGTGGCCTCGCCCTCGGTGTGGTCACGGCTCTTCAGTTCACCCCGGTGCTGCTCGCGGGCATGTGGGGTGGGATCGTCGCGGATCGCTTCGACAAGCGCAAGATCCTCGTCATAACGCAGGCCGCGGCCGCGACCCTCGCCCTCATCCTCGGTCTTCTCACGGCGCTCGAAGCGGTCGAGTTGTGGATGATCTACCTGCTCGCCTTCGGACTTGGCTGCATAAGTGTCATCGAGGTCCCCACCCGCCAGAGCTTCGTCATCGAGATGGTGGGCGAGGATCAACTCTCCAACGCGGTCGGTCTCAACAGCACCGTGTTCACCTCCGCCCGGGTCATCGGACCCGCGCTGGCCGGTCTGCTCATTGCCGGCGTCGGAATCGCGTGGTGTTTTCTCATCAACGCGTTCTCGTTTGCTGCGGTGATCGTGAGTCTCGTCAAGATGGACCCCGAGAGACTGCATCGCAGCGCGCCGGTCGAGCGCTCCAAAGGTCAGCTGCGAGAGGGGGTTCGCTACGTCTGGAACACACCCATTCTGCGGACCTCCCTGCTGATGATGGCGATCATCGGGACCATTGCCTTCAACTTCCGCATTCTGCTGCCGGTCATGGCCGAGGAAGAGTTCGGCGGAGGTGCCGGAACCTACGGCGCGCTGTCGGCCCTGATGGGAGTCGGCACGGTGCTCGGAGCCCTGTTCGCGGCGAGCCGGGCGGAGCCGACGCGCAAGACGCTCATCTACTCCGCCATCGCCTACGGAGTGTTGATCATCATTGCCGGCATGGCCCCCACACTGAGGCTCGAGCTGATCGCCCTCGTTCCGATGGGCGCAGCAGGACTCGCTTTCGTGGCGACCGCGAACTCGACACTGCAGCTCAACGCCGACGCGTCCATGCGCGGGCGAGTGATGGCGTTGTACTCGGTGGTCTTTCTTGGCTCGACACCCATCGGCAGCCCCATCGTCGGGTGGATCGGCGAGACCTTCGGAGTGCGCGCGGGTTTCTTCATCAGCGGCTTCGCCTGCCTGCTCGCCTCCGCGTATGCCATCGACGTCGTGCGCAGGGAAAGACTGGTGCGCGCCGCCGAACAGAAGCAGGAGTCAAGCGACGAGTTCGAGGCCGTGACCCCGGACGACATCGTCCCGGCGGGAGCCGGCGGGAGCTATCCCACGAGCAGGTTCCGAGAAGTGGTGCGCGTGGCGCTGCGGCGCTAGGCCCCCGCGACCCAGCTTTCGTGGCCGCCTTAGCCATCCGGCCTAGCCTCGGCGCGGTGATCGCGGCGATAGGGCGCACAGCAGCCATTTGGCCTCACTCACCTCCGCGACCCAGCCTTCGGGGCCGCTTCAGCCATCCGCCTCGAAGGCGTCCACTACCTCGCCGACCCACGGCCCCAGCGTCTTTAGAAAGCCCGGGTCGATGCTGTGGCCCATCGGTGATTCGCGGTAGACGAGGTCCGCGCCGGCCGCCTCGAGTTTCTTTTTCGCAGCGCGGCCGAACTCGACGCCGATGACCGGATCCTGAGTCCCGTGGCCGAGCGCGATCGGAAGCGCGGCCCGATCGCTCAGATCAACTTCGAAGCCGCCGACCTGCGGGATGAAGCCCGAGAAGCACAGCAGCGCGGCCGGCTGCGGCCGGTTCGAGCCGAGCGAGGTCGCATAGGTCATCACGGCCCCCTGTGAAAATCCTCCGACGATCGTCGTATCGATGGCCAGGCCGTGCTCGGCCTCGATCCCGTCCAGCCACTCCGTGAGCCGCGCGTAGGTGGGGAAGAACGTGGCCGGATCGGGGTAACCGACGCGCTGCACGACGTACCAGTGCGCCCCGCCCGGAGGGAGCGCGAGCGGCCCCTGGGGGCACAGTCCCACGAGCCTCCGCTCGGGGTCGAGGATGTCGAGCAGCGGGTAGAGGTCGCGGGCGTCCGCCCCTCGGCCGTGGATGAGGACCAAGGCCCCCTCGGGTGACCCCGACGCCGGCCGGACGAGGTGCTGGATGGAGTCGACGTTCATCGCCGCACTAATCGCCTGCGGCCTGGTCCTCGGCGCACACCTCGGGAAGATCGCCCGGCCGCGGAATGGGCAAAGGCAGTATCTGCGTGATCTTCTCGGTCTTGAACTTGCCTCGCCCCACGATCACAGCGACGTCCACGTCCCTCGCGGTCTTACCCGCTTCGACCGCGGCCCCGGGGACGGCCGCTGCCACCACGTCTGCCATGCGCTCTGCCTCGGGCTCGTCTTTGTTGTAGACAATCATCGTTTCCCTGTACCGGAAGTTGTCCGCATTGTCGATGTCCACGATTTGCACCTGCGAGTCTCCGATTGTGGTGGCCGCCTGCAACTTGTCGGCTGCCGGCTTCGCAATCGTCTTCTCGAGACCCACTCCGTTGTAGACGCCGACCCGGATCGTAGCGGGCGAGATGTTGGGGACGCCGTCCGCCTCGGCGGGCGACTCGTTGTTCCCGATCGCCCGGAACATGACCTCCATCGTGTCGAAGTCCGCCACGACGATGGATGCCTCGTCTCCGCCGGCAATGGTCGCCGTGCCGATCCCGAGGTTGGGCGCGGTATAGGCCTCGAAGGTGGCGGGGTCGAAGTTGCGAAGCCGCTGTCCGATCTCGGCCAGACCCTTGAGCGTCGTGTGGTCGTCGATAACGACGTTACGTCGGGCAACGTCGGCAAGAGTGTTGATGCGTCCCGGACGAAAGATCGTCGAGCTCGACAAGACCTTGTCCAGTGCGGCCGCGATGAACTTCTGCTGGTTCTGGATGCGCGCGAAGTCCCCCGTTGCGAAGTCGCGCGAGCGAACGAAGCGCAGCGCATCGTCGCCGTTGAACTCGACCATGCCGACCTCTTCCTCTGTCACCTCGAGTCCCGTCTGCTGGTCGAAGGGAATCGCCTCCGGCACGCACACCTCGACGCCGCCGATCGCCTCGATCAAGTCGCGAAAGCCCGCGATGTTGATCTGCACGTAGTGGTTGATGGGGAGGCCGGTCAGATCCTCGACCGTCGCGACCATCCTCCCGGTTCCGCCCATCAACGCCGCGTTGATCTTGTCGTCTTTGCGGCCGACCGGCACCCAGAGGTCGCGCGGGAACTGCACCATCGTGACCTTGCTGGTGGCGGGGTCGATGTGCGCAAGTATCAGCGTGTCCGCGCGGGCCGCGCCGTCTCCACCCTCGACGTCCCCCGCACCAAGGTCCAGCTTCTGGTCCTCCGTCAGACCTGCGCGCGAGTCCGATCCCACGATCAGGACGTTGAAGGGGTCTTCTCGCTGCTCGGTCGGCTCTACACCCTCGATGGGTTGCTGTACCTCGCCCTGAAGCGAGTAGTAGTAGTAGGCGCCGTACCCGAATGCGCTGCCCAACAAAAGGAACAGCCCGAGCAATATCCATTGCCAGCGATGGCGAAAGTGCTTGCGCTGGCGAGCGCGAGCGCTCCTGAAGACGTCGGCGTACTGCGACGACGCCGAACTCCTCTTCTTACGAAAGATGCCCATACCAACCTAGGAGAACACAGCCGGGCTCAGTGCCCGGCTTAGACGAAAGACGATTATGAGACCGGTCCTGGGCAAGAGAGAACGTCCTTGTCCAAAGTCCACAAAGCCCGCACAACTACGGGGTGTCTGTGGTCCCGCAGAGGATGGGAAGCTGGCAAAAGCGCCCCTGGTCGGCGACCTGCTGCACGGCGATTGCGGACAGCACCACTCCGAGCGCCAGCGCAGTCGCCCACCACATGCGAGGAATGCGCCGCCGAGAGCGCTCGTCCAGGGGTGGCGGCGCGTCCTGACTCGTCAGAGAGATCTCTGCCAGGATGATGCGTGCGTCGTCGAGCTGGTGCCTCCGCACGTAGATGAGGACGGGCGCCCACGGGTTCGATCCTCCGTAGAGCCACGATCCCGGCACGGTTCGATCCTTTACCGAGCGCGTCTCGATCTGCTGGTCGTCGAGCATGCCCAGCAAGAGCGCCGCATCGATGTCGTTGGAGGCACGAAAGAGCTCGACCCAATCGCGTCCGCCCCCGCCGCGCTCCTCATCGTCGAGCGTGGGAGGAGATGCAGGGGGCTCGAGTCGTACCGACATGGGTAACTATCTTCCTCCTGCCTAGCGATTACCCAGAACCTTGCGCGCGATCACGACGCGCTGGATCTGGTTCGTGCCTTCGTAGATCTGCGTGATCTTTGCATCGCGCATGAGGCGTTCGACCGGGTACTCCTTGACGTAGCCGTAACCACCGAGAGCCTGAACGCAATCTGTTGTAACCGACATGGCAACATCGCTGGCATAGCACTTTGCAATAGCGGCCCAGTAGCTGACATTCGTGTCGGCCTCGTCGACCGCAGCCGCTGCCTTGTAAACCGCCATGCGCGCTGTTTCGATCTTCATGGCCATATCGGCGAACATGAACTGCATGCCCTGAAAAGCCGCGATCGCTTTGCCGAACTGTTGCCGGTCGTTGACGTAGTCCACCGCAAAGTCGAACGCGCCCTGCGCGATACCGAGCGCTTGAGCGGCGACGGTCGGACGAGAGAAATCGAGCGTCCGCATCGCGATCCCGAAGCCGCCGTTGACCTCGCCGACCACGGCCGAGTCGCCAACTCGCACGTCGTTGAGGATGACCTCGCGGGTGGGTGAGCCGCGGATCCCCATCTTGTCTTCCTTCTTGCCGAGCTCGAAGCCGTTCATGTCGGAGCTCAGCAGGAAGCAGGTGATGTTCTTGTTCTTCGCGCCGTCGGGGTCGGTGACGGCGAAATAGGTATAGAGGTCGCTTGCTCCGGCCCCCGTGATGAAGCGCTTGGTCCCGTTGAGAACCCAACCGTCGCCGGCGCGCACGGCCCTGCTCTTCATTGCGCCCGCGTCGCTTCCCGAGCCCGGTTCGGTCAGGCAGTAGCTCATACGGTGCTCCCCGGTGGTGATGCCCTCGCACACGAGCCGCTTTTGGTCGTCGTTGCCGGCGAGAAGCACGGGGATCGCCCCGAGCTTGTTGACCGCCGGAATCAGCGACGTGCCAGCGCTCCAGCGCGAGATCTCCTCGACGAGCAGGCACAGCTCGATCGCTCCACCGCCCGAGCCGCCGTGCTCTTCGGGGTACGAGACTCCGGCGAAGCCGCTGCGAACGAGAAGCTCATCGAAGTCCCAGGGGTACTCGTCGGCCTCGTCGATCTCGGCCGCCCGAGGTGCGAGCTTGTCCTCGACGAGCTGGCGCACCGAGGCGCGAAAGGCCTCTTGCTCCTCCGTCAGGTGAAAATTGAGTCCGCCGTTCACTCTCTCTCCTACGATCGTCGGCGCGAGCACTCGCTAGCCGCTGCTCGGCTAAGCGTACTAGTCGCCATGGGGTGTGAGACCCCCTCGAAGCGGCTCCGGTTGACTCCTGCGCGTCTACTTCTGTGCACGCGCCCCGTCGTCGGTGCGGGGGTCGCTCACCCCCAGGTTCTTGCCCGTATCGGGGTCCACACCGGTCGCGTTCATGCGTGGGCGGATCAGGTACTCACTTTCGTTGTTCGGCGTGATCGTGTGACCGCGTGCTCCGAGCTCGACTTCGACCTCCTCGTCGACGCGCCCGTCCTCAAGCTCCAGCGGGAACGGTGGTCCCGTGACTCCGCCTGCTGCCTCGACCCGCTCCGCGTCGAGCGCTTGACCGATGTTGAGATCGAAGTCGACGACGCCCACGATCGCGTTCAGGACGCCCATGATGATGCGCACTCCTCCGGCCCCTCCGGTGATGAGCACCGGCTCACCTCTGCGCACGACGATCGTCGGCGACATCGACGAGCGGGGGCGCTTGAACGGCTCTGGCTCGTTGGCCGTCCCGGGATCGCCGAAGTCGGTCATCTCGTTGTTCAGCAGGAAGCCGGTGCCTTTGGCTACGACCGCGCTTCCGAACTCCTGCTCGATCGTGCAGGTCAGCGCGACTGAATTGCCTTTGCGGTCGATGACAGAGATGTGCGTGGTGTGCCCGTTGGGATTGTCGACGTTGTCGGCCATGCCGCCGCTGCCGAAGTCACCCGGCTCGTATGCCTTCGCTTGGTCTTGCTCGATCTCAGGACGCCGCTCGTCCGCGTAGTCCTTCGAGATCAGCTCCTCGGTCGGGACATCCTCGAAGTCGGGATCGGCGACGTACTCGGCGCGGTCGGCGAAGGCGAGCTTCTCGGACTCCGCCACGTAGTGGAGATGATCGGCGCTCGACTGCCCGGCGCCCGAGATGTCGAAGCCCTCGAGCAGGTTGAGCATCTGGATCGTCGCGATGCCCCCGGAGGTCGGCGGCGGCATCCCGATGATGCGGTGGCCGTTGTAGGTGCCTCGCACCGGCTTGCGCCAGGGTGCCTCGTAGCGCACGAGGTCACTCCGCTGCATGATGCCGCGGTCGCCGGGTACTTCGCCGGCCTCGCGCATGTCCTCGATGATGCGCGTGGCGATGCGACCGTTGTAGAACGCCTTGATCCCGTGCTCGCGCATGATCTCGAAGTCCCTGGCCAGCCGGGGGTTGCGGAGGGTGTCACCCGGCGCATAGGGCGTCGTCGAGTTCTTCAGGTAGATGCGCGCCGCCGGTGGATAGAGCTTGAGGCGCTCCGCGTTGGTGGTCATCGCAGCACTGAGCGAGGGCAGCACCTCGATGCCTTCCTCGGCCAACCGTTGGGCCGGGCCCATCGCCCTACGCATGGAGATCGTCCCGTAGAGCTCCAAGGCCTCCTCCGCCCCGCGCAAGATGCCGGGGACGCCTACGGTCAGATGACCGGTAAAGGCGTCGTGGGGGCCGGGCTCCTCGAAGGTGTCGGGCTCCATGCGGGCCGGCGCCGTCTCTCTGAAGTCGAGCGTGTCGACCTTCCCGTCGGCGCCGCGGTACACGAGGAAGCCGCCTCCTCCGATGCCGCACGACTGCGGGCGCGCCGCCGTCATCGCGATCATCATGGTGACGGCTGCATCGATGGCGTTACCGCCCCTGTTGAGCATCTGCACACCGACCTTCGATGCCGCGGGCGCCTCGGTGGCGACCACTCCCTTGCGCGACTTGATCGGCTCTCGGTACTTCGAGCCCTCGTCCGCGCCCGCCGGTGCCAGTCCGGTTGCGAGCAGACATAATGCGCTGAACACAAGAGCTAGACGTCGCACTTGGAACCCCCAGTCGGTTTCGACTCCATTACGAAGAACCCCCCGACTCTAGTGCCTCCTGCTCGACGGGCAACTTGACCACGTGGTCGGAGAACTAGGTAGGCTTCGGTCCGGACCACAGGCATGATCCGGGAAAGGACTCGCATTGGCTGGATCGATCGACGCCATAAGGGACGCCATCCTGGCCGCTGCGCCCGGCGACGAGCTTGCCGCCCTCGAGCTGCCCGATGCCGTGACGGCGGCCTATGTGCGCAAGGACGAACAGGCCATGTTCGAGGGTCTCGATTCGGCCACCAAGGACCCCCGCAAGTCCCTGCACGTCGACGAGGTCGACCTCCCCCCGCTGGGTCCGAACGAGTGCCTCATCGCCGTGATGGCGTCGGCCATCAACTTCAACACCGTGTGGACCTCGATCTTCGAGCCGCTGCCGACCTTCGTGTTCCTCGAACGCTACGGGACCGAGAGCGACCTCGGGGCTCGGCACGACCTCGACTACCACATTGTCGGTTCCGACGCCTCGGGAGTTGTAGTGCGCACCGGGCCGGGGGTAACCCGTTGGCAGATCGGCGACGAGGTCACCGTCCACTGTAACTACGTCGACATGGAGGCCCCCGAGGGTCACGACGACTCGATGATCGATCCGAGCCAGCGCATCTGGGGCTTCGAGAGCAACTTCGGCGGCATGAGCGAGATCACCATGGTCAAGGCCAACCAGCTCATGCCCAAGCCGCGCCACATGACCTGGGAGGAGTCGGCTTGTCTCGGCCTCGTCTCCTCGACGTCTTATCGCATGCTCGTCGGGAGCAACGGCGCAAACATGAAGCAGGGCGACGTCGTGCTCGTCTGGGGAGCAACCGGGGGGCTCGGAGGCTTCGCCTGTCAGTACGTGCTCAACGGAGGTGGGATCCCGGTCGGCGTTGTGTCGTCACCGGAGAAGGCCGCAATCCTCAACGACATCGGCGTCGCACATGTCATCGACCGCAGGGCCGAGGGCTACGAGTTCTGGAAGGACGGCGTGCAGGACGCGCGCGAGCAACGGCGCTTCGGCAAGCAGGTGCGCTCGCTCGCGGGCGAGGATCCCGACATCGTCTTCGAGCACCCGGGCCGGCAGACCTTCGGCACGAGCGTCTTCGTCGCCAAGAAGGGTGGAACCGTCGTGACCTGCGCGTCCACTTCCGGCTACACGCACGAATACGACAACCGCTACCTGTGGATGCACCTGAAGACCATCATCGGAAGCCACTTCGCCAACTACAAAGAAGCGTGGGAGGCGAACCGGCTCGCTTATCTCGGCAAGATCCACCCGATCCTGTCCGAGACCTATCCGCTGAGCGAGGTCGGCGAGGCCGCCTACCAAGTCCACCAGAATCTCCACCGCGGCAAACTCGGCATCCGGGTGCTCGCCCCCGAAGACGGTCTGGGAGTGAGCGACCCCGAGCTGCGTGCGCAGCACCTCGACAAGATGCGCAGCTTCCGCAACCTCGGCGACTGACCGGGCCTCCGAGCCCACTCGCACCGAGAGCTGAACCGAACCCGCGTCGATAGGCGGAAGAACAAACCCGCATCGAGGGGGCCGAAGTGGTCTTAGGCGGGCCTGAATGGGGCCCCCTCAGAGGCATCTCGGTCGAGACCAAAACCAAACCCGCATCGAGGGGGCCGAGCCCGCCCCCTCGGAGGCATCTGGGGTCGAGTTACCCAACGACGACGGTATTTGTCGTCTGAGGGTATGTCGACCCGACCTTCGGCCTGCGGGGGCCGCTGCGGCTCCTTTGGTGCCCGGTTTTCGGTGGCTTGGTCAGGCTCCGACTTTGAAGATCACCGCGTCGCCCTGGCCCCCGCCTCCGCACAGTGCGGCCGCGCCGGTGCCGCCGCCCCTGCGCTTGAGCTCGTAGATGAGCGAGATCGCCAGGCGAGCTCCGGTGCACCCGATCGGGTGGCCAAGCGCCACCGCGCCACCGTTGACATTGACCTTCTCCTCGCCGGCCCCCGAGCCGTCGAACAGCATCCTGGTCGAGTGCAGGGCAACCGCGGCGAACGCCTCGTTGATCTCGATGAGATCGAGCGCCTCGACCGACAGGCCCGCCTTCTTCAGCGCCGACTGGATCGCCAGAGCCGGAACCGTGTGGAGATAGGGCGGCTCGTCGGCCGACATGCCGTGAGCCACGATCTCGGCGAGCGGCGTCACCCCGAGCTCCTCGGCCCGCTCGGCGCTCATGACGACGAGCGCGGCCCCGCCGTTGGAGATCTGCGAGGCGTTGCCGG
>JALZIB010000004.1 GCA_030860505.1 Actinomycetota bacterium
GCGACCGAGCAAGTCTTTACCGAGCGGGAGGACGAACGGAAGCGGATTGCCGGAGAAATTCACGACGGCAGTCTCCAGATGCTGGCAGCGGCCTCTTACAGCGTGGGCAATGCCGACGCCTACCTCCAGGCCGGTCAGGACGAGGAGGCGGGCCAGCTTCTCGACACTTCGCGCAAGGCGATCGAGGGTGCGATGGCGGCGCTGCGCGACTCACTCGTCGACCTGCGGAGATCCTCGGTCGAGGCCGGCGGGCTGATGCGCACAATTCAAGTCTACGTCGATCAGGTGTCGATGCTATGGGGTACGAAGGTCCACCTCGAGGGCGGGGTCGAACACGAGCCGCCCGTGCCGGTCGCGCTGGCGGCTTTTCAGATCCTCCAGGAGGGCTTGGTCAACGCTCTAAAACACGCAAACAGCGAGTCAATCGTGGTACGGGTGTTGGACAGTGACAATATGGTTCACATCGTCGTCGAAGACGACGGGTCGGGCTTCGATCCGGAGGTTGAAATCGCAGCAGATCACGTGGGAATGAAACTCATGAGAGAGCGCGCCGCACTCGTCGGCGGGCGCATTGAGCTGCACTCGGCCCGGGGTGGAGGCACGCGTCTCGAGGCCGTGCTCCCCGGTGGCCTCGCCCAGTGAGCCTGCGGGTTCTGATCGCCGAGGATCACACGCTCGTCTCCGAGGGTCTCGAGGTGCTGTTGTCCATGGCCGAGGATGTCGAACTGGCCGGCACCGTATCGAATGGAGAGGCCGCCATCGACGCAGCCCGTGAGGGTGAGGTCGACGTCATCTTGATGGACGTGAACCTCGGCCAGTCCATGAGCGGCATCGAGGCGACTCGCCAGGTCAAGCGCATCTCGCCCGAGACCAGGGTGCTCATTCTGTCCATGTTCACCGATCCGGGGACCGTGTCCGAGGGCATCAAGGCGGGAGCGGACGGCTACCTCTCTAAGAGCGCCTCGCGCGAGGCTGTGATTCAGGCCATTCGAGACGTCGCCGAGGGACGCTCGGTTCTCGACCCCAACGTCACCGAGGGCATCTTCGGACGCATTGGGGGCAAGGACCAGGACGTGCTGACCGACCGCGAGCTGGCCTGCCTTCAGTTTCTCGCCGATGGAGCGTCCACCAAGGAGATGGCCGGCGGCCTGCACCTCTCGGAGGAGACTGTCAAGACGTACCTCAAATCCATCTTCAAGAAGCTCGCCGTGAGGGATCGAACCGAAGCCGTCGCAGAGGCCTTCCGCCGCGGCCTCGTTAGGTAGGTAGCCTCCCCCCCGTGGATTTCGAGATCACTCATTCGTTCGATGCGTCCGCCGACGAGGTCGCCGCCGCAATGCTCGACGAGGACTACCAGAACTCCCTGAGCGACGTCGGTCGGCTCAAGCAGCGAGAGTTGCTCACTCAGACCAAGACCAAGGGAGGCCAGGTCACCAGGCGCGTGCGTTGCGTCCTCGGTTTGAACGTTTCGGGGCCGGCCAGGAAGTTCCTCGGCGACGGGGACCCCGCCTGGGTCGAGGCCTCGACCTGGAATGCCAAGGACATGCGCTGGGACTTCGTCATCCAGCCGGAGGTCGCCGCCGAGCTCCTCGATGCCGACGGTGCAATCGAAATCGAGCCCGACGGCGACAAGACCGTACGGACGATCCGGGGCCGGGTGAAGGTCAAGGTGCCCTTCTACGGATCGAGGGTCGAGGGCTGGATCGTCAAAGGCATGTCCGACGCCTACGGCGAAGAGGCTGAGCGCCTCGAGGCGTGGCTGAACGGCTGAACTTCTACTCCGGGCCCCGATGTGTTGCTCGACGTAACTCGCCTGTAACACCACTGAAACTCACGAGAAACGGCGCCTTGCCAGTCTGTGAACGTAGTCCCGTGTATGGCCTGAGTCAGTCACCCTCGAAACCCTAGGAAGGAGTTCCATGGCAAGTCCCTCGGACGCAATGAAGCTCGGAGAGGAACACGACGCCAAGTTCTTCGATATCCGCTTCTGCGATCTCCCCGGCCTCATGCAGCACTTCACGGTCCCCTTCGACGAACTCGGCGACGAAGTCTTCGAGGAAGGACTCGGCTTCGACGGCTCGTCGATTCGAGGCTTCCAGGAGATTCAGGAATCGGACATGATCCTGGTCCCCGATCCCGATACGGCGGTCATGGACCCGTTTGCGAAGTATCCGACGCTGGTTATGAACGCCTACGTCAAAGACCCGATCACGGGCGAGCCCTACTCACGCGATCCTCGCAACATCGCGAAGAAGGCACAGGACTACCTGGTCGGAACCGGTATTGCGGACACTGCCTACTTCGGGCCCGAGGCCGAGTTCTACATCTTCGACTCGATTCGGTTCGACCAGAATCAACACTCGAGCTACCACTACATCGATGCGGTCGAGGGTGTGTGGAATTCGGGCAAGGAGGAGGAGGGCGGCAACCTCGGTTACAAGCCGCGCTACAAAGAAGGTTACTTTCCGCTGCCTCCGATGGACCACTACCAGGACCTGCGCAGTGAGATGGTCTTGGTCCTGCGAGAGCTGGGCATCCCGGTCGAGGTCCACCATCACGAAGTCGGCACCGCCGGCCAGGGTGAGATCGACATGGGCTTTGCCCCGTTGCTCGAGATCGCCGACCGCCTCATGCTCTACAAGTACGTCGTGAAGCAGGTCGGACGGCGTAACGGCAAGACCATCACCTTCATGCCCAAACCGATCTTCCAGGACAACGGCTCCGGCATGCACGTCCACCAAAGCCTCTGGCGCGACGGCGAGTCGATGATGTGGGACGAGCTCGGCTACGCGCAGTTGAGCGATACCGCTCGCTACTACATCGGGGGCTTGCTCGAGCATGCTCCCTCACTGCTCGCGCTGTGCGCACCCACGACCAACAGCTACAAACGTCTGGTTCCCGGTTACGAGGCCCCCGTCAACCTCGTCTACAGCCAGCGCAACCGCTCGGCCGCGGTCCGCATCCCGCTGTACTCGAAATCGCCGAAGTCAAAGCGCATCGAGTTCCGCTGCCCGGACCCGAGCTGCAACCCGTACCTGGCCTTTCCCGCGTTGCTGATGGCAGGACTCGACGGGATCCGCAACAAGATCGAGCCGCCCGAACCGATGGACAAGGATCTCTACGAACTGCCGCCCGAGGAGCTCGCCGAAGTGCCCCAGGTTCCGGGATCGCTCGAAGGCGCGCTCGACGCGCTCGAGATCGACCACGACTACCTCCTCGAGGGCGGGGTGTTCACGCCGGACGTCATCGAGCACTGGATCGACTACAAACGGACCCGTGAGGTCGACGAGCTCCGTCTCAGGCCCCACCCCTACGAGTTCTACCTCTACTACGACATCTGAGGCTCGAGCGTCGCAGAGTTCTTCGCTTAGGGGCGTCACGATCGCGATCCGGCGCTGTCGCTTTCGATTTTCGCGATCCTGCGATAAGTACTTCACGTGGATAACCAACCACTGAACCCAGAGTTGCCGGACGGGATCGACGGTGACGAGTACCGGCGAATCCGGGAACTGATGCGGGTCTCCGTCTTGAGCGTGGGGAAAGGTAGAGGAATCGACCCCTGGGATGTGGTCGACGAAGCGTGGAGTTCCATGGCGGCCAAGAATTTCGAGCGTCAGGGTCCCTTTCGGCCCTTCGCCATCAGGGTCGCCAAGAACAAGGCGATCGATGCGCTTCGACGAGCAGAGGTAAAGCGGATCGGGCCCCCCTTGGACGCGCCGCTCTATCGGGAAGATGGAGAAGAGATCACAAGGAAGGACCTTCTGCTCGGATCCGAGGGTGCAGACGTCGACTTCTTCGAGAACCGCGAGGAGATCGAGAGAGTTGAACTGCTCGCCCTGGCGGAGGAGGCGCTCCATCAGGTTCTGTCGGAGACCGAGAGGAAGGTGTTCCTCGAGGTTCAGTTCAACAAGAAGAGTCGCGCCGCGGTGGGGCGCGAGCTCATGCCGCCGGTAACCGGGCAGAGGGTGGGACAGATCATCGCCGTAGCCCTTATCAAGATCCGAAGGCACCTCAAGGCTCACGGCCGTCTGGCAGATGAAGCATCGAGCGCAGAACCAAGCGAAGGAGGTGGGGCGGATGGGCGAAGCTAATGAGCGCGTCGAGGAGGCGCTCGCCGCGTACATCGATCACGTTGAGATGGGCGGCTCGAAGCCCGACATCAGCCACCTCAGCCCTTCGGAGCAGGAGGAACTCGAGGAGCTGATCCGACTCCTCGATCTAACCGGCGGCGTGGCACTGGGGCTCGGACGGAGCGAAGAGACGTCAGGGGAAACGCCTTCCACCGATGGCACCGCACGGTCCATTGCCGATCTTGATCGCTCGGAGGTTGGCGATCACGTGCTGGCACAGCTCCGTGAGGCCTTTCCGCCCGATGTGCGCATCACGCCGGACGCCAACGCCTTCCTGTCGCAGCTCGGCGGAGTGGACCTCCTCGGCGGATGGCTCGTTGGAACGTTCGGCGGACGCGTTCGTGTGTGGCTCCTCGATGCCGGCAAGGCGGAAGATCTCAAAGGGAACGACCGTTGCCTGGCTGATGCAGGACGCGTGTTTCGGATGTTCCCCGATACGGCTGCGATCGCCATTGTGGGCAAGGATTCGATGTGTCTGCTCGTTGAACCCGAAGACTGTGCTCCCCACGTCCAGGGTCCCGGAGGGACGTTGGTCGGTCGTCGTTTTCGGCGCCCCATCCAACCTGTGTCCGAGGCGGTGCCGGCATTTCTTCACGAGCTGATTCCCTACTGGGACGAGGTTCCTTCCTTCGAGCAGCAGGAAGCGATCAGCGTCGATGTCCCGACGATTGCACAGCAAACCGCAAAGGCTGCCATCGAGAACCAGCGCGCCATCGGCGACCGCGCCCGGAAGGCGAACCCGAAGAAGGAAGCGCTCTTGGGTCTTGGCCCGCGAGAGGTGGACGCGCTCACAAAGATCGCCGCCGATCTCTACGACGGCAAACTCGATCCAGACGAGGCCATCGCGCAACTCGAGAAACTGGTGAAGACTCGATGATTCAACGGCTGCAGCTTCGGAACTGGCGTGCTTATGACAATCTCGATCTCGAGTTTGGTCCGGGGGCCACCTACGTCGTTGCGTCGAACGGCATCGGAAAGACATCCCTGATCATGGGGGCTGCTTGGGGGCTCCTCGGTGACGCCTCAGAGGTAAATGCGGCCGAGCAAATTCGAGGCGACGCAGAGAGTGCGAGCGTGGAAGTTGTCGTGCGGCTCCCCTCCGGCGAGAATCTGACCATCACAAGATCCGTCGACCGACGCGCGCGCGTGGACCTAGCTGCGAAGGTTGGCGAGCGTGTCATCACGACCCAGGACGAGCTCGACGAGCTGCTCGCAACCGAGGCCGGCGCGGATGTGCGCGTACTGGGTCAGCTGACCTTCATGATTCACGGCGGATCGCTGGAGACAACACATGGTGAGTTCCAGCTTCGGGATCACCTGGCGTCGGTGTTCGGGGTTACCCCGCTGTTCCAAGCCGCCGCAGGCGCGGAGGCCACGGCGAGTGCAGCGGCCAGCACCCTTCGCAAGCTGAAGACGGCGCAGCGGTCGGAGAAACGCCACAGAGAAGAACTGGTTGCCGAGTTGCAAGCTATGGATCAGAGCCTGGTGTCGACTCATGAGGAGCGGGGACGAGCCGGTGCTGCATTGAACGAAGTGGGCGAGCGGCTTCAGTTGACCGAGCAGTGGATGCGATTCCGAACTTCCATCGCGGAACGCAACGAGAAGCTCGATTCGTTCGCCGCTCAGGCAAGCTCGCTCCTTGGCAAACCGGCGACATCGGAGGACGTCACCGAGCTACTGGAGCGAGCCGAACGAGACCTTGAAGCCTCGATCTCCACAGCCGATGGCGAAGCGGCAACGGCTCGCGGCAAAGCCGACCTCATCACGAATGCGATGTCTCAGCTTGGAGGATCGGATGCGGCCTGTCCCACCTGCCTGCGCCCTCTCTCCCAACACGACGCCGACGAGGCCACTAAGGAGCACAGGAAACACCTCGCCGAACTGGCTGCGGTCACGACAGAGGCAGAAAAGGCAGCGAAGCGGAGTCGGAGTGCTCTGAACCAGATAAGGGAGCTTCTGGTGCAGCTTCGAGCGCTTCCAATCCCGGCGGAACCGAACTCGGACGGCGACATCGACGTGGAAGCCCTGCTGCAGGAGGCCGAACAAGTCAGGGATCAGGTCCAGGAACTCGATCAGTTGATCGCAACGCACTCCGCGTCGAAGAAGTCGTTGGAGACCGCGCTGGCGACCCTCGATGAGGACGAGCGTCGTATCCAGGAACAGGTCGCGCTCTACCGGGAGGAGGGCTTAGCGCTTGCCGCGGGAGAAGCGTTCAAGGCTGCCGGTAACGCCATCACCAAAGAGTTCATTGAACCTCTGGTGGTGGAGGTCTCGATGCGTTGGAAGCGAATCTTTGGGACCGGGGGCTTGAGCCTCAGCCCCGAGGGACGAATCACACGAAAGATGGGCAGCCGCACCCTGGGGTTCGAATCGCTCAGTGGGGGCGAGAAAGTGTGGGCCCAACTCCTCACCCGGCTTCTCATCTCCGGGGCATCCACGCGCGCACCATTCGTGTGGCTGGACGAACCTCTCGAGCATCTTGATCCTCGGCTCAGGAAGGTCGTCGCCGGAACATTGGCTAAAGCTGCCTCCGGCGCCGGTCTCCGCCAGGTCATCGTGACGACCTACGAAAGCGAACTGGCGCTTCAGCTTATGGAAGATGTTCCATCCGCTTCGCTCATCTACGTGACCACCTCGAGGTAGCGACCAAAGGCGCACTTTCGATTCTGGCCGATCCTCGATGGCTGCCTTAGAAGCGCGTTGGGCCGAGCTAAGGGAGGTTCACATGAGCGAAAGCACCGCCTCAACAGCCGTCATCGAGCAGAGCATGACAGAGAGCGGGTCCGGAGACCTGGGGCTCCTGCTGGATCAGTATCGAGTGGAGCTGACCGCCCACAGCTACCGAATGCTGGGGGCGGCGTTCGAGGCTGAGGATGCCGTCCAAGAGACCATGATGCGCGCATGGCGGAACTTCGATCGGTTCGAGGGTCGCGCGGCGCTGCGTTCGTGGCTCTATCGCATCGCCACCAACGTGTGCCTGGACATGCTGAGCGGGAGTCAGCGGCGCGCTCGACCGATGGATCTCGGGTCAGCACAGTCTGCCGACACCTTCATCAGCGAGGCACGCCCAGAGACTACCTGGATCCAACCGATGCCCGACGTCAGCTTGCTTTCGGAAGACGGCGATCCGGCCGAGCTGGCCGAGACGCGCGAGACCGTCCGGCTGGCCTTCGTGGCCGCTCTGCAGTACCTGCCCCCCAAGCAGCGAGCGGTTCTAATCCTCAGGGAGGTGCTGCGCTGGAAGGCCGACGAGGTAGCGGACCTGTTAGACACCACTGTTGCCTCCGTAAACAGCGCGCTCCAACGAGCCCGCACCACGCTCGCAGCCGAGGGAGTTGGCGCCGGCGAGACGTTCCGGCCGCTGGACGAAGAGCAACGGGCGCTACTGGCTCGCTACGTTGAAGCCTTTGAGCGCTACGACCTCGACTCGCTCACCTCGCTGCTGCATCAGGATGCCACGCTGTCGATGCCGCCCTACGAGCTGTGGCTCGAGGGCCCCGACGAGATCCGCCGCTGGATGCTGGGCCACGGCAGCGGCTGCCGTGGTTCACGTTTGGTGGCGACCGTAGCAAACGGCTCGCCCGCGTTCGGGCAGTATCGGCCGGGTGGCGCGCGAGGCAGTTACGAGCCTTGGGCGCTGCAGGTCATCGAGACTTCAGCCGGTCGGATCACGGGGATCAACTCCTTCCTCGACACCGCGAACCTGTTTCCGCTCTTCGGACTTCCTCTTCGACTCGAGCGTTAGCTCCCACCGAGCGGCCACCAGGTGCGTGCCGATGGCGACCCTCAGGAACTGCGCAAGCCCCCGATGAGTTCGGCGTCGCCGGGCGGTCTAACCAATAGACCCTTACCAGTTCGAGAGATAGGCAAGCAATGAGCACCGTCCTTGGAATCTGGGCACATCCTGACGACGAAGTGTTCGTCTCCGGCGGTTTCATGGCCGACGCCGCGCGCCGCGGTGACCGCGTCGTGTGCATTCACATGACTAGAGGCGAGGCGGGCCTCAGCTATCGCAAACGGCGGCCTCCAGAGACCGTTGCGTCTCTCCGCCAGCGAGAGCTGGAGGCGTCGCTTGCGTGCTTGGGCGTGGAGGAGCAGCGCTTCTTCGGCTACCCAGACGGTGGCCTTCCCCAGATTCCCAGCGATAAGGCGATCGCGCACCTCCTCGACGTGCTTGCGGAGGTACAGCCCGATGAGATTCTGACCTTCGGTCACGACGGCTTCACCGGCCATCCCGATCACCAGGCCTTGTCTTCGTGGGCAACGACAGCTTTCCAGCAATGGAACGACCCCGAGGCGCGTCTCTGCCACGCCACCGTCTCACCCGAGTGGAAGGACGCGTTCGTGCCCGCGCTCAACGAATTTGATGCCTTCTGGCCGGGCTATCCGACGATCTGCCCGTATCCCGACGTCACGTTGCACCTCGACGAGGAGCTTCTTGATGCCAAGGTCGAGGCATTGCGCGCGCATACCAGCCAGATGACCCAGTTCTTCGACGCCTACGGCGAAGCCTTCATGCGCTCACTGGCCTCCAGGGAACATTTCCGAGTGTCACAAGTCGCCCGCAGGGATCAAGAGGTGGCGGGCATTCCGCGGTTGATCCCGAATCGGAGCCAGGTCGTGGCGCGTTGATCGAGGGCAGGAGTATGGACGAACAGCGTAGAGAAAGCCGGCGAATGCGCTTGAGCGGTTACAAGGTGTGTCCCGGCACCGACGTCACCTTCATCGACCAGACGACTTGGGTAGCGGTATCGGACATGGGCTCCGCATCGAACTTCTACGAGGGGAAGCTGGGCCTTGTTCGGGCAGAGGATCAGCCCGACGGTAGCCGTGTGTACGCGTGCGGAGGGGGGACTGCGCTGCATGTCTATCTGTCCTCTGGTCGCGCAGGCGGGCCGGCTGAGACCCTGGCCACCTGGTACGTGTCCGACCTCGAGCAGGTGGTCGATGAGCTCAGTTCCAACGGCGTAACCTTCGAGCAGTACGACGAGCCCGCGATCAAGACCGACGATAGGGGGATCGCCGCATCCAGCGACGGCAAGACCGCCTGGTTCAAGGATCCCGACGGCAATACCTTTGCGGTCGAGCAGTAGGAAATGCTCAGGAGAGATTCGGAGGGCTCAGCGACATCGCCTCCATCTTCTCGTCGATGAGTTCCCCTGGAGGTTGCGTTTCCTGCTCTGACGCATCCCCGCACAATGGAGACGAGTGAACCTCACAGAATTGGAAACAAATGCGACATGAAGACTGTCGACTCCATCGGTGACATGACTCTCAGCGACTCCGATGGATTGCCGGTTCGGCTGGGTTCACTTTGGGACAAGCAACCGGTGGTTATCGTGTGGCTACGTCACTACGGCTGAACCTTCTGCCGAGCCATGGTGGCGCAGTTGCGTGACCACAAGGAGGACTTCGACCAGCGCAACGCGCGCGTCGTTTCCATCGGGATGGGGACTCCCGCAATGGCTGCGGGCTTCAAATCGGCTCGGGACCTACCCTTCACGTGCTTGGTCGACGAAGAGCGAGAGACCTACAAGGCGCTCGCCATCGGCAAGGGATCAACTCTTGATCTCGTGGGACCGAGGGTGTGGAAGGGGCTCTCAAGTCTCTCGCCGCCGGCAACATACAGGTCGGGATCCAGGGAAACCCGTACCAGCTGGGCGGTGTCGCGATCGCTAAGATCGGCGGCGAGATTGCTTACCTTCACCGCTCCACGGACGCTTCAGACAATCCTCCCGTCGAGGAACTGCTTGCGGCGCTCGATCAACTGAAGATGTAGCGCTCCGCGACGTTACGCGCACGCCGGGTCATGCGGAGGTAGTCCTCTTCGAGTTCCTGCCGGGGTTGGTTCTGATAGCCCATCGCTATTGCAAGCGCCTCAAGATCCTCTGGATTCACCGGGAGCACGTCGACGGGTCGCCCCGTAAGAAAGAACAGGCGGTTTCGCAAGGTCGAAAGGAAGAGGTAAGCGCGACGTAAGCTGTGCGAGTCGGTCGTGGGAACGAAGCCGAGGTGCTCGGCGATCCCCAGCGCGTCGAGAGTCGAGGGCACGCGCAGCTCCTCCGCTTCGTGCCCGTGTCTGAGCTGGACGATCTGCACGGAGAACTCGATGTCGGCCGTGCCCCCCGGGCCCATCTTGAAGTGCCGCCTCGGTTCGACGCCTCGGGGAACTCGCTCTCGTTCCATGCGGGCCTTGAGATGGCGGATCTCGGTGAGCGCTTCGCGCGAAACGTGCTCCGGGTAGGCGATGTGCCTGGTTCGATCGATAAGCTGCATCCCTATTGCTTGATCGCCCGCGGCAAACCGGGCGCGAATCAGTGCCTGGTGCTCCCACGGTCGCGACCATCGCTGGTAGTACTCCATAAATGAATCGAGCGAACGAGCGAGGGGTCCCGACTTTCCTTCCGGGCGCAGCCCCGCATCGATGCGAAAGGCCTGGCCCTCGGGTGTGACTTCGCCGATCGACTTCAGGAGTCGCTCAGCAACGTCTTCGGCCGTCGCTGGATCTGCATCGTGCACGAACATGACGTCGATGTCCGATGAGTAGTTGAGCTCTTGACCCCCGAGCTTGCCCATGCCCACAACCGCAAAGGGGATGTCGCAGCCTTCGAGCGCGCTCTCGAGGCACGCATCGGCAAGGTTCGCAAGGCCTCGACCGACCGCAACGACATCCGCCTCGCCGGCCAGGTCGGCTAGTGCCACTCGCAGCATCTCTCGCCGCTTGAACCTGCGGAGACCGTCAAGTCTCCGCTCGGGTTCACGCCACTCGAGCGATGCCTTCGCCTCTCGCACAAGCCGCTCGCGCTCTTTCGGTTGACCAGGTCCCCGGGGATCGGCGATCGTGCTGAGAACTTCTGGAACCTGGCTCAGGACTTCGCTCAAGAGCCTGCCGTGTCCGAGTACCTTGGCTAGAAAGGCGAGCCCGGGTGGGTTGTCACGGAGACTTCCTAGAACGTCCAGCCGGGTGCCGAGGGACTCGCTCACTCTCAGGAAACCGAACAGACCCTCGTCGGGTAAAGGAGTAGATGCCAGCCACCTGAGTTGAGCAGGAGTCAACACGCGCAATAGCTTTGCGCGGCGCGAGGTTCCCGCAACGAGCCCCGACAAGGTGCGCGCTGCGCGCTTAACATCACGATAGCCGAGCACCCTCAAGCGCTCTTCGAGAGCATCTTCGCTGAGGCGTACTCCGCCCGCCTCAGCAAGCGATTCGATCATCGGGCGGTAGAAGAGCTTCTCGAAGCGACCACGCACATCGGCCAGCACGGAGAGATGGACCGCTTCGAAGCGCTCGAGGGCGCTCTCGGCCGCACCGTCGTGGAATCCCATGGCGCGTGCGATCTGGGCGCGCGCGCTCTGCTCGGTTGGAAGCATTCGTGCCCGCCGTTCCTGCCGAAGCTGAAGGCGATGCTCGAGGTTACGCAACCAGCGATACGCGACCGACAGGCCTGCGGCATCCTCCTCAGCAATGTAGCCTCCCGCGACCAACTGCAGCAGAGCGTCGATCGTCGCCGGTGCCCGTACCGAGGGATCACTGCTCCCGTGCACCAACTGCAAGAGTTGTACCGAGAACTCGATGTCCCGAATGCCCCCCGGGCCCAGCTTGACGTCGTTAGCTTCCCGACCTCGGAATCGCCGGGCACTGCGCATTGCGTTATGTTCGACGCGTTCCTTCATCTTGCGAATACTCTCGATACGATCCGAATCGACCTCGTCCGGAAACACGAACGAGCGCGTTTGGTCTACGAACTCCTGGCCCAACGACATCGCACCCGCGCATGCGCGCGCCTTGAGCAACGCTTGGTACTCCCACGTCTTTGCCCAGTGCCGGTAGTACTCCAGAAACCCCTCGAGTGAACGCACGAGTGCTCCGGACCGGCCCTCGGGTCGAAGATTGGCATCAATGACATAGGACTGACCCTCGGCGGAAACCGCGCCAAGCTCTTGGATGAGTGCCTCAGCCGCTCTGGTGGCGTCCGTCGTGTCGCCTCTAGTGACGAACATGATGTCGATATCCGAGAAGTAGTTCAGCTCGCGCGCGCCCAACTTACCCATCCCGACGATCGCAAGGTCGTCCGGGGCCTCGATAACTTCCAACACCGCATGGAGACATGAATCAGCGAGGTCGGATAGGGCGCGCCCTATCTCCTCTAGCGACGCCCGTCCCGTCGCATCAAAGGTCGCTACCTGGAGCAGGCGGCGGCGTTTCTCCAGGCGCAACTCGGGCAGGCCTCCGCGCTGCAGCGCGTCGGCAATTGCGATTCTGTAGCCGGCGGGGTTGAGATGCTCCTCGGTAATCAACGACCCGGCGCGTTCGTCGTGCTGTAAGAACTCATTCAGAGACCGACTTACGCGTCCTAGTGCAGTAGTACGTTCATTACGCGTCTCAGTCGCGGACATAGCCGCAGCCTAAACGAGCATCCAGAAAGACCCATCTACCTGCTACTACGCGTTCTTGACCCGATTTCGTTGTGGGGTGAGTACAAAACTTGCGTACCTTTCTGTGGAAGGAGCCGGGTTTACAGCGGAGAAAGGCTACCGATAACTTGCAGAGCTATGCCAACGCAGCCGGCGTTGGACGACAACTCATCGAGTCAGCGGATGCTCTCATGTAGAGAGCGCCGAAAATCAGAGGGCCTCGCCCAGGCATCGCGGGAACATCGCCTGGGTCTTCGCGGGACCACAGCTTGCGGACCATCCCTGCGTGAGCGTGTGTTGCGGGCTCCTCAATACGGGGAGGTGAGAATGAGAGGTAGTCACACTCTTCATTCGACCTGGAAATACCTTGCGACGGCGATCGCCGTCGCACTAGCTGTAAGTCTCGCGGTGGTTACTCCCGCAGAGGCGCACGAGCGGAGCAACGCCTTCAAGCAACGGGAACACATCAAGAAGCGCGGTAAGAGTGCCGTCGGTACCCCATATCGTTACGGTGGGACCTCGCGCTCGGGGTTCGACTGTTCGGGATTCACTCGTTGGACCTTCGACGGTCACGGCCAGAACCTCCCTCGCACGTCCATAGATCAATTCAACCTGCGCAAGAAGAGCGGCCACAAGCGCATCTGGAAGCGAAAGAGCCTCAAGCGCGGTGACCTCGTCTTCCACAAGACCACGAGCGCCAGGGTTGGTCACGTCGGCGTCTACCTCGGCAAAGGCAAGTTCGTCTCGACGACCTCGTCCGAAGGCGTCCAGGTGAGATCCATTTGGGATCCCTACTACTGGGGCAAGCATTGGGTCGGCGGCGTCCGCACCCCGTCCACCATCAACCGCTAGTGGTCTGTCGCGTAAGTAACGCCAGCACCGAGAGCGTCCCAGCGCGTCGAGGGCAAGGCGCGAGGAGTCGAGCGTACCTGGAGGTACGTGAGCGACGAGGTACGCAGTCATCGGCGATGCAGGGGCGCTCGAATGCGTCGGCTACTTACGCGGCGGTCCACTAGATGTTGAAGAAGCTTCTCGTCACGCTGACGATTGCGTGCACCGCCTCTCTGGTCGCGCCC
>JALZIB010000025.1 GCA_030860505.1 Actinomycetota bacterium
CCGCCTCCTCGACTGCGTGAACGCTCGCCTAGAAGGACGGCTCGACCGGCTCGGTCACGTCCATGTCGCGCTCCCAGCCTTCGTTCTCGAGCTTGATCAGCTCGATCGCCACCCTGCTGCCGTTCGCATCGAGATTGGACAGCGCCTGATACTCCGACACCCAGCAGCGATAGATCTTGTAGGCAAGCACCAATTGGCCCGCCTCGTTGAGAAGCTCGACGATTACGTCCTTGCGAAAGTCCTTGAGCGGAACCTCGCCGCCCAGCCCTGCTCCCACCGTCAGGACCTTCCTCGCCCACTCCTCGAACTCGGTGTCGTGCGTGACACCACGCTCCAGCACGAGGGGCTCGTAACGTGTCACCCCCGGCGACAGCCGCGCGTGGTTGGGATCGGAGCCGTCACGCTGCTCAACGACATCGGTGGTACGGCGCAGACCGCTGATCCGGTGGACGCCTGCGACGTAGCGACCGTCCCACTTCACTCGAAACTTGAAGTTCTTGTAGGGATCGAACCTGTGTGGGTTGACGCTGAACTCGGGCATCGCACGCTTCCTGGTCGAGGGCTACACTCGACCAATATTCTGACCGATGTTCCCGCCACGACGCGGATATCGGACCCGAGCGAAGCGCGACTCAGCGCTTCTTGATCTTGGTGGAGCTCGCGTTGCCTCCACCGTTGGCCCTCACCCAACGCGCGGCGGATATCACTAGCTTCGCAGGCGGCGTCACGTACTTCTCGACGCTCTTGCCCCGACTCCGGTCGATGGCCTTCTTCGCCCATACCTCGACATCGTCCGTGTGGTCCTCGAACCACTTGTAGCCGGCATAGGTGAACGCGGCCATCTTCGGACCCTTGCTTCGAATCTTCGATCCCTTCATGGTCCTCTCCTTAGGTCGTGCCCTCCGTTATGTGTTCCCCCAGGAGCACTTTCGAACACAGCCGTGACCTCGGCGTCCCGGGATCGGGCGGACCGGCGGTCATCTCGCCGGATGCATTAACGACGAGAGGACTTACCCTGGCCCACTCACGCCACGATTCTCAGGGGGAACTAACGATGGATTACAAGCACCTCGGTCGCAGCGGGCTCCAGGTCTCGAGGCTCTGCCTCGGCACGATGAACTTCGGCCCGGAGACCTCCGAAGAGGACTCGCACAAGATCATGGACAAGGCCCACGATCTCGGGATCAACTTCTTCGACACCGCCAACGTCTACGGCTGGGCCAAGGGCGAGGGCATCACCGAGCAGATCATCGGGCGCTGGTTCGCCAAGGGTGAGGGTCGCCGCGAGCGCACCGTTCTGGCCACCAAGCTGTTCGGCTCGATGAGCGACTGGCCCAACGACACCTTTCTCTCGGCGCGCAATATCCGTCACGCCTGCGACGCGTCGCTCAAGCGTCTCCAGACCGATCACATCGACCTCTACCAGATGCACCACGTCGATCGCGACACGCCGTGGGATGAGATCTGGGAGGCAATGGAGGTCCTGCGCGCGCAAGGCAAGATCCTCTACGCCGGCTCGAGCAACTTCGCGGGGTGGCACATCGCCAAAGCGCAGGAGGCGGCCTCTCGCCGCACCTTCACCGGCCTTGTTTCCGAGCAGTCGATCTACAATCTCGCGACCCGCCAGGTCGAGCTCGAGGTCGTCCCAGCCTGCGAGGCCTACGGCTTAGGCCTCATTCCCTGGAGCCCGCTCCACGGCGGCATGCTCGCCGGCGTGCTGCAGAAGGAGAAGGAGGGGAGCCGTCGCAACTCGGGACGATCCAAAGACGCCCTCGAGGAGAACCGCTCCCGTATCGAGGCCTACGAGAAGTTCTGCGCCGACCTCGGCGACAATCCGGCCGATGTCGGCATCGCCTGGTTGCTCGCTCAGCCGGTCGTGACCGCCCCGATCATCGGACCCCGGACCCAGGAGCAGCTCGAGGCGTCGCAGCGGGCTCTCGAAATCAAGCTCGGCGAAGACGAGCTCAATCGTCTCGACGAGATCTGGCCCGGCCACAAGACCGCACCCGAGGACTACGCCTGGTAGGTCACGAGTTCAGCGACGCCTCCCGAGCACAAGCAAGTACTCGCGCGTGTGGACGATCTCACCGTTGGCTTGGTAGTTGGTTTCGAAGAAGTCGACCCACGCCCGATGCAGCTCCTCACGCCGGCCGCCGAGAGAGTCCGCGAGCGTTTTCGTCGGCCCGTAGCTCGTAGAGAACAGCTTCCAGTACGTTTCGCCCGAATCGAGAGTGAGCGTCGAGCTGTCCTCTTCGACAGAGAGGTCGAACGTCTCACCAAGCAGATCGGCGACGACAGATGGATCACCCCAGTCGAACGGACTGCTCGGCGGCGGCGCGGGCTGGAACGGAGCCATCATCTTGAACATCTTGGCGAGGCCACCGGTCGGAGTCCAGTTCGCCAGCCCCAAGCGGCCGTCCTTCTTCATCACGCGCCCCAGCTCGCGCGCGGTTGCGGCGTGGTCGGGCGCAAACATGACCCCGCACGTCGATGACACGACGTCGAAACTCGCATCAGGAACCTCGAGCTGCTCGCAGTCACCCACCCGGTAGTCGATGTCGAGGTCGAGTTCCGCCGCTCGTTTGGTCGCCGTTTCGATCAGCGCCGGGGCGAGATCGACGCCCGTGACGTCGGCCCCAAGGGCAGCCGCCCGCTCGGCCACAGCCCCCGTCCCACAAGCAAGATCCAGCCACCGCTCACCCGGCTCAGGAGCGAGACGATCGATCACCTTCTCGTGGATGTCTGTGGTCGTCTCGGTAATCCGCTGGTAGGGACCGACGCCCCACATCACACTTTGCCGCGCCTTCAATTCCTCGTAAGCCACGCGTCTCCCTTTCTTCAGCGCGCCGCATTGTCTTTCTCATCTACGTCCATCAGTTGTGAAGCCCGCGCCGGCACATGTGTGAGAAGCCCGACGACCAGGACAAACTGCCCTGACCCCAGCAAAATATAGTCATGCGTCGAGCGGACTCTCGGCACGGACCGTTCTCCTTCGGCCGGGAACAAAGAGCAGGTCAACGGTCGGACTTGAGTGACGCGACCAGCCGCTTCACTGCGTTCGTGAGGCCGAAGTGTTCGGCTACCGCCCAGACAGCCTCGACCGGATCCTTGCGCGGGCGCGTTAGATCATCCTCGGGCAGCGGCAGATCGGTGGGGATGGTCACAACCTGCACCGCTCGTTCGAGGTAGTCAAGGTCGTGCGCCACCTTGCCAAGTGCGACTCTGGAGCCCGGCGTCTCGGCTGCGGCCATGATCGCGTCGAGGCTCCCGTAGGTCGTGATCAACGATGCCGCGGTCTTGTCGCCGATGCCGCGCACGCCGGGTAAGCCATCGGAGGAATCGCCGCGCAGCAGCGCGTAGTCACAGTAGGCGCGCCCGGGGATCCCAAAACGTTGCTCGATGTACGTCTCGTCCACACGCTCGACGACTGAGACCCCTCGTTTCGGATACAACACCCAGACGTCGGGATCGCGCACGAGTTGGAAGAGATCGCGATCGCCCGAGACGATCGCAACCGGACCCATGGCGCGCTCGGTCATGGTGCCGATGACGTCCTCGGCCTCGTAGTCGGGGTGACCTCGCACCGTGATTCCACATCCCTCGAGCAGCCCGAAGGCGATCGGCATCTGCGCGGCGAGCGCGCGATCCGTCACCTGTTGGACGCTCCCCGACTCCGTGCGATGGGTCTTGTAGGTCGGGATGAGCTGCACCCGCCAGGCCGGGCGCCAGCTCTCGTCGGTCGCGCAACAGATGCGGCCCGGGTCGTGGTCGTCGACGAGGCGAGCCATCATTCCCAAGAAGCCGTGGACCGCGTTGATCGCCGTGCCGTCGGGAGCGCGGACCGTATCCGGCGTCGAGAAATAGGCCCGGTAGATCAAGCTCGACGCGTCGACCAGAAGTGTGAGACCGCTGGTCACTCAGAGTCCAGGGTGAGGGGCTGCGCTGCTATGAGCTCGGTGCGAAGCTCGTGCGAGCCGGCGCCGCATGCGGCCTCGTAGTAGTAGGCGAGCCAGATAACGCCGTCGACGCACAAGGCGCTCGGGGAACCGGCCCACGCGCCCGGCTCGGCGGCCGGCGGCTCGATTGCGGTCTCGCCTCGCTCGTAACGCGGCACGAGCGAGCTCAGCAACGTGCCCTCTCGATCCGTTCGGTCGCGCTTTCTTCGCTGGGGCATGCCCTCAGATTACGAGCCCCAGAAGAAGTGCACGATGCGGTCGCCCTCGGCGGTGCAGCGAACCTTGACCGACTCGTGCCCCGCCTGCTTGTCGCGACAGCGGAAGCCCGGGCGCACATGGATCGTCACCGCTCCCCGGCGCGGACAGTTCCCCTCGAAGATGCACTTGTTCTCCCAGCGTCGGGCAACGCGTCTTGTCTTCTCGCATCCGACGTTGTGGCCGCGCGCCTTCCACCAACCGGCCCCCGGCGCGTGCTTCCGTCCGCATCGATTCGGCGCGTCGTGACCCGCCGCTGGTGAAGCCGCAAAGGCCGGCATCGCCAGCACCAGACAGACTGCAAGCACCGCAACTCTCCTCATGAGGACCCCCTCGATCGACGCCGGACCTCCAGCATCGGCTGGTCCCGGGGCCCTGTCTAGGGGGATGAACGGCTGCAACTGCCCGTCCAACTCCTGAAGCAGCCCCACTAGCTCAATCAAGTGGAAGTACCATGCCGGTCCTGCGGCCGCTCCCGCCGGGCAGCACCAGTGACCGCATGAGTCGCCGTTCTTGACTTGTGCTCAGGGCCGACGCAGGATTCAAGCTGTCGAAAAGGAGGACGCGTTGGCAGTCGATTACTTCCTCAAGGTTGAGGGCGTTCCCGGTGAAAGCCAGGATGCAAAGCACGGAGGAGAGATCGACGTGCTCGCTTGGTCCTGGGGTGAGACGGCGACCGGTCAGGCTGGAACTGGATCGGGGGCCGGTGCCGGCAAGGTGCAGTTCCAGGACTTCCACTTCACGTCCCTGATCTCGAAGGCGAGTCCGAAACTGATGGAAGCCTGCGCCTCCGGCAAACACATCAAGAGCGCGGTACTCACGGCCCGCCGAGCCGGTAGCGGTAAGTCGGAGTTCCTCACGTTTTCTCTCTCCGACGTTTTGGTTAGCTCCTATCAGACGGGTGGCGGTGAGGACGACCGGGCGCCGGTTGACTCGGTCACCCTGAGGTTCTCTCAGATCCAAGTTGAGTACAGAGATATGAAGCCAGATGGCTCGCTGGGAAGCCCCGTCAAGTTCGCGTGGGACATAGCAAAGAACAAGAAGGTGTAGCCGTTCGGTGGGCTCAGTGCTGAGTGCCTTCTTGATAGTCATCCTGTTGAGCGGTTGTAACGGTGGCTCGGGGACGGGTGAGGCTCGACCGATCGCACTCCCGAGCCCGACCGCCACCTACGAGCCGCGCAATGAGACCAAGAATGGGCGCTTTGTTCTCAAGCCCATCTCGGCGCCAGTCGAGGTGGGCGTTCCCTACCGCTTCGATCTGTACATTCATTGCGGCGTCGACCACACAACGGACTTTGACGGCAGCTTCTGGGATGCCGTCGGGCCAACGGAGGGTGATGACTCTCCACGACGCAGCTTCGAGGATCCCGTTGACGAAGGCGTGATGACGCTGGTGAGTCAGACCCGGGCGGATTACGTGGGGAGTTCCGGTGAGAAAGTTGAGTTCACCAGGCATCGCGGCCCGTTTGAGACTTTTGGATGTATGTGACTCTGGATGAACTTTTCAGCTAACAGTTACCTGACGGCTCTCGCATACCCCGTTCATCCTGCTCTCAACTTCGAGTCGTCACTTGGTGCCGCCGACGTAACGTCGGTCGTCAGACACACCCAGTCCGCGCAACATTCTCGACAATCGCCTAGCGTGGGAGCCCCCTTACGAACAAGGAGTTTCGTCCATGAGAGTCGTTATCGCAGGAGGACACGGCAAGATCGCCTTGCATCTAACCAGACGGTTGGTCGAGAGGGGCGACGTGGTTCGATCGCTCATCCGCAAACCCGAGCAGAGCGACGACATCCGGGAATCCGGTGCCGAGCCGGTGATATGCGACCTCGAATCGGAGAGCGCCGACGAGCTCGCCCGAGCCGTTGGTGCGGCGGATGCCATCGTATTCGCAGCGGGAGCGGGCCCCGGCAGCGGCATTGCGCGCAAGGAAACCATGGATTACGGAGGTGCGGTGAAGCTCATCGCGGCGGCGAAGGCCAATGGAATCGGCCGTTACGTGATGATCAGCTCGATCGGAGCAGACGCCTCAGCCAAGGGAGACGACACCTTTAGCGTTTACCTGCGCACCAAGGGTCGCGCCGACGAGGAGCTCGCCGCAAGCGGCCTCGACTACACGGTTGTGCGGCCCACGCGCCTTTCCGACGAGCCGGGTGTCGGGCGGGTCCGCATCGGCGAGCACCTCGAGAGAGGTTCCGTCGCGCGCGAGGACGTCGCCGAGGTCGTCGCTACGACACTCCACGAGGCAGCCGCCCGTGGCAAGATCTTCGAGGTCACGGACGGCGATCAGCCCATCGAGGAAGCGGTTCGTCTCCTCTAAGGACTCGTCCCTTGTCTGCGCTCTCAGCCCCCGTTCGATGGGGCGGGCTCAAGTAATAACGCAGAGATCGTCTGTGGCGTGCTCGAGGATGCTCGACGATACCGCTAGCGCCGTGTCAGCTCTATCTCCAGCGCGGCGCCGACCTCCTGCACCTCGACAACGGTCTCCGATGGCGAGAAACCTTCTGCTACGCACTGCAGCGTGTAGGTGCCCGTGGACAACACCGACAACGAGAACCTTCCCGCCTCATCACTCAGCGCGGCGACATCCGGATAGGGCTCCGGTCCGGCGCTGAAGAAGAGCCGGGCGTCGGTGACGGCCTCACCTCGGTTGTCTCGGACGACTCCGGATACGAGCGGGCGACTCAGGCCTTCCATGCAAGCATGTTATTGGCGACCGGGGAGGAGACGCGCGTCCCCGAGTTGGTGGTGGCCCCGCCGTAGGCATGGATCGCCGCGCCGTAGCGACCTCCGCTCATGATTCGGTAGACGGAGCTGCCGCTTTGGCCTCCCATAGTGTCGATGTCGTAGTAAACCTTGCGGCTGTTTACCGATGCCGCTCTGTTCCAGTGGTACCAGAGCGTTCCTGCCGGCTTGTCGCCGGGATAGCCCGCTACGTTCAGCGTGCTGCCGAGGAGGTCGGCGTCCGAGTACACGCCGAAACCGAACCATCCGGTCCTGCTGCCGAGATCCGTTGGCAGAAGGATCGCGCCGTAGTCGTAGTTCTGGTCTCCCCAGGCAGTCCAACCGGTCACCGAACGGAGGTTGGAGCTCGTGACCGAGCCGAACGGAAGTTGCGCGCCGTTGCGCCCCGGCATCACGTCGACCCTCGTGGCCCAACCGTCGCGTCCGGGCACACCGCTGTTCTTGATGTAGACGACATGACCGGCGGTCATCACCGTGCGAGGACCTATGAACCAGCCCGTGCCGATCCAGCGCGACCCGTCGGCCGCCGTGATCAACAGCGAGCAATGCACACGCCACGGGTACACCGAGGTGCTCGTAATCTGAATGCGGTCATCCGGTCCGTGCACGGACTCGGCCATCGGAGGCGGGGGGCCGAACGACGCCTCGCCGATGTCCGGGAACTGAATCGTCGGAGGTGTGAAGAGTTCGGACAACGGGCCCTCGGGGTGCTCGTAGCCTTCGACGGCCTCGGTCCCCTCTGAGGTGACGTCGGTGGTCTGAGGGTTCTCGCCCTCTTCGGGAGGCTCGAGGAACTCCCCTCCTGCTGGGATCTCGTCTGTTGGTTGGCTCGCTACGGACACGTGACCAAGGACGGGATTGCTCGTTTCGTCTGGCATTTGGCTTCCTTCCTCTAACTCCGTCCAATAATGAGCAGGCGGCGCGCGGCCATCGTCGGCCACGACCGTCACCGGTGCGTCACACCGGCGTCACCACCGGCACGTCGTCGTGCCGATTAGGCTCTGGCGTCCGACGGATTCCATTGCAGAGGAGGAGCCATCGCGTTATCGCTGGTGCTCGCCGGTCCCATCCTGCGTCGCACCACCACCAAACAAGTCTGTGTCTGGCTGGCAACGAGCGCGCCCTGCGACGTGCATGCCGAGATCACGCACACCACCAACGAGGCAACGGTCGTCGGGGCGGGCGAGGGCGAAACCGTCGCCCTCGGCCCCCAGCTCTTCGTGCACCTCGTCACAGCGACACCGGACCAGGGTGACTTTCCGACGGACACACTTCTTGCCTACGACGTCACCTTCGAGCTCGACGGCAGTAAAAAGACTTTGGGCGACCTCGGATTGCTCGAGGGGGACAACCGCATCACGCTCGGCGGCGCGAGGCGACCCACTTTCTTCGTGCGCTCTGAAAACGTCCCGCTGAACATCCTGCATGGGTCGTGTCGTCAACTCCACGGCGGCGGCGAGGACTCGTTTCTTGCGGCCGAGGAGACGATGACCAAGACCTGCAACGACATCGGGGGGCGGCCAAGCGCCCTTTTCCTGACGGGCGACCAGGTCTATGCCGACGACGTCGCGGCTCCACTCATCGAGCACATCCGTTCGCTCGCCACCGAGTTGATGGGCGAGGACGACGCAACCTCGATCCCCGGCCTCGACTCGATCGGCGACCTCAAGGTCAATGGGCGCGCCGAGATCGCCACCGAAAGCGTTGGGTTCACGTCCGAGAAGGCGGACAACCACCTCATGACCTTCGGAGAGTGGGCGGCGATGTACGTGAGCGCATGGAACACAGAGGTCTGGCCCGAGTCGCTGCCCAAAGGCAAAGACCTGGTCGCGGAGGCCGACGGCAACAAGGCGGAGATCATCAAGGCCAGGCGCAAGGCGGAGGGCCAACGCAAGTCTCTCGAGCGCGCTCGCGCCGCGCTTCCGGCCGTCAGACGCGTGCTCGCCAACGTCCCGACCTACATGATCTTCGACGATCACGATGTCACCGACGACTGGAACCTCACCGGTCATTGGAAGAAGCAAGTGGGCGACAGCCCGATGGGGCGGCGAATCGTCGCCAACGCGCTCGCGGCTTACTGGGCCTTCCAGGCATGGGGCAACGACCCGAATGAGGCCGACGGAGAGCTCGCCGAATGCATCGGCTCCTTCATCTCGGGATCATCCACGGACGGCGACGGCTTCGACAAGACGATGTGGTCGTTCGACCGCTGGAGCTACGCCGTGCCCCTCACGCCTCCGACGGTGGTGCTCGACACGCGCACGCAACGTCACTACGACTCCCCCCAGGGCGGAGCACGCCTCATCAGGGACGCCGAGTTGCGTCGAGTAGCGAGGCTCGCCACCGATGCCGGGCACGAGCCGGGCAAGCCGCTGCTTCTCATCTCGCCCGTGCCCGTGTTCGGCTTCGAGTTCCAGGAACGGCGCCAGAAGTACCTCGTGGGCAAACTCGGTCCCTATGAGATCGACTTCGAAGCATGGCACTCGAACATGCACGGACTCGTCGACTTCATGCGGATGCTGATCGAGGAGCTTCAACCGGAGCCCTGCATTATCTTGTCGGGTGACGTTCACTACGGAGTGAACGCCGAGGCGTCTTTCTCGATCCACGACCGTGAGCTCGACGTTATCCAGCTCGTCAGCAGTGGCTTCAAGCACGCCAACCTCGCCGCAAAGTCCGCACTCAACGGGCTCGGTCATTTTCTTCGCACCAAGCACGAGCGATTCGGCTGGTCCAAGCCGCCCGATTACGAGGCGCCCGACGCCATCGGCAAGAAGGTCATGTTCCGCCGCGTCAACGTCGATGAATGGTCCGATGACTCTCCGGTGTTTCTCTCCCAGCGTCACATCAAGGTTCTCGGCATCGAGACGACTCCCGACTTCCGCGAGTTCCGGATCTATGTAAAGCCCGACGGGCGCAACCGGTCGGTGCTCATCGGCGAAAACAACATCGGCCTTGTGACGCTCGCAGGCGAGGGTGTCCAGCATCGAGTGCTCTCCCGGGGCCACCGCACTCACGTGCACCGGGCCGAGATTCGCCCTGCGAAATAGGCGACTTCAATGACCTGGTTACCACGCGCGGGTTTGGGGGCAAGCTCCAGGGCAGGCAAAATCCTGATTCGTTTGAACGCAGGGGGAATCCGAATGAAAACGATCGTGCTGGTCGCCTACCTCGTCATCGGCGTCATCGTGGCGTCTGCTCAGGGCTATCTCGGTGAGCTCGGCAACCTCGGAGAGATCGTCAACCTCTTACTCGCCGTCCTGCTGTGGCCGCTGCTTCTGCTCGGGGTGGACTTCAACCTCGAGATCGGCGACGGAGGAGGAGACCGAAACGGCGGTGGAGGCGAGCGCAGGGACGGCTCTCTCGTCCTTCTCGGCCCCGCCGTGGCATTCGCCCGAGCCCGGGCCGCTACGAAGCTGAGGTCGCTCCTATTCCCTGAAATTTCCCTGAAATGACGCTCTAAGCCGAAACGTCGCGACATACACTAGCCGTCGGCAAGCAAATGATTGACGTAGGCTAGTAACTCGACTGGAGGCGCGGTGGACGGGCACTCGAGCCCTGATCGCAGTGAGGTCGGGTCCCGCCTGCACTGCGACGCTCCTTACGCTCTCTATGCAGGCGGCCAGCGCTCATTGGGGTTGACGTCTCGATGAGCCAGATCGAGGCCAGAGTCCCCGTCGTTCGGCGGTTCAGTCGCTTGTACACGAATGCCCTGGGTCTTTTGAGCAGCCGGCTGCTCGAGACGCCCTACTCGCTCACGGAGGCGCGTGTCATCTTCGAGCTGGCACAGGCGGAGCGGACCGAGCTACGCGATCTGCGCGGATCGCTGGACCTCGATGCCGGGTATCTGAGTCGTATCGTCGGCCGCTTCGAGGCGAGCGGCATCGTCGTCCGAGAACGTTCGACATCGGACGCGCGTCGACAGGTGATCCGACTGACGGAGGAAGGGTCCCAGGCCTTCGCACTTTTGGATCGGCGGTCTGCCGAGCAGGTACGCGCAATGCTTTCGGAACTCAGCGATGATCAGCAGCATCGCCTGGTCGGCGCAATGAAGACCATCGAAGCGATCCTGGCCCCCGCTTCTCTTCCCAGAACCGTCGTTCTCCGTCTTCCTCGTTCTGGTGACTTCGGCTGGGTGGTGGAGCGACACGGCGCCGTATACGCCGACGAGTACGGGTTCGATGCCACCTTCGAGTCACTGGTCGCTCGGATCATCGTCGAATACGTCGAGCACGCCAACCCCGACCGCCAGGCGGCTTGGATAGCCGAGGTTCACGGCGAACGGGTGGGCTGTGTCTTTTGCATGCGGGAAATCGAAAGGGTTGCACGCCTTCGACTGCTCCTTGTGGAGCCAACCGCACGGGGCCTTGGGATCGGTGCCCGCCTGGTGGACGAATGCATCACCTTCGCGCGGCGGGCAGGATACGAACGGATCACGTTGTGGACCAATGACGTTCTGCACGCGGCTCGTCACATCTATGAGAGAGCCGGGTTTCAACTCCTGAAAGAGGAAGCGCACCACAGTTTCGGGCAAGACTTGGTCGGACAGGATTGGGAGCTGACCCTATGAGGGGAGCAAAGGCCCCGAGCGAGTCGACGGGCGACGATCGCAAGCTATCGCTTGGCGATCCTAACCTCAGCGTGATGGAGAGCACGCGTTGACCGAAGCGTTCTTCGAGCAAGAGGCGGAGGACCGGTTCGTCCCCACCGGGCACACGCAGGGACCATGGGAGCCCGGTTTCCAGCATGGGGGCCCGCCCGCAGCGCTCCTTGGCCGGACGATCGGGTCGATCGACGACCGTGACGACATGCAGGTTGCTCGCATCACCTTCGAGATCCACGCTCCGGTGCCGATCGAGCCTCTCGACGTGGCCGCGCGGGTCGTCCGGTCGGGCAGGCGGGTCCAGCTCGTGCAGGCGTCCCTCTCCACGGAAGAGCGGGAGGTAATGCGCGCTACCGCATGGCGCATCCGAACGACTGAGCTGGATCTTCCCGAGGGGGCCGCCGCCCCGCCTCCCGACACCCCCGAGGACGGCGTCCCTCCGGACGCGCTGTTCGAGGTTGGCGCGGACCAGAGTTACCTGCATGCGATGGAGTGGCGTTTCGTCGTCGGAGGCTTCGTGCGACCCGGACCCGCCGTCGCCTGGGTGCGCATGCGTCACCCGCTGATCGCCGGGGAGCCCATCTCTCCCCTCACCCGCGCGGTTATCGCAATCGACTCGGGGAGCGGAATCTCCGCCAACCTCGACCTCGCGGAGTGGCTCTTCATCAACCCGGACCTCACGGTTTACCTGCACCGGCTCCCGGCCGGCGACTGGATCCGCATGGCGTCCTCGTCGGTCTATCAGCCCAACGGCATCGGACTCGCCGACACGCTCATCTCCGACCCGGGAGGAGACATCGGACGATCGCTGCAGTCGCTGCTCGTCGCCCCGCGCCGCTAGCACAGCTTCGTTGCCGCTACTGGCCCCGAACGGGGCGGGGACTGGACCACTTCGTCGACTCCGGAGGCTTGAAGCGTTCCTAGGCGCGTCTGACGCAAACCCAGTGAAAATGTCGCCGCACTGTGACGCACGTCACACCTCGGACGTCGGAAATGGGCTTTCATCTCTCGTATGGAGACTTTGACCGAGACAGAGATCCGAACCGTATTCTCCGCTCACGGCCCCGCCGGCGAAAGGGTGCTCGAGCGAGTGCTTCCGGAGCTGAGGTATCCGCCGCCTCTGCCCCAAGACCACGCAAGCGTCATCGAACCGGTGCGGTGGCTGCTCGAGCGAGCGATAGAGGGCCTCCCACTCGACGAGAACAAGAGGCTCGAACGCAGCTTCGCCGTTACGGTCAACTCGCAACTCGGCTTCGAAACGCCCGACTCGACCGAGAAGGGGTCCGCGCTCCTCTTGGAGGTCGACTTCTGTCTCATGTGCTTGAGGTCGCTGGAAGCCACCGAAACGCAAGGAACAAGCGAATACGCGACCGGCCTTGCCTTTATCTACCTCCACGATCTTGCCGATCTGTGGGAGGCGACGGCCGAGGGCCTCAGCGCGAAGTGGTCCGACGATTTCCGCCAGGCGATGTATCCACTGATACTTGTATGGCTGATCGACCGAAAGGCCCCAAAGAGCTCTCTACTGGCTGCTTTGCAAGAGGTGGCCAAGCGTGAAGGTCGAGGGATGAACATCCTCACAATTGAAGACGCTCTGTCCGATCTCTTCGGCTTTCTCTACACGGGGTTGCGAACGCTTCGGGGCGTCGACATGCCGCCACGGGGTGAACTCACCAAGCCGCGCCTAACGAATTCTGGGCGAGCGGCCGCGCTTACCGCGCTCCGAACCATCGTCCTCAACGAAGGCCCTGACCTCGGACACGTAAAGCGCTGCTGAATCCGGTTCGGGCCCCAGGCCACTCGCCTGAGGCCCCGAACCCCGGTTGCTACTTCTTGAAGGCGTCCTTGATCTTTTCGCCCGCCTGCTTCAGGCCGCCCTTGGCCTGGTCGGCCTGGCCTTCCCGCTCCATCTCACGATCGCCAGTGCTGCGACCGACGCCCTCCTTGGTCTTGCCCTTCAGCTCTTCACCCTTGTTCTTTGCCTTGTCCGTTCCCGACACTTCTACCTCCTAGGTTGGACCCTGTCCGACCATTCCTATTTACCCGGATTATGAGGACTCACTACATTCTCGCCTTACAGATCCCAGAACTGGGGCGAATGTGTGCCCGAAGGCATCCGACGGAGGGCTCCTGAATCGGCCCACCCTCGAAGCTCAATTCAGCAATAGGTTCAAATGATCGTCCCCAGCACGGACAACACATCGATACCAAGATCATCACGAGGCAGCCGGGGCCTCCGCCGAGTGGCTTGATCTCCAGATTCCCGAGTCTCATGCTCACCGGCTACCCGCAGAAGATGCTTTCTCACAAGCCCCGTGGGCCTTCGCACACAGAAAGGAGGGGCGCCGGTCGTGCGCGCCCCTCCTTGGGTGCTTCTGTCGCTTCGCTCTGTCTAGCGCTGGGGAATCAGGCAGACCATCTCGTAGTCGGCGGGGATCTCGCCGACATTCTTCGAAAGGTAGAGCTCGGCCTCCGTCGGGCTCATGAACCTGCCCTTGTTCTTTGACTTCTCCCTGCCTGCATCGAAGTGGTAGATGTCCATGCCGCGGCTGAGGTCGTTGCCGTAGAGGAAGAAGTCGCCGTCCCGGGCGATCTTCGGGGTCTTGGCGGCCCAGGAGTCGGAGTCGGAGAACTGGTAGAAGCCGATCTGCTTCATACCGCCGCTCAACTGCGTTTCACCGAGCGACACTCCGACGAGTCCTTTGAGGTCGACCACGCGCACTCCACCGTTGTAGAAGGCGATCGTCATGATGCCCTCCTTCTGGTGGATGTCGAACACGTGCGCCGTGCAGCGCATGCCGCCGTCGATGGAGGGACGAACCTCGTCGATGTTCCAGTACCCGACTTTGACCGGGTCCTGCTCGTTGGCGCCGGTGATGTCGTAGACGTGCACACCGCCGTTCGGGCACTGCGCGGTCTGCAGAGCGCCGACGAACTCGTCCTCGATGATGAGAAATTCCCGCGTGTTGCCGTCGACCTTGAGGGTAACGGGGTCCGACTGGTGGAAGACGTTGATAGCCGGGTCTATGAAGCTCGACACGATTCTTGGCTCGGCCGGCCTCTTCGTGTTGATGATCACCTGCTGGGACAACGCCGCCGAGTAGGCACGCGACCCGTCATTGTTGAAGGTGATGTCGTGCGACTCGGTCCCGAGACCCGGCCTGATGGGCAAGTCGATCTCAGTCACCAGCCTGGGCTTGCTGAAGTTCTGGATGTCGAAGACCTCGATCGAGGGGTTGGAAAGCACTGCGGACGTGATGAGGTCCGAGTTCGAGTTGTAAAGGTAGCGTCCGCCCGGGTGCACGGTCTGGTTGTGCGATCCCTTGGGGACCTCGACGAAGGACACCGTCTTCGGCTGCAGAGGCTTGGTGATGTCGACGATGAAGGTTCCGTTCTTGCCCCTGGTCTCTGACTTCTTAATGTCGAAGCCGAGCGCGGCCGCCTCTTGATAGCAGGTCGAGGTGCCGTCACCGTAGGTGTCCGAGGTGTAGGTCACGAAGGTACGGCCCGGCTTGTCGCTCTGCTTGAAGACCTGAATGTCACCCTGAGTCACGCCGCAGTCGTAGACCGCCTTGACCTCCGACGCCTGAGGGTTCGTGATGTCCACGATCTGCATGCCGTTGTCGTACGAACCTCCGAGAGCGTACTGGCGACCGTTCAGCGTCACGAACTCGATGTCGGTTCCCGCGTTGGGATCCCCACCGTTGGCAGCCTTGTAGTTAATGTTCTTGATGTGCTTCATGTTCGGGCTGTGCTCGCCCTCGGCCTCGACCTGCTGTACGGCCCCCGCGACGGGCGCAGCAGCGGGAAACGGCACGAGCGCCACGAGACAGGCCAGAACGACCGCTCTCTTGAGAACTTTCAAAGTTGATCCCCCTTGATCCCAAACCTTCGCCATCACATGCTTTCCTGGTCGTCTTGGAAGGTTCGCCGCTCAGCGCGCTGCTCCTGCCCTCTCCTGCCATCCCATCGGGTTTCTTCCCCCCGCCGCCCACCTCAATCCTGGCGGATCGCCGAGGTTTGCTGGCTTGAGCCCATCGCCGGCCTCGAGGACCACGCGTTCAGCCTCGATGACCGAGCCACTGACGGGCAGCCGGGAGAGGGGCCGCTATGTCCGATCTATGGCTACTCAGGCACACCGGGAGAGAAGTGGCTGGTAACTATTCCCATTCGATCGTCCCGGGCGGCTTGCTCGTGATGTCGTACACGACCCGGTTGACGCCGGGCACCTCGTTGACGACGCGGTTGCTGATCCGCTCGAGCAGCTCGTAGGGAAGGCGCGCCCAGTCGGCCGTCATGGCATCTTCGCTGGTCACCGCGCGCAACACGATCGGATGCCCGTAGGTTCGCTCATCGCCCATCACGCCGACCGAACGGACCGCAGGCAGAACCGCGAAGCTCTGCCAGATCTCCCGCAGGAGATCGGCTCGCTTCATCTCCTCGAGCACTATCGCATCGGCCCCACGCAGCATCTCAAGCCGCTCGGGAGTTACGTCGCCGATGATGCGTACGGCGAGGCCAGGCCCGGGGAACGGTTGGCGCCACACGATCTCCTCGGGCAGTCCGAGCTCCTCGCCCACGCGCCGGACCTCGTCCTTGAAGAGATTGCGCAACGGCTCGACCAGCTCGAAGCGCATGTCCTCGGGCAGGCCCCCGACATTGTGATGACTCTTGATCTTGGCTGCGTCCTTGGTACCGGACTCGATGACGTCGGGATAAAGAGTGCCCTGCACCAGAAAGCGAGCGTCCTCGACCTCGTCGCGCGCGACCTCTTCGAACACCCGGATGAAAGTTTCACCGATGATCTTCCGTTTGCGCTCGGGGTCTGTGACTCCCGAAAGGTTCTCGAGAAAGCGATCCGCCGCCTTGACGTGGATCAGGTTCGTGTGGAGATGCCTGCGGAAGGTCTCTTCGACTTGTTCGCCCTCTCCCGTCCGTAGCAACCCGTGGTCCACGAACACGCAGGTGAGCTGGTCGCCGATCGCACGGTGTATGAGTGCCGCCGCAACGGATGAGTCGACGCCTCCGGACAGAGCGCACACGACTTTCTCGCGACCGACGGTGGCGCGGACCTGTTCGACCGCGCTTTCGATGATCGACGTCATGGTCCAGGACGGCAGGAGATCGCAGGCCTCGTAAAGGAAGTTCTTGAGTAGCTCGAGTCCCTTGGGCGTGTGGCTCACCTCGGGATGGAACTGCACGCCGAACAGCCGCCGGTCTTTGTCCTCGAAGGCGGCAACCGGACACGCCGCGGTGGAGGCGGTCGCAACGAAGCCGTCGGGTGGGCGAACGACGGCGTCGTTGTGGCTCATCCATACGGTCTGTTCGACCGGCAGATCGTCGAAGAGCACGGCCGTGGGTTTGACGACGTCGAGCGCACTCTTGCCGAACTCGGCGATGCCGGTGTGCCCGACCTCTCCGCCGAGAGCTTGAGCCATCGCCTGTTGTCCGTAGCAGATTCCGAGCGCAGGGACGCCTAGGCCGAAGAGCTTGGGATCGACCTCGGGTGCCCCCGGTTCGTAGACCGACTTGGGTCCTCCGGAGAGGATGATGCCGGCCGGCCGCATGGCTGCGAGGACCTCGACGGGGGTATCGTGGGGGACGATCTCGGAGTAGACGTGACACTCACGTACCCGCCGTGCGATGAGCTGAGCGTACTGAGCGCCGAAATCGATAACCAGAACCTTGTCCATGACTCAGCGTACCGCGCTCCTCCAGGCCTCCGGCGGATGGAGCGGTTCTTGCATGTTGCATATATCTCATATATGTTTGCTCCATGTCTACGCTGAAGAAGCGACTCGAGTCGTCGGTCGCGCGACCCATCGGCTCGCCCGAGGACGCCGAGAAAGCAGCGCGGGCCGCCGAGGCGCTTGCGGAGTATCTCCGCGCCGAGAAACTGGCCGAGGCTGCGCTTGCGCCCGAACGGCCAGGGCAAGCAGCGGGTCCGCTGGCCGAGCTGACCCTCCAGGACGCTGCCGAGCGAGTGCTCGATGCGGCGGGCATCCCACTGCACGTCAAGGAGCTCGGCCGGAAGATCAAAGCTGGTGGTTGGTCTCATCCAAGATCGAAGCGAGCGCGTCCGGACCAGATCAACTTTCAGCTCGCCGCCCGGTTGCCTCGGCATCCGGATCGTTTCGTCAGGGTCGCTCCGAATACGTTCGGGCTCCTGTCATGGGCGACCGGGTCGGAGCGGCCGAGACCGCGGCTTGCGGTGTTCAAGGGGCCCCAAGACGGTGCCGCTCGACGAAGCGGTGACCTTGCGGACGAAGCCGCCGCTTCCCCATGGCGCTCGTCTTAGACACCGGCGTATTGCTCGCCGCACTGAACGAGAGCGACCCCGATCACGGGGCGTGCTTCGAACTCCTGCAGTCGACCGAAGAACCATTCGTCATCCCCACCCCGGTCTTGGTCGAGCTCGATTACTGGCTGCGGAAGCTCGCCGCGCTCGACGCGTGGCTGATCTTCTGTGAAGACGTCGGCAGAGGTGCTTACACCCTCTACCAGGTCGACGACCGGCTGCTGGTGGCGACGTCTGATCTCCAGGCGAGATACGCCGATCAGCCGATCGGGTTTGTCGATGCTGCGGTGGCCACCACCTGCTGGGCCCTCGGTGAACGGACGGTCGCGACCCTCGACCGGCGTCACTTCGGAGTTCTGCGCACAAGCGCTGGAGAACCGCTGGCCATCGTTCCGCAGTGAATGATTCGTGGCGCTGGAACGGCGTTTAGGGGGTCAGGAGTTTTACCAGGCGTCGACTCGTGACGGCCAGGCCCACCGCTCCCATGGCGGCGAGGAAGGCCACGTGCCCGAGCAGGTGGAAGCCGAGGTCGTCGAGCATCAGCCCTCGGGTCAGGGCCACTCCGTGGTACAGGGGAGAGAGATGGGCGACCGCCTGTAGGAAGTCCGGATAGACGCTCAAGGGGTAGAACGTCGCCGAGAACAAAAACAGCACCAGGACTGCGAGGTTGACGAGGTCGAAGTCCTGCCAGCTGCGCATGTAGGTCGTCGCCGCCATGCCGACCGCGGCAAACGAGAACCCCACGAGAATGGCCGCCGGCAGGGCGAGTATCGCCCACGGCGACTCGATCAACCCCATCACGGCCAGCACGCCCATGTACCCGATGCCGTAGATCGATCCGCGAATCTGCGACCACGTGATCTCTCCCAGCGCAAGGTCGAAGGGTTTGAGCGGGGTCGACAACATCGCGTCGTACGTCTTTGCGAATTTGAGCTTGTGAAAGATGTTCATCGTCGACTCGAACACCGCGCCGTTCATGGCGGCCGACGCAAGCAGGGCCGGCGCGACGAAGGTCGCGTAGTCGACGACCTCACCGGAGTCCATGCGTATGTCGCCGACGAGCCCACCGATGCCGATACGAACCGCAAAAAGATAGAGCAGCGTCTCGATGAACCCGGAGAAAATGATGATCCAGATGTGTCGGTAGACGAGCAGGTTGCGTTCGAGCACGTAGCGGGCGCGTGAACGACCGAACACCAGGGGCGGCGTGATTCGCAGAGGGAAGCTTCGGGCGTTCATGGCTGCAACCTCCGGTGGAGAGTGCGGCCCGCCAACACCCACCCCGCCGCAGTCCAGGCGGTGAGGTATGAGAAGTGCACGACCGCGGGGAAGGCCGTCTCGAAGCCGAGCGCCGCAGCGCGGGAGAGCTCGACTCCGTGCCACAGGGGTGTGACGAAGGCGACAGGCTGCAACCATCCGGGAAGTTGCTCGACCGGAAAGAACGTGCCCGAGAAGAGAAACATCGGGAGGACCACGAAGCGGAAGAGAGACGATAGACGGGTCTCGTCCTTCGCCACCGCCGTGTAGGCCGTCACCGGCGCCGCCAGCGACATGCCCGTCAGAACCGCTGCGGGTAGCGCCGCAAGGACCTCGATGGGAGACAGCGCACCGAGTGCCGCCGACACAATCGCAAAGGCACCGGCCGACAAAGTCACTCGCACGCCCATCCAGAGCAGATTGCCGGTTACGAGATCGCCGACCCGCACCGGCGTTGCTAGCGCCGCGTGATAGGTCTTGAGCCACTTGATGCCGGCCATCACCGGCCACGAACCCTCGGCCGCTCCCGTCTGCATCGCGGTGGCGGCGAGCAGGCCCGAGGCGATGAAGCTCACGTAGCTCACTCCGCCGAGCCCGTCCGTCGGCGGATTGCGGTCGATGAGCGAACCCAGTCCGAGACCCATCGCCAGCAGAAACAGCACCGGGCTGAGAAATGCGGTCATCGCGCTCCCCTTCCAAGTGCGCTTGTATACGCGCGCGTTGGCCTCGAGTACCCGCAGGGCAACGATCATCAGTCGATCAACCTTCGTCCGGTGAGCCGCAGAAAGACATCCTCGAGAGAGCTGCGCCGAACGATTATGGTTTCAGGCATCACGCCGCGTTCGTGGATCGTCCCCACCGCGTCGTCGCCGTTGTCGGTGTACAGCAGGACGCGATCCGGCAACTCTTCGATTCTCTTCGCCAGCCCTTCGAGCCGATCGACGACGTTGTCCTGGTAACCGGCGGCGAAACGAAGCTCGACCACTTCACGGGTTGAATGCCGAGCGATCAACGCAGCGGGCGAACCCTCCGCAACGATCCTGGCCTGGTCCATGACGACCAGGCGGTCGCACAACTGCTCGGCCTCGTCCATGTAGTGGGTCGTGATGATCAAGGTCACGCCGCGCTGCTTTAGCCGGTAGAGCCTGTCCCATAGCGCATGGCGCGCCTGAGGGTCGAGCCCGGTGGTGGGCTCGTCGAGAATGAGCAGTTCGGGCTCGTTTATGAGGGCGCGGGCGATCGTCAGGCGTCGCTTCATTCCCCCAGAGAGAGGCTCGACCTTGCTGTCGCGCCGCTCCTTGAGTTGCACGAAGTCGAGCAACTCCTCGATCCGCTCCTTGAGCACCCGCCCGCCGATGCCGAAGTAACGCCCGTAGATGTAGAGGTTCTCGTTCACCGTGAGCTCGGTGTCGAGAGTGTCGTCCTGCGGTACAACGCCGAGCCGGGTGCGAATCTCGGGACCCTGAGTTGCAGGATCCATGTCGAACACGCGGAGCTCGCCGGATGTAACGGGTGAGACCGACGCGATCATCCGCATCGTCGAGGTTTTGCCGGCCCCGTTTGGCCCGAGGAAGCCGAAGGCCTCGCCTCTTGCAATGGCGAAGTCGACTCCGTTCACGGCGACGAATTCATCGAACCGCTTGGTCAAGGTGTGGGCGGTGACGAGCGGCCGCACCTCGTGACCTGGGGCCTCAGAGCGCGCGCCCGCCGCCTGTTGTTGCTGCATCTAGTTCTCCTGGCAGGTTGTCGCTCGGCAGCGGCCCCCGAGCATTGTCGCATGTCGGCTCGCCGAGCCGAACGCCGATTCCGGCCTTGCGCGACACCTCGAGGACCGAGACGCTTCTTGATCGCGAGCCGCTCGGGATCGAGCTCGAGGTGGAGGGCCCCCCTCGAGCCTCTACTTCGGCTTGCGAGCCTCCACGACGATGCTCAAGTCGTCCTCGTCGGACGCAGCTCCGTGGTCCTCGAGACCCGCTTTCATGCACATACGGCGCACCTTCTTCTCGAGGTCATCGCTTATCTCGAGCAGCAGCCAGCCGCCCGGTTTGAGCCACCGAGCCGCGCCGTTGATCCCCAAACGCATGAGAAAGAGTCCGTCGGCAGTCTCGTCCGAAAGCGTGGAGATCGGCTCGAACTCGCGGACCTCCGCAGGAAGGTCGTCGAGCTCCTCCTTCGGCACGTACGGAATGTGGCCGGTAACCACGTCCACCCTCCCCTCGAGTGCCGGGGGCAACGACCCGTACATATCACCGACTTTGAAGCGGACGTTGTCCAACTCGAGCTCGCGTGCATTGCTGCGTCCCAGTTTGATCATGTCCGGCGCAATGTCGGTGCCCCAAACCTCGGCGTTGGGAACCTCCCCTCCGATCGCTAGTGCAATCGGACCCGTTCCGGTTGCGACGTCGACCACGATGGGGTTCCTGCGGCCCTTGAGTTTCACGAGCGCTCGCTCGACCACGAGTTCGGAACTGGGTCGCGGCATGAACATTCCCGACTTCACCTTGAGGTCGTAGCCGAAGAAGGTTATGAACCCGATCAGCAGCGGGAAGGGTTCACCTCCTGCTCGCCGGGCCACCAGCGAGAGAAAGCGCTCGCGCTGTCTGCGAGAGGGGCGCTCGTCGAGATCGAGATCGTCTCCGTCGACTCCGAGCACCGTAGCCATGAGCTCTTCGGACTCACGGCGATGGTCATGATCGTCGAAAAGATGGGTCGAATCGTTAAGAACGCGCTCTGCGAGATCGAGGAGTACGGCGACTCTTTTTGGCTCCATGACGGCGCATCATAGTGCTGTGCTTCAGGCGCGCTTGCCTCGGCAGGGCTAATAGGAGCAAGAATCCACCCACAGGCTCTCCATGTCGGACATCATGCACCCTCGCTCCTCCCTAAGCCGTCTTTAGTGGAATTCGCCGGCAGAAAGTCCTCGATCCGCCGAGGCCGGCGGACGAAGAAGTAACTTGGCATCGATGAGCGGTGCTTTCGTCGTCGCCAAGAACCCAGATCCGCATAGCCGGCTCGGATACCTGCTCCGGGTCCCACTCGAGGGCGGTCTGATCCTCAAGGCGCGCGAACCGTGGCCGACGACCACGCGCGTCTTCTGCGCCGAGGTCGAAGACGGCTGGCCGGGAGATGCGGAGATCATCGAGACGCTCGAGGTGCGCTCCTGCCGTCGTCGAGGTGTCGCCGTTGACCTCATCCTCGAGCGCAGCCGCCTCAACCGCAGCCAGTTCGTGTTCACGAAGTTGAAGGGCGGGCGCCCGGCGATCTTTTGGCAGACGCCGAAAACGGTGCGCAACACCAAGCCGGGAGCCAGGGTGCCGACGCGCCGCGCTTCCGGGCAGACCGACTTGGTCATCGCAATCGACACGCGCGAACGCTACGGCTACCGCTTCGCCGGCAGGCAGGTGACCGTCCACAAACAAGCCCTGCGTTGCGGTGACTACGCACTGCTGGATGAGGACGGCGCGATCCAAGCGGCGGTCGAGCGTAAGACGCTCGAGGACCTCACCTCCTCGCTGGTAGACGGCTCCCTGCAATTCGCTCTCGGGGATCTCGCCGAGCTGGAGCGCGCCGTCGTCGTCATAGAGGCCGGCTACGCGGATCTCTTGAAACTCGAGCACGTTCCGCCGGGGTTCGTTCTCGATCTCCTCGCGCGTCTCCAGGTCCGCTTCCACGCGGTTCCGCTGGTCTTCGCGGGATCACGAAAGTTCGCCGAAGAATACACCTACCGCTTCCTCGGGGCCGCGCGCGCCGATAGCTCAAAGGTTGAGTAGCCACCGCCCCTCCTTCGTGTCCAGTAGCGCGATCAAGGGTTTGGGTTCCCCAGAGGACCGGTTCCGGCCGAGACAGGTGCGAGGTCGACCTTAACGAGCTCTTCACGACCTCCGCCCCCCGAGATACCCAACGCGAGTACCATGCCGACGCCCTTTGCGTAGAGCTTGTATTCAAGGACATCGGGTTCGATTGTGATGGTGTTCTTCTCCAACAGCATGTCCTCGAAATGACCGAAGGGGACATCCGCCATCTCGTTGGTGCTCAGGATCTCGCCCTTGTCCTCGGCCTGGTCCTTGTAGTACTCCTGCCGGTAGCTGATGCCTGACTCCGGGTCGGCCGGCATGATGATCCCCGGCAGCGCACCGTCAACGCCGGCTTCGAAGGACCCGTGCCTGGACGAGATCTTTCCGTTCTCGAACTCAGCGGTGTCCTCACCCATGTACCAGACGTTGTCCTCGGCATCCTGCGCGTACCAGTCGTTTGTGTCTTCAACGACTTTGCCATTCTGGGTGACGGTGTCTCGTACGACACGGGCCGTGATCCCGTTGGCCATCTTCCTGGTCTCCCTGGTCACGACGACGACAACCTTCAGCTCCTCGCCTTTCTCATCCGTCTCGAGGTAGGTCCACCGGGTCCCCGGCTCCAGAGGGAAGTAGGGATTGTCGATCTTGGTCGTGAAGTCCTCTGGCTCAAGGGCAACCGGATCATTTCCCTGCGGCAGATCGTCCGACCCGAGCGACGACGATGACTGTTCGGGAGCCGTGGCCGAACTGGGAGACGTCTCGGTGCAAGCGGCCAGTATGAGAGGCATAACCGAAACCGAAAGGAGTGACAGAAACAACCTGCGCGTGCTCGGCATCATCTTTCCTTTTCTAGATGGATCAGACGAAGCCGACTTTGGTCTATCGATGCTGAAGACCACCTGAACCATTCAGTTCGCTTTCAGCGTTCCTTCAGCCGGACGTAGCAAGATGGGGTTAGGAGGAATCAATGCGTGTACTGGTTGTCGAGGACGAGAAGGCCCTTGCCACAGGGTTGAAGCGAGGGCTCGAGGCCGAGAGCTTCGCAGTCGATGTGGCCCTCAACGGGACCGACGGGCTATGGCTAGCGCGCGAGAATGCCTACGACGCGATCGTCTTGGACATCATGTTGCCCGAGGTGAACGGTTTTCAGGTCTGTTCGATCTTGCGCGCGGAGAACATCTGGACCCCGATCCTGATGCTGACCGCGAAGGACGGCGAGCTGGACGAAGCGGAGGCACTAGACAGTGGTGCCGATGACTACCTCACGAAACCCTTCTCCTACGTCGTGCTGCTGGCGCGCATCCGTGCGCTTCTTCGACGAGAAGTACGCGAACGGCCGGCGGTGCTCGAAGCCGGCGACCTAAAGCTCGATCCGGCCAGTCGCCGGTGCTGGAGAGCAGAGACGGAAGTGACCTTGACGCCGCGCGAGTTCTCGTTGCTCGAGTTCCTCCTAAGAAGAAAAGGAGAAGCCCTCGCCAAGTCGGAGATCCTGGCTCACGTCTGGGATTTCGACTTCGAAGGCGATCCCAACATCGTAGAGGTGTACGTCCGCCACCTACGAGAGAAGCTCGATCGCCCCTTCAAGCGCCACGCGCTGCAAACCGTGCGCGGCTCGGGCTATAGGTTGGATGACCAAGGTGGGTGAGCGCATGCGCAACGGGGGCTCCTCCGTGAGGGCGCGAACGACCGCGGGGGCCGTCATGGCAGTCGGCTTGGCTCTGTTGATCGCCTCGATCGCGCTCGTTGTCCTGATGCAGCGCACGATGGAAAGAAACGTCACCTCCGCGGCCCGATTGCGAGCGCTCGATGTCGTCGCAAGCATCGAAGCAAACCAGTCTTTCCCCGATCTTATGACCCGAGACGACGACGTCTTCGTACAGATCATCGACGGGAAGGGGAAGGTCCTGGCATCGAGTCCATCGCTCGAGGGAGTCCCCGTCGTAGCGCAACTGCACCCGGGCGAGAGCACCATCATCCAAGAGCCACCGATCGATGACGATGACCCCTTCTCCGTGGTCGCTGAAGAGGCTCGAACATCGACTGGGAGCTTGATGGTCCTCGTGGGTCGCAATCTCGACCTCGTTCGAGAGTCGATCTCCTCGATCACGCTCACCCTGCTCACGGGCGTGCCGCTGCTGCTCCTGGTTGTCGCCTTCACGACATGGAGTGTCACCGGTCGTTCCCTCTCCCCCGTCGAGAGCATGCGGAAGGAGGTGGCCGGAATCTCCCAGGCGGATCTCCACCGACGCTTGCCGCTGCCGAGCGGGAACGACGAGGTCGCTCGGCTCGCTCGAACGTTGAACGGAATGCTTGAGCGACTGGATGAGACTCGCAAGCGCGAGCAACGGTTCGTATCCGATGCATCCCACGAACTTCGAAACCCGATCGCGGCGATTCGTCATCTGACCGAGGTAGCTCTCGCCCACCCCGCTGGAACCTCGCTCGAGGTGTTAGCCGAAGAAGTCCTGTTCGAAGATCTTCGACTGCAGAATCTCGCCGAGGGGCTCTTGCTGCTGGCGCGCGCCGACGAACGCACCCTTGAGGTGTCCGCGGTGCCACTCGACCTCGACGACCTCGTGCTCGATGAAGCACGCCGGCTAAAACAGACGACGTCACTTCGTATCGAGACGGCCGGGGTCAACGCTGCCCGAACCAAAGGTGATCGTGTACATCTCCAACGCGTGATCCAGAATCTCGCAGACAACGCCGCGCGACATGCGACTTCGATCGTCAGCTTCTCAGTCCAGGAGGTCGAGCGACACGTAAGCCTTCGGGTCGACGACGACGGCCCAGGTGTGCCGGTGGGATCACGGGAATTCATCTTCGAGAGGTTCGCTCGGCTCGACCACGCGCGGGATAGGAAGCACGGAGGCACCGGCCTGGGCCTTGCGATTGTGGCCGAGATCGTCGCCGCTCACGAAGGCCGGACTTCGGTCCAGGAGTCCCCCCTCGGGGGAGCCCGGTTCGAAGTATTCCTTCCTAGCGGATCATGATCTTGCGCCTTTCAGGTGACCTTCAGGTGGGTTCCCCTAGTTTGGACACAGGAAGCAACCGAAGGAGGCAAAGGATGAGGAAGAGGATCACGATAATCGTCGCATGTGCGGTCATATCCGCAGTCGTGGCCGGCGGCGCCATCGCTATCGCGAGCAGCGACTCAGAAGGCGTCGTCACCGGGCCCGCGGCGGACCGCGCCACGAGCGCGGCGCTCGAGGCAACCGGAGGCGGAACCGTCAACGCGGTGGAGCGAGACAACGAGAACGGAGCCACTTGGGAGGTCGAGGTCACGAAGACCGACGACACCACCGTCGACGTACGTCTCGACGAGAACTACAAGGTCGTCGTCATCGAAGGTGATACCGAGTCACCAGACACCGACGACGCCGGCGACTGACGTCGCTGTGAGCAATCCGGCGCGGCCCCAAGCGGAACCACATCAAACGTTTCGATGGAACAAGTCCCGCGATGGCGTGTAGGGAAGAACCCG
>JALZIB010000139.1 GCA_030860505.1 Actinomycetota bacterium
CGCCCGGGGACTCCTCGCCACAACCACCGGCGCGCGATGACGGCCTGGTCGAGAGCGTACGAGCGGGCGCGCTCGACGTCCCCGTCCGAGAGGCGTGCGGCCAATCGAGCGGTCTCTTCGGACGCCCCCTCCTTGGTCAAGAGAACGATGATCTGATCCTCCGGCACCGAATCGAGGCGCACGATCCGGCAGCGTGACCTGATCGTGTCCAGCAACTCCTCCTCCCGGTCCGAGATGAGGACGAAGGTCGTGTCGTCTTGTGGTTCCTCCAGCGTCTTGAGGAGGGCGTTCTGGGCGTAGGGGTGCATTCGCTCAGCTTCATCAATGATGAAGACCTTGCGGGCGGCTTCAAAGGGCGAGCGCGACGCCTCGGGAATCACTACCTCGCGTACGACATCAACCGGGATGAGAGGTCCCTCTGGAGCGATGTGGTGAACGTCGGGGTGGCGGTGGCGTCCTATGCGTCGGCAGGTGTTGCATGACCCGCAGCCGACGTTCGGCTCGGCCCTGCAGTTGAGTGCCGCCGCCATCGCGACGGCGGTCGAGCGTTTGCCCGATCCGCTAGGCCCCAGCAACAGCCAGGCTCCCGGCACTTCTTGCGCAGCGATCTGTGCCCTGAGCGCGCCTGTGGAGCGGGATTGATAGACCGTGTCCCAGACCGTCATGCCGCCGATCCTTTCAACTGCTGCGGTGTACGCCTCATCGCTTGCTCCGACTCTCGGCAGCCTCGAACCGGCCCCCGCCGGTCCGCGTGGCCACGCGCTCCTCGAAAACAGCGACGACCGCCTTGTGCACGTCCGCCGGGGGTTTCGCCGCGTCCAGCACCACGAACCTTTCGGGGAACTTCACGGCCAACTCGGCGTAGGCCCGAGAAACCTTTTCGTGGAAGCCGTCTTCCTCGAGCTCGATTCGATCCGGCTCCGTGGTCTTGCGTCTTAGTCCGGTTTGCGGGTCGAGCTTCAAGAACAGGACGACGTCGGGAAGAGTGTCGTCGACCGCCCACTTCGAGATCTCGTAGACATCCTCGAGACCGAGTCCTCGAGCAAGGCCCTGATACGCGAGGGAGGAGTCGATGAAACGATCCGAGACGACGATCTTTCCCTCCCTCAGCGCGGGTTTGATGACCTCGGCGACATGCTGGGCTCGATCCGCCGCATACAAAAGAGCCTCCGTATGAGGGTCCATGTCCTTGCACGCAGGATCGAGCAGTACCTTGCGGATGTGCGCCCCGATGGTCGTGCCCCCGGGTTCACGAGTCGTCACCACGTCGTCTCCGCGCGCTTCGAGCCACTGCACGAAAGCGTCGAGCTGCGTCGACTTGCCTGCGCCTTCGCCCCCCTCGAAGACGATGAAGAAGCCCGAGCGAGGAGGTTGTTGTGAACGCTCCGCGCGGCCCGCCTTGATCGCCCGCATCGATAGCACTCCGCCGCCGATCACTATGCCGCCCGCAACCCACAGCGTGATGCGAGTCCCTGAAATCGGATACCCGGCAACGTCGGCGCCGTCTGCGAAGCTGCCAAACGCGCTTGCAAGGAAGGGGAAAAGCGCGAGGCCGATCAGTGTGCCCATTCGGATGATCGTGTAGGCAGCCGAGAACGTTCGACCTCGAAGAGCGTCGCTCGTGTTCTCCTGCATCAGTGAGTACGCGGTCGAGTACGCTGCGCCCGCAAAGAATCCGAGTGCACTGGCGACCGGAATGGCGGTGTCGAGGCTGCCCATCGACGACAGGGCGATGAGACTACCGCCGAGCAACATCAGGCAGGAGGAGAACAGGACATCCTTTTGCACCCGCTTGGTCAGAACTCCTGATGCGAGCAGGCCCACGATCATGCCCGTTCCAAGAAAACCGATGAGGAATCCGAATCCGGACTTACCCCCTCGGAGGATCTCGCCGACGAAGCCGGGACCAAGTGAGAACACACCGCCGGCAGCCGTGAAGGTGCAGCCGATCCCCAGTAACCAAGGGCGTACCTGCCTGTGCTTGGCCACGAAGCTAAGACCCTCGACGAGATCGCGCTTGGCCGCCTTGAAGTCGAACTTGCTATCGCGCAGTGTCGAGGACGGGATCGCGAGCGTCGCGATCATCAAGCCCGAGAAGGCAAAGGTGAAGGCGTCAAGCCAGAGAGCAAGAGCCTCTTGATTGTTGTCGGCCAAACCGGCGAGCACCGAAACGTTGGTCCCGACGAGATCGGCCAGAGGAATCAGAGACGCGAACAGCAGTGACGCCAGCGGCCATGGTCCGTACACACCGATCAGCGACAGCGAGCTGGCGTGTTGAAGCTCGTGTCTCTTGACGAAATGCGGCAGCGACGCATCCTTGGCCGGCCCCCACACCAGGGTCAGACTCTCGAGGAGGGCGGAGACGACAAGCAGGTAGACCAAGCTCTCGAAGAACGGCACCGAGAAGATAAGAAAGGCACGGATGATGTCGGCGCCGACCATCAGCTTCTTGCGATCGTAGCGGTCCGCGAAGACACCGGCGATCGGACCGACGAGAAACCCAGGCAGGACTCGAGCGGTCATGACTAGTCCCACGCCGGCGTTGCCGGCCAGTCCTTGGGCAAAGACCGCGATCGCGATGACCCCGATCCAATCGCCGAGACTCGATACGAACTGCGCAGCGAAGAATCGCAGAAAGGTGCGGTTCTTCAGCAGAGTCCAATAGGAAACTGGTGGGTGCCGCTCCTCGGTCCCGTTAAGGACCTGCAGGCGTGGCTGCTGCGCGTGCTGGATGTCGCCCCTCCCTGATCCCGCCCGTCAAGTGCCTGTCATGCTAGCCAACGAAACCATCGTACGGACGGCTCAGGGACGAGCTTACGTTGGCGTCTTGCTCGTGGAGGTGGTCTTCTTCTTCGACGTCTTCTTCTTGCGGGGCTTGGACCCCGGCTTCTTGTCCTTCTTGATGTACTTGCACTCAGGGTAGTTCGAGCAGCCGACGAAGGGTCCGAAGCGGCCACGCTTCTCGACCAGAGGGTTGCCGCACTCGGGACAACTCTCGCCGGTTTCCTTCGGGGGCTCCCTCTTGATGTACTTGCACTCCGGGTAGTTCGAGCATCCGACGAAGGGACCGAAGCGGCCGCTCTTGGCCACGAGCTCGTTGCCGCACTTCGGGCACTTCTCACCCGTGCCCTCGGGATCGGGAAGCGGGTTGCCGGCCTCGTCGAGCTGTTGGGACCACTTGCACTCGGGCCAGCCCGAGCAAGACAGGAACCACAATCCGTGTTTGCCGAACTTCTTGACCACCGGGCGTCCACAGTCGGGACAAGTCTGATCTGTCGGCTTCTCCGGCCTGGTCATCTTGTCTTGTTGCTCGGACACCCGCTTGGTGAAGGAATCGAAGAACTCCTTGACGATCGGGACCATCGCTTTGTCGCCGACCGCAATGTCGTCGAGGTACTCCTCCATCCGGGCTGTGAAATCGACATCGACGACGTCGGGGAAGTGCGCCTCCATGAGATCGGTCACGACCTCGCCGCGAGTCACCAGAAACAGCCGCCGGCTCTCGGTGCGCAGGTACTCTCTGTCGTTCAGAGTGCGAACGGTCGGAGCGTAGGTGGAAGGGCGGCCGATGCCGACCTCCTCCATCTTCCTGACCAGTGTGGCCTCGGTGTAGCGGGGAGGCGGTTGGGTGAAGTGCTGGACCCCCTCGAGGTCACGAAGATCCAACACCTGCCCCTGCTCGAGCTCGGGGAGGAGCCCCTCGATCTCTTCGGCCTGGTCGTCCGAGACATCGAGGTAGACACGCAGAAAGCCGTCGAACTTGAGGATCTGCCCGGTCGCCCTGAAGGTGACTCCGTTCGACTCCACGTCCACGGAGGTCGCGTCGTAGACGGCCTCCGACATCTGGCAGGCAACCGAGCGCTGCCAGATCAGCTCGTACAGTCTGAATGCGTCGCGATCGAGACCGCCCTGGACGTCGGACGGCGTCACTTTGACATCGCTGGGACGCACCGCCTCGTGGGCTTCCTGGGCCCCCTTGGTCTTCGCTGAGAATTTGCGGACCTGGTGGTACTGCTTGCCGTAGCTCGACTCGACGAAGTTACCGATCGCGCCGAGCGCATCGTTCGAGAGGTTGGTCGAGTCCGTTCGCATGTAGGAGATGTGCCCGGCCTCGTAGAGCGCCTGCGCCACCTGCATCGTCTTCCAGGTCGGAAACCCGAGCTTCGAGGATCCGGCCTGCTGCAGAGTCGAGGTCTTGAACGGGGCGGGTGGCTTCTTGGTGCGTTCGGTCTTACGGACCTCTGCGACGGTCCAGGGACCCGGGCGAACCCGCTCGACCAACTCGGTGGCGTCGGCTTCGTTGGTGAGGGCGAACTGGTTCTTCGAGCCCACCGGGTACTTGGCCTTGAACTCGTCGCCGCCTGCGGTGGCGAGTGACGCTAGCGCGTCCCAGAACTCCTCGGGCTTGAACTCTCTGATCTCGCGCTCGCGCTGGACGACGAGCCATAGCGTCGGACTCTGGACACGTCCCGCCGAGAGATTCGGGCCGACGGTCCTCCAGAGAAGAGGCGACAGCTTGTAACCGAGGATGCGGTCGATGGCTCTGCGCGCCTGTTGGGCGTCCACCAATGCCATGTCGACGGCGCGCGGCTGCTCGAAGGCTTCGGCCACCGCCCTCTTCGTGATCTCGTTGAACGACACCCTGTGGACTCCGTCCGGCCCTAGCTTCGCGGCCTCAGCGACGTGCCAGGCAATGGCCTCGCCCTCGCGGTCGGGGTCGGTGGCGAGCCACACGGTCTCGGCGCTCGCCGCCTCCTTCTTGATCGCGGTCATCGCCTTGCGGGCGTTCGCCGTCCGGCTGCTGACGTACTTGATGTTTACGCCGCCGTTGACCTCGATACCGAAGTCGCTCTTCGGCAAGTCTCGGACATGGCCGAGCGAGGCAACGACCTTGTAGTCCTTGCCCAGATACTTCTCGATCGTTTTCGCCTTGGCGGGCGACTCGACGATGACGAGGTTCTTGGCCACAAAGCTCCCAACTTGGTCGACACAGAGCCCATACCCGGATATCCCGGATGCCTGTGTCGGCGACGCGCGGCAGGACTGCGACTATGCGCATCCTCTTGCCGCCTCTGTCAACTCTGAAACCTTCTCACCCCGTCGCCTGTTCCCGCGCTCCCGCCACCCGAAGCACCCGACACTCCCTCAGGAGTGTTATACGAGTGTCAAGCACGATGGAGCCTAATGGGCCTGCATCACCTCATGGGAAGGTGACTTCTCAGCCAACCGAAGGGTGAGCACCGGAAGAGCCTGAGATCTGATCTCTACGGCTAGATCGTGCCCCCTTCGGTCGGCGAGGAGAG
>JALZIB010000140.1 GCA_030860505.1 Actinomycetota bacterium
GCACGAGCCCGTAGTCGAGAAACGCGACCCGTCCGTCCTTCAGGAGCAAGTAGTTCCCGGGATGAGGATCGGCGGAAAATAACATGAAACGGTTGAGGCTCCCGTAGAAGAAGCGAAAGACGATCTCGGCGATGCGGTTGCGCTCTGCGAAGGGCCTCTCGAATGCCTCCATAAAGTTGGCGCCCTCCATGAACTCCTGCGTGATGACGCGCGTATGGCAGTAATCCATGTAGACCTGGGGCACGACGATGTATGGATGTCCCGTGTAGAGCTCCGCGAACTTCTTCTGGTTGCTCGCTTCCCGTCGGTAGTCGAGCTCTTCGAGGACGCGTTCCTTGACCTCGTTGGCGACCTCCTTGGGGTCGAGGTTGGGAGCGACGGCCACGGCGAGCTTGGTCATTGCGCTCACGTTGCGGATATCGGATCTCACCGCCTCGTCCACCCCCGGGTACTGGACCTTCACCGCGACCGGCTGACCGCCGGGGAGGGTCGCTCGGTGCACCTGACCGATGGACGCCGCCGCGACCGCCTCGTCGGTGAAAGTTTCGAAGACATCCTCGACCGGTCGGCCGAACTCCTCCTCGATGACCTTGCGCGAGGCGGCCGGATCCATCGGGGGTGCAGAGTTCTGGAGCATCGTGAGGGCATCCCTGTACGTGGACATGTACTCGGTCGGCTCGCCGAACTCATAGAACGAGGCGAGCTGGCCGAGCTTCATCGCCGCCCCCTTCATCTCGCCCAGCATCTCGACGAGCTGCTGGGCGGTCTTCTCGTGGAAACCGCCGAGGAACTCCTCCGAGCGTTCGGGCGATGCGAACGATTTGAAGCGGGTCCCGACGAAACGAGCAGCGCCTTTGCTGGTCGCGCCAGCGAGCTTGGCGCCGCGCTCGAACCAACCGGTGGGGATCGGACCTGTGGGTTTCTTGTCGTCGGCCATGGAGGGCTACTCTAATGGGGTGCAGATAGCAGCGATGAAGTTGGGCGCGTTGCTGGCCGCAGTTGTCGTCTCGGCCGCGTGCGCGGGCGCCGGATCGACCAACGCTCCGACACCCTCCCTCGAAGCAGTCGAGAACCCGTCACCCGCAGCGCACACCTCGGCCTCGGCCGGGGGTAGCGAGAAGGACTTCTCGAACGAGGAGCTCGCCGTCTACTCGAACAAGCGAGCCATGGAGCACATCAGGACCCTGGCCGATATCGGCCCCCGCGTCCGAGCGAAAACGTCGGAGTACAAAGCGTCGAAGTACATCCGTGCGACGCTCAGAGACTACGGCTACACCATCAAGGTTCAAAAGTTCTCCGTCGACGGTGGTACCTCACGCAACATCGTGGCGTGGTGGCCGGGAGCAAAGCGCTACGGCCTCGTGGTGGGGGCCCACATGGACACGGTGAGGGGTTCGCCCGGCGCCAACGACAACGCATCGGGTGTGGCCGTCATGCTCGAGATGGCTCGTATCTCTGTGGGCCGGACGCCGGCCCGCTTCGTGCGCTTCGTTGCGTTCGGTTCCGAGGAGTACGGATCCAACGGCGAGCACCACAACGGTTCCCAGGTCTACGTGAACCGGCTCGGCGTTGAGGGACGGAAGCGATTGGGGGGTATGGCTTCCATCGACATGATCGGCAACGGGCGCCCGTTGATCGCCGGCACCGCGGGCATCGGCCCCGAGATCACGGCTCGCACTGTCTACAGCAAGATGAAACAGAAGGCCGGCATGAGTTACAGGACGGTCTGTGACTGCTCGGACAACGGACCGTTCGAACGAGCGGGGATCCCGGGCGCGTTCATCTGGAGCGGGTTCGACGACTACTACCACTCTCCGTCGGACACCGTCGGGAACCTCGAGCCCCGCCACGTGCAGCGCACCGGCCGTGGTTTCCGCTTCTTTTTGAAGCACGTCGATCTCGACATGGTCCGTCGCTTCAGGCAAGCTCGTTAGTCGCCGAGTGCTCTGAAGGCGTCGTCCCCGTGTTTCTCGTACTGAGCCGAGATCCGGGCCGGGAGCCCCTCGCAGGACCTCTCCTCGAGAATGAGCTTTCTGTCTTTGGGCGCCGACGCGGGCTGATCGAAATCGAAGACCTGGGCGAGATTGCTGGCGTTGCAGTCGCGATGCGTCAGGCAGTCGAGGCCGTGGATCTCTTCGATGAGTGCGAGCACCGACGAGGGCTCGGTCACCGTGTCGTCGACGAAGCCCTGCTTGGCCCACGGAGAGATGACGAGCAGCGGGGAACGGGGGCCGAGCCCCATGTGGTCGGTCTGAGGGGGCGGGACGTGATCGTAGAAACCGCCGAAGTCGTCCCAGGTGATGAAGATGACGGTGCTCTTCCAGTACTTGCTGCGCATGATGGCGTTGACGTGGTCGACGGTCCAGTTCTCGCCCATGCACACACTCGGCCCGCCCGGATGCTCATTGACCCCAGGACCCGGCACGACCCAGGTGACCTCGTCGAGATTCTCTGACGTGATGTCCTCCATGAATTGTTCTTCTTCGGTGATGTCGCGCCCCCAGTGCTTCGAGAAGCGCATGTGCTTGATGGCCAGGAGGGCGTTCATCCACGAGCCCTCGTCCGCGTAGTAGTGCCACGAGATGTCGTTGGCGGTGAGCTGGTCTTGGATGACCTCGAAGTCAAAGCAGGCTCTGACCTCCTCCCAGAAGTTGCCCACCGTGTCGAGGTCGACGCGCCTCTCGGCTCGCATGACCTCGTTCTGCTCCTTCTTGGTCATGTTGATGAAGCGGTAGACCGTCTCCCCGGGATCGTCGCAGTACCCACCAGGCGCATTGGTCTGCAGCTTGTTGCCGACGACGTCGGCCGCCTGGCCCCCGACCGTATAGAGGTGCTCGGGAAAGGTCGGCCCGTACATCGAGCTGAAGTGGTGGTCGCCGAGCACGAAGTTGTCGGCATACGCCCAGTAGTTCGGAATGCCCTTGCGCGTGAACGAATTGTAACCGGCGAGGTCCTCACCGTTGAGAATCTGGTCGTATCCGTCCATCCTGCCGCCGTTGATCGCGATGATCCCGTCGAAGAAGCTGTGGCCGAGGTCCGGCTCCTGCACGTCGGGAGCAACCGAAAGCTCGACCGTGCGACCGTCCGAGGTCTGTCCCGTGCGCGTGCCCTCGCCCCCTGGATAGCGAGCGAAGTAGTTGTCGTAGGTGCGGTTCTCTTTGACGATGAAGACGACGTGCTCGATGGGGTGGTCGTCCGGCACCTCGGCCTCTCGGAGGTCGATTCCCTCGCCTGCGCCGGGAGACTCGGTGGCGTCCGGTTGCTCGGAGCGGCTCCCCGGCGGCCTCTCGGGGGTCGTGCGGGCCGGCTCGTCGTCCTGGTCGAACATCTGGCAGGCCCCGCCAAGCCCGACGAGCACGACCGCGAGCGCAGCCATCGAGCGCCCGGGCCTCGTTCCGGAGAATCGTCGCGTTCTACTCATTTCGCCGCTTCCTTCCCTCCGGTTGGTGTACGAGCACGAAGCCAGGGACATACCTACTACGTACGCCGGCTGAAATCGAGGGCCAATTCGGGCTACGCTCTGAGGCTCAGACCACCGGCCCCCACCAGCGAGGCGAGATGAGTGACCACTTGAGCGATCCACCGCCGTACGAGCCTCCCCCTCAGGAGGAGGACTTCTACGAATGGGAGACCGAGGACGAAGGCGACCGGCCGAGCATTCTCTGGTTTCGCATCGTCGCTCTCATCGTCGGACTGCTGCTCGTTTTCTTTTTCGGGCGAGTGACCGCCGGGGGTGGTGACGAGGTCGACGAGTCGGAGCTGCAGTCGTTGAGGCAGGAGAACGCGCAACTCGAAGACGAGGTCGGACGGCTCCAGACCGACCTCGATGACGCGCAGTCGGCCCCCGAACCCGAGCCGACCGACGATGGTGCTGCTAACGACACCGGGGAAGAGGACACCGGCGAGGACGACTCCCAAGAAGCACCCACCGAGTCCTACACGGTCCAGTCTGGGGACAGCTTCCAGCTCATCGCCGAGAACGAGTACAGCGACGTCGGTCTTGCGGACTGCCTCGCCGAGGCCAACGGGCTCACGATCGAAAGCACCATCGTGCCGGGCGACGTGCTCGAGCTACCCGCCGCCGAAAGCTGCTGACTACGGGTGACGCTGCGGACGGGTCCGCCCCGCTCCGTCGCGCCCACCACACTGCGCTGCGCTCCTTCCGGCTCGCGGCGCCTTCGGCGGCGCATCGCCTCCAGAGCGCTCCTCCGGGGGCGAACCCGTCCTCGCCTTCTTAGAGCGGTGCCTCCCCTCCTCTTCATCCTTGCTCGCCCGACACGATGGACCAGGTCTCGCCGACTCGCTCAATCGTCCACTCCGAGGTGGTCGTCGTGGGCACGAGATCCACGTCCACCTCGACGTAGGTCGCGTCGTCGATGTAGCGGGGGCGCACAAGAGCCCTCTCGCTCACGACGATGACATCGGGTTCGCTCGAGATGAGCGTCAGCTTCAGCGTCCGGACGCTCGTCCGGTCAAGGAGGTTGGTTCTCTCGAGCAGGCGAATGTCCTTCCGGCTTCGGTCGAACTGAGGTGAGCCCCGGCGGACGACGTTTCCAAGCAAGACCAGATCACGCTTCCTGTAGGCCCGCTCGAGTCCGTGCCTGAGATCGGCGAACAGGCTGAGCGCCTCACTTCGGCTCAAGACTGGGTCGTCTCCCCCGTCGGGAGAAATGGAGGGCGACCGAACCCGATCCGGCGTCGGCTGCGGAGACTGTTGCGTGTCGGCGGGGACATCCTCGCTCGGGTTCCACGTCGCAGACGCCGCGATCAGACCCACAACGAGAGCGATCATCGCCAAGACGGCGAACGCTCGAGTGGGGCTCAGGGGTGGCTGTGAGCCCTCGGCCCCATGGTTGTCTCCCCCCTCGCGCCGCTCGTCGCCCATTCGTCTTCCTGACATACCACCACTTCGAGCCCGCCACTCAAGGCGGAGACGGGCTCGGACGATGTCCCAGTGGTCCGGCAGGTAACGTTTGCGTGCTCTGGCGGTGCGAAACGCAAGTATGGCAAGGCCGCAGGGAGGCGGAACAGTGGAACTGTTCCGCCGACTGAACATAGAATCCCAATTCCGCCCTTGGCGGAGCCATACGCCGCCAGACGAAGCGGCTTTGCCGCCAGAGCACCCCTCAATGTTGCCTGTCGGGGCACTAGGAATTAACTAATCGTGCGATCGCGTTAGTGTCGATCCTTAGCGGCGAGAGGGTGCCTAAACGATGGGTTCCGGCAACGGGCAGGGCAACGGGCGAACGAGAATGCAGAAAAAGTTGAAGCACTCTGTTCTCGAGGACTTCAGGCCTCGGAGCGAAGTAGACGACGAGGTCACCGAGCCGGTAGCCGCCGAGCCTCCGGCGTCCGCACCAATCCCCGACGAACATGAGGAGGCGGGGCCGCGGCGTTCCGCCGCCGATGCCTACAAACCGCTGGGGGATTTTCTCGGAGCCTTCGGCGCCGACGCCGTGATGATCTCGTTCGCCGCCCTCGAGAACATGCTCAAGCGCAAGCTCCCCGCGACCGCGCTTGAGCGCGAGTCGTGGTGGACGAACAAACCCCGGGGCCGAGGACACGCGCAGGCTTGGCGAGATGTCGGGTGGACCGTCCAGAGCGTCGACATCAAGAAGAAGCGAGTGAACTTCGCACGGCTCCCCAAGTAGCCCTTACGCGTCGAGCCGGTAGCCCATTCCTCGCACGGTCTTGATGTTTTCTCCTCCGAGCTTCCTTCGCAGGTAACCCACGTAGACGTCGACGACGTTAGAACCCGGATCGTAGTCGTACCCCCACACATGACTGAGCAACTGCTCGCGCGATAACACCTGACCCGGATGGCGAAAGAACGTTTCCGCCAACGTGAACTCACGCGCCGAGAACTCCACGGTCTTGTCTCCGACTCGCGCGGTGCGGGTTCGAAGATCGAGCGCCATATCGCCGGCACGCAACACGGTCTCCTCCGGGGCGCGCTCTCCCCTGAGTCGCACCCGCACCCTCGCAAGCAACTCGTCGAAACTGAAGGGCTTGGTCACATAGTCGTCCGCCCCACCCTCGAGCCCTGTGACCGTGTCTTGGACTCCATCTCTGGCAGTCAAGATGATGACCGGAAGCGAAGTGTCCTTTGCCCGTAGGTCATCTAGGACTGCGAGCCCGTCCTTTCCGGGAAGTCCCAAGTCGAGAATGACGAGGTCGAACTCCCCCGAGCGAGCCATGAACAGGGCATCGTGGCCGTCGGTCGCCACCGAGGTGGTGAACCCGTTTGCCTTCAGACCCTTCTCCAGAAACGAAGCGATGCGGGGTTCGTCCTCCGCGATGAGAATGCGCTTCATAGTTTGCCGTCCTCCGAATCGGTATAAGGCTGATCGATGGGGATGATGATCGAGAAGGTCGAGCCCTCACCTGGAGCGCTCAAGAGACGTACGCGACCGTTGTGACCCTCTGCGATCGCCTTGACGATTGCGAGACCAAGCCCCATTCCCTCCGACGTTCTTGCTTGTGACCTCGCGCGCGCGAACCGATTGAAGATCCTTTGCTGCTCATCCTTGGAAATGCCCGGCCCTGCATCGCGCACCCAGAAACGCGCCTCGCCGTTGACCACCTTGGAACCGATCCAAACGCGGTCCCCGTCTGCAGTGTGCTGAACGGCGTTTTGGGCAAGTTGCATGACGGCCTGAGTTAGTCGTTGCCGGTCGGCCTCGATCAGGCCGCGTCCGATGGCGTCAACACCCCAGTCGCGAGTGGCCAACCCACGCACCTTCGTGTTGAGCTCGCCGGTCAAGTCGGCAACCTCTACGGAGGTCAGGTTCAAGAAGTCCGGTCGCTGCGCTTTGGTGAGCATCAAGAGGTCTTCCACCAGGCGCGTCATGCGCTCCAGCTCATCTGTGACCAGAGCGATGGTGTCCCGCCTTTCGTCGGGATCGTCTCCCATGAGCTCGAGGTGTCCTCTGATGATGGTGATAGGTGTGCGGAGCTCATGACCAGCATCGTCGACGAAGTTTCTCTGTGTTTCGAACGCGTGGCCCAGCCGGTCCAACAGATCGTTGAAGGTCGCTGCGAGCTGCGAGATCTCGTCGTTCCCCTCGACCGGCAGGCGGCGGCTCATGTCACTGTCGGTAATGCGCTGAGCCGTCGACCGTACGGCCTCGACGCGATGCAACAGCCGCCCCGATAATGCGTAGAAAAGGATAAATCCGATGATCAACGTGACCCCGCTGATCTGTGCAGCCGAAAGAACTGCTGAGTCGACCTCTTCCTTCTCGAGGTCACGAAAAGAACCGATGACGAAGACCCCCTGCGTTTCATCCTCGTTGTTCTCGAGGGGCACCGCGAGGTAGCGAAGCTCGCCGGCCGGGGTGGATGCCGAGCCGTACTCGGACCCATTCTCGACCGCCAACCATCGGGCGATTAGCGTCGGGTCGAGGTCGACCCGATACGGCACCTCATCGGGCTGGAAAGGGCGTCGGACCTCCCCATCCACGAGGGCCACCATCGCCTCGTTGGTCGAGGGGATGTTGCGGCCGAGGAAGGTGTCGAAAATGGCCGCGACATCGCCGTCGAAGGGCTCGCCGGTGTCGGGGTCGATGCCCTTCGTCAGTCGCTGCAACTCGGCGACCTCCTGAGTGAGCCCGGCGTTGATCCTCTGATCGAGGCGGTTGAGGAGCACGGCCCGCAGCACGAACAGCGACGCAATGACCGCGACGGCGAGCACCAGGACGTAGCCCCCGAGGATGCGGGCCCGAATACCTGAGAAGCGCGACAACCCCGAGCGCCGCACAGGGGATCCGTCGATGGTCAGCTCCTCTGTGGCCGCATGGTCGGCCGAAGGTTCCGTGGACATCTCGGTCGCGTCAGTCATCGCCGTCGTCACCGTCGTCATCGTCGTCATCGTCGTCATCGGGGGCTGGAGCTGGCGCAGGGGCGGGGGCCGGAGCTGGCGCCGGGGCGGGCGCCGGGGCGGGCGCCTGCGGCTTCGGCTTCTGCGACCTCTCTTCTTTCCTCTTGTCTTTGTTCTTGTTCTGGTTGTCTTTGTTCTTGTTCTGGTTGTCCTTGTTCTTCGTGCCCTCGTTCCTCTCGTCGTCCCGGCCAAGATCGACATCCAGGTCGATTGCCGGGACTCGGGGCGCGGCGGGAGGCTGGAGCGCGCTCACGAGACCGGCGCCGACGACGGTGCCGACCAGGAGGGCAACGAGCAGGGCCAGATAGCGGCCGGAGGTGGTCACCTTCCTATTCGGCCTCCTGGAAGTTAGTGGGCCATGAGAGCGGCATGAGAACTCTCTCATGTTCGATAAGAGCCCTCTCATATATCCCTCACCTCGCTCTTAGGGCCACTGCCTAGGGTTATCCACACCAGCGACCACACCGAGTTCGGGGACCGATCGCCCCGAGCGCCGGAGGAGGAATCAGAGAATGCGCTCAACCGGAAGCCTGATGACCTGGGCTCTCGTCGTTGTGCTCGCCTTGGGCGCCGTTGTTCTTGCGGCCCGTGGCGACGAGCCCAGCGCGGACCGATGATGTCGCCGGGAGCAAACGAGGAACTCACTCGGCGAGAGGAAGACTCCGACGAGTATGCCGCCGAGAATGATGATGACGATGACGCCACGGACAAGTCTGGAGACAGGTCCCGGATCAGGAGCAGGGGGTAGTCCGAGGGTGACGGAGCGCCTGTCGACATCGGAGATCAGGCCGCGATGAGCGACGAGCACAGGTGGGGACTCGAAGAGGGCGATGAGATCGCACCAGGTCGGTTCGCGCTTACGAAGTTGGGTGGCGGATTCCGCTACGAGGCCTACCTCACATGGGACGAGACTCTGTATTCCATCGTCGTGGTGAAGGTGGTTCGCCCCCACCTCGTCGAGGATGAGCGCGCTCTCAGAGGTCTCAATACCGAGTACGAGATGCTGCGGCGGCTGAGCCATCCAGTGATCTTGCGTGCTTTCGATGCGGTGCTCGACGGCCCCCGCCCTCACCTCGTCCTCGAGCACCTCGAGGGACCTCGCTTGTCCACGCTTATCCGCAAGTACGATCGGCTTCCACTCGAGCAGCTGCTACCGCTGGCTCTGCAACTGTGCTCCGCGGTGCACTATCTCGCATACAACGAAGTCTGCCACCTCGACCTCAAACCGACGAACATCATCATGAGTGGTCCCCCTCGTCTGATCGATTTGAGCATCGCCCGGACCTTCGAGCAGGCCGCCGCACGTGGGCAGGGAATCGGCACCGACGACTACATGTCGCCGGAGCAATGCGATCCCGACCGCTTCGGCCCGGTGGGACCCGCGTCCGACATCTGGGGCCTGGGGGTTTCTCTCTACGAGGCGGCAACCGGTCGACTGCCTTTCACGAAGCGCGGTGCCGAGAACAGGTGGCCGGCGACCTTCGAGGAAGTTCGCCCGTTCGCCCATCCAGTGCCGGACGCCCTTGCAAAGCTGATCTTGAGTTCTCTCGACAAGAACCCGGCCAACCGCCCGACCGCGGCAGAGCTTCACGATGTCCTCGAACCCTTGCTGCTGGAACTGCCCAAGCCGGTCCTTGGCAGGTTGAAGCCGAGACTCGGCTGAAGCCGCTTGGCAGTCACGTGTCCTCGAAGCAGAGCGGCTCATCGACTGGCCACTCGCCCGGACCAAACACGGGATCCTTCTAGCGGCGCTGACACTTGGGACAGTAGGTAGTGCCCCGGCCCCCGAGGGTGATCTTTCTGAGTGGAGTTCGACAGCGGGGGCACGGGGTGTCCCCGCGCCCGTAGGCGATCAGGAAGTCGGCGTTGCGTCCGCTCTCGCCGTTGACCATGGCGTAGTCGCTGAAGGTGGTGCCCTCCCGCTCGATCGCTGCGGCGAGTACCTCACGGATCGCCGCGTGTAGCGCACGCGCGCGCTTGGATCCGACGGCGCGCGAGCCAGGGTTGATCTTCGCAAGCCACAGCGCCTCGTCGGCATAGATGTTGCCGACCCCGGCGACCGGACGCTGCGACAGGAGGTAGGGCTTGATCGGCGAACTCGTTCTCCTGAGAGACGCCGCGAAGGTCGAGTGGTCGAACTCGTCCGACAATGGTTCGGGTCCCAATAATTTCAGCGTCGGGATCGTCTCGTAGTCTCCAGCCTCCACCACGGCCATGCGACCGAACCGCCTCACGTCACGAAAGCTGAGCACCCGCCCGTCATCGAGATCGAGGCGCGCACGCACGTGAGGGTCGTCGAGATCGAAGCGGAAGGAACCCGTCATGCCGAGGTGCATGATGAGCTCGAGATCCTCGTCCAGAGGAGCGACCATGAACTTTCCTCTACGCCCAACGGACCTAATGGTTCGTCCCGTCAACAGCTCGAGGCCCGAGAACTCACGGGGGATAGCGGGGTGGGGATCCCACCAGGTCTTGGTGACGCGTCGCCCGGTCAGCTCGGGTTCGAGCTGACGGCGCACCGACTCGACCTCGGGCAACTCGGGCATCCGCTTAGGTTAGTTGCATGCCAAGTCACGAGATCAACCCCGCCGACCGACCCTTTGACCCCGTCACTCTCGAACGGAAGCAGGAAGTGGGGGCCGAGGGCTATTTCGCCCTCGACATTCGTGTTGGCCGAGTTGTGGATGTCGAGTCCTTCCCCGAGGCTCGCAAGCCAGCGTGGAAGCTGACCGCCGACTTCGGGCCGGTGATAGGCGAGCTTCGTAGCAGCGCTCAGATAACCAACTACTCGAGGGAACAACTCATCGGCAGGCTCGTGGTCGGCGCCGTCAACCTCGGGCCCAAGCGAATCGCGGGATTCACCAGCGAGTTCCTGGTCCTCGGCTCCCTCGAGCCCGACGGCACGGTACGCCTGCTGCAACTCGAAGAGGGAGTCGAGCCCGGGGCACCCGTGGCCTAACTCAGTCCCACAGGTCAGTTATCTCTCGCAGCCGGCGGTAGTCGCCGTCCCTCACCACCACGTGATCGAGGACCTCTACCCCCTCGGCTGACGCCGCCTCGAGCAGCCCGCGCGTGAACTCGAGGTCGTCCTCGCCGACGGTTCCGAGGGGCTCGCAGGCCCGTGAGGTCACCATTATGGTGCCCATGCCAAGGGTCCGGGGAAACGAAAAGAGGTGCTCGAGCGGCAGAGAGGTCTTGGGCTGGTCCTTCGACGCGTAGGCCTCGCTGTCGGAAACGTAACCGTCCTGGTCGACGCAGGTGATGAACACGATCTCGCTATCGACGCCAGAAACGATCGTGGCCAGCGATTCGATGATGTCGTCGGGACGAGGAGCAGTGGTGGGTGCGGTCGAGAGCGTCATGGTTCCTCCTGGCTCGGACGGATGATGAGCCCATGACACCCCGGACCACCGACTTACGCTGTGACGTGCGTCACAGCCCAAGATGAGAATCAGGAGTAGCGGGTGATGAAGCCGCGCGCACGAAAGAGCCTCAGCATCTTCGTTACGAACGCAAGGGCGAACAGCGTCAAGACGGC
>JALZIB010000099.1 GCA_030860505.1 Actinomycetota bacterium
CATCCCAAGGCTCGATGAGACAGGCGTGATAGCGGAGGAAAGCGCATACGTCTGCATCCATGCCGGCCACGTCACGCCACGCCGCGGGGATGAGCATGGACGCGGCGTGACGAACGTCGCGGCCCCCACGCGCCAGCAGCTCGAGGGCCTCGTCGAGGATCGCGGAATCGGAACCCCGGATGTCGACGATGGGTCGAAGCAGGTCCTCGGCCGCGAGATCGGCAGAACCGAGGCAGCCCTCGCGCGAGCGCATGGCGGCGACGTTGCCGCGGATCGTATTGATCTCGCCGTTGTGCGCGAGGAAGCGAAACGGTTGTGCTCGCTCCCACGTCGGAGTCGTATTTGTCGCAAACCGTTGGTGGAAGAGCGCAAACCACGCGCCGTAGCGCTCGTCCGCCAGGTCCGGGTAAAAGGACGCCAGGCGATCCGCCGCAACGAGCCCCTTGTAGGTGATCGTTCTGAACGATAGGGACGCGACGTAGAGAGCGACGCGCTCGGCGCGCGCCCGTTGTTGAATGCGCCGCCTGGCCCGAAAGGCGCGCCGCTCGCCCTCCTCTGGATCGATCCCCAGTGGCCGCAGCAATATCGCCTGTTCGATCTCCGGTCTGCTTGAGCGCGCCCTGTCGCCGAGAGCGCTCTCGTCGGTCGGAACGATGCGCCAGGCTACGAACTCGAGACCCTCGGCGGCACACGCGTCCTCGACCACGCGCCGGCCTGGGCCTGGATCCGAGCCGTCGGCGAAGATCATCGCCGCGCCGAGACGCTCCTCTGCGACGCCCGTGTCCGCTGCGAGGATGGCGACGGGGAGCGGAAGCAGAAGGCCGGCCCCGTCGCCGGACAGGGCGTCGGCGGCCAGCGCGCCGCGATGCTTCACTCGGCTCAACGCGTCGATTGCGATCTCGACGAGCGCGCGCGATCCTCTGCCCTGGGAGTCGGCCACGAAGCCGATCCCGCAGGCGTCTCTCTCGCTCTCGTAAGGGCGGCGTGTGCTCATCGCTCCTCTTTCTGGGGCGGGCACAAAAAAGGCGCTCCGCCCAGTGCGGGAGCGCCATTGCTCGTGAGAGTAGCGAACGCTATCGCGTCGGCCCCCGCCCGGCAACGATTGCCCGCGGAAACCTCATGTAAGGGTCCCTTGACAGAATAAGTTAGGTAGGCCTAACCTCTGCCTGCCTAATGCAAGGAGTTCGGCAGACCGAATAGACTCGGGAGGCTAAAGCCATGAGCAAGGTACGTCGGAGTGCGGGGTTTCTGATCGCTCTCGTCATCGTGATCGCCGTCGCCGCGTGTGGCGGAGACGACGGAGGCGACGGAGGCGCCGCAGGGGCTTCCGACCAGCAGGACGAAGTGACTTTGACCGTCTACTCAGGCCGGGAAGAGGAGTTCGTGGGGCCACTGCTCGAGCAGTTCGAGAGCGACGAGGGCATCACCCTTGAGGTTCGCTACGGCGACTCGGCCGAGCTCGCCGCCCAGCTTCTCGAGGAGGGTGAATCGTCGCCGGCCGACGTCTTTCTGTCACAGGACGCGGGGTCGCTGGGGGCGGTGGCCGAGGCCGGTCTGTTCACCGAGCTCGACGCGTCGATCCTCGAACGGGTGGACGAGCGATTTCAGTCCCCCGAGGGCCTTTGGGTCGGCACCTCAGGGCGCGCCCGGGTGGCCGCTTACAACACCGAGGCGCTGAGCGAGGGCGACCTCCCCGACAGCATCGAGGACTTCACAGCTCCCGAGTGGAGAGGGCGCATCGGGTTCCCGCCGACCAACAGCTCGTTTCAGGCGTTCGTCGCCGCCATGATCGACACGCAGGGGACCGACGAGGCGCGCGCATTCCTCGAAGGACTGGTCGCGAACGAGCCCCAGATCTACGAGGACAACTCCTCGACGGTCCGAGCCGTGGCCGCGGGCGAGATCGAAGTCGGGTTCGTCAACCACTACTACATCTTCGAGGTTGCGGCCGAAGACGGCGACATCCCGGTTGCCAATCACTTCTTCACCGGCGGCGACATCGGCGCCCTCGTCAACACCGCGGGCATCGGGGTCATGACGACGTCGGAGGACACAGACGCCGCCGAGACCCTCGTGAACTACCTCACGGACGAACCGGGACAGACCTACTTCGCAAGCGAGACGTTCGAGTACCCGGTCGTGGACGAATACGAACCCGGTGAGGACCTCGTGGCCCTCGATGACATTCAATCCCCCGACATCGACCTCTCCAACCTGGCCGAGACGATCGAGCCGGCGCTGCAACTGCTCGCCGAGGTGGGACTCCTCTGAGAAAGAAGGCGGAATCGCCGATCACGCGCTGAGCACTCGCACGGCGACGGGCGCAGGCCGGACAACAGCCGGCCTGCATTTCGGCGCGCTTCTGTCCCACAGGGCCGGACTGATCGGGCTTGCTCTTGCAGTCTGTGCATTGATGGTGCTGCCCATCGTCTATCTCGTCGTGCGGGCGGCCGAGGCGGATGCGTCGAGCTGGGACCTCATCCTACGCGGCCGCACGGTCGGCCTCGCCGTCCGGAGCATCGGGTTGGTCGTCGCCGTGACCTCCGCGACCTTGGCGATCGGCGTGCCCCTGGCGTGGCTCACGACCCGCACAGACCTGCCGCTACGACGTTTCTGGGCCGTGGTCGTCGCGCTGCCTCTCGTCATTCCGAGCTACGTCGGTGCGCTCGCGCTCATGGCTTCGCTCGGCCCCCGCGGCATGGTTCAGGGCTGGCTCGAGTCGCTGTTCGGCATCGAGCGGCTCCCCGACATCGGCGGCTTTCCCGGTGCTTTCATCGCACTGACTCTGTTCACCTATCCCTACGTCTACCTTCTCGTCGCGGCCGGGATAAAGGGACTAGATCCCTCACTCGAGGAGGCGGCGCGTAGTCTCGGGCGAACGCCGTGGCAGACCTTCAGGGAGGTGACCCTCCCGTTGCTACGTCCCTCGATAGCGGCGGGCGGTCTGTTGGTTGCGCTGTACACGCTTCACGACTTCGGAGCGGTGTCGCTGATGCGCTACCAGGCGTTCACGCAGGCCATCTATCTCCAGTACAAGGGGGCCTTCGACAGGACGCCCGCCGCGATCCTCTCGTTGATGCTCATCGCGCTGGCCGTCGTGGCCCTGTGGGGCGAGCGCCGCGCTCGAGGACGCGCGCGCTACTACAGGTCCCACTCGGGCGCCAAGCGACCGTTGGCGCCTCTCCGACTCGGTCGCTGGAAGTGGCCCGCGCTGACGTTCTGCACCAGCGTGGCGCTGACCGCGTTCGTCGTGCCCGTCGGCGTGCTGGTGTTCTGGCTCGTGCGCGGCGGTGTAGATGCGACGGCCGTTGCCGAAGCGCTGACCGCAGTCGGGGGATCGGTGTCCGCATCGACTCTGGCGGGAGGACTCGCCGTTCTTGCAGCGCTCCCCGTCGCGCTGATAGCCGCGCGTCACCCGGGCCGAGTGACTTCGTTCACAGAAAAGCTGTCGTACTCCGGCTACTCCCTTCCCGGCATCGTCGTTGCACTCGCGTTCGTGTTTTTTGCGGCGAACTTCACGCCCGCGCTCTACCAGACCCTTCCCCTCGTGGTCATCGCCTACGTCGTGCTGTTTCTGCCGCAGGCGAGCGAGCCACTCAAGGCCTCGCTCCTGCAGGTCGGCCCCCGCATCGAGGAGGCCGGCAGGGTCCTGGGCAAAGGACGAACGAGGGTCTTCATGTCCCTCGTCGCGCCGCTCATCCGACGGGGAGCAGGGACCGGATTCGCTCTCGTATTCCTCACGGCGATGAAGGAGCTCCCTGCAACCCTCTTGTTGCGGCCGACGGGCTTCGAGACTCTGGCTACGCGGGTCTGGACGAGCGCTTCCGTGGGGTTGTTCGCGCAGGCGGCGATGCCGGCGCTGTTACTGATCCTCGTATGCTCCCTCCCCCTGTACATCCTTGCTCGCCGAGTCGAAGTTCAGAAGGTCGAGGTGAGATCCGATTAGCTCATCTAACGGCGCCGGCCATCCGGCGCTCCGTTGCGAGGGTGTGACCAAGTCGTTCGGTTCCACCGTCGCAGTCGAGGATTTCGATCTCGAGCTGCGCGACGGTGTTCTTCTCGCGCTGCTCGGTCCTAGCGGATGCGGCAAGACGACCGCTCTGCGAATCATGGCGGGCCTCGAGCGAGCGGACGGAGGTGACCTCTGGGTTGGGAATCGCCACGTCCAGGGACGCGGCGCGTGGGTTGCTCCCGAAAAGCGGCGCATAGGGATGGTGTTCCAGGACTGGGCTCTGTTCCCACACCTCGACGTGTGGCACAACGTCGCCTTTGGGCTTCCTCGCAACGAACGATCGCGAGTGAATGAGGTTCTGACCATGGTCCGTCTCGAACGACACGCCGAGCACATGCCGCACGAGCTCTCCGGCGGACAGCAGCAGCGGGTGGCGCTGGCGCGCGCGCTGGCCCCCTCACCGCAAGTCATCTTGCTGGACGAACCGTTTTCCAATCTCGACGCGACCCTCCGTTCCAAGGTGCGCGCCGAGGTAGCGGAGTTGCTGCGCAGAGCGGGGGCCACGGCGATCTTCGTCACCCACGACCAGGAGGAAGCCTTGTCCATTGCCGATGAAGTCGCGGTCATGGCGGACGGGCGAATTTTGCAGGTTGGTGCACCCCACGAGGTCTATGGGGCACCGCGCACGCGCGAGGTCGCTGGGATGATCGGATCGGGGAACTTCTTCGCCGGTCAAGTCGATGGAGGCCGCGTGTTGACACCCCTGGGGGCGGTGCCGTCACCGGGCTTGGCCGATGGCCCGGTCGACGTGCTCGTGCGCCCCGAATCGCTTCAGCTTCGGCGCTCAGCCGGCGGTGGCGCACATGTCGTGCACGCGGAGTTCTATGGTCACGATCAGCTCGTGCGGGCCCTCCTCACCGAGGGGACCACCATCGACGTGCGGTTGTTGGGACCGCGCCCCGACCTCTCGTTGGGAACCCAGGTGCGAGTCGAGCTCACGGGGCCGGTTCACTTCTTCAGAGCAGATGGGGCGGTGTCGCCGTTGTGCGGACTGCACGTCCCCTAGGAAAGTCGAGAACGAACGGAAGCGAGTTGCGCTCCAAGCGATGACCCTCTGACGACGTTTGCGCTAGGAATCCGCGGTGCAGAACAGACGCTCCCTCACCGTCCAGTGCATCGGCGGGGGCCCGGTTTTCAGGACCGTACCGTCGGGGCGCACCAGGATGAGATCCGTGTCCGGATCGCCTCTCATCCTCCAGCCCCCTTCGTGGAAGAGCCGGTGGTGGAAGCGACAGAGCTGGACCAAATTGCCGAGCTCCGTGGGGCCCTTGGGCCAGTGGTCCATATGGTGGGTTGTGGGTGCAGCACTGCCGCCCGCAGCCGGGGAAGCGACAGCCGCCGTCCCGGAAGCGGACCTGGCGGTCGAGCCACGGCGGCACGGTGCGGGTCGTGTGCCCCACTCCGAGAGGACGACCGAGCTGGTCGTGGTT
>JALZIB010000101.1 GCA_030860505.1 Actinomycetota bacterium
TCCACTTCCGGTGCAGCGCTGCAACCGGCATGACCATGGCCGTTGTGGTGCAGTTGGGTGTGGCGATGATTCCCTTGGGCGGATTGCGAACCTGGTCGGCGTTGATCTCCGGCACGACCAGAGGCACCTCGACGTCCATGCGGAAGGCGGCGGACTTGTCGATGACGACCGCGCCACTCGCGACGGCGACGGGCGCCCACTCCAGACTCAACTCCTCGGACACGTCGAAGACCGCAAGGTCGGCACCCTCGAAGACCTTTTGCTCCAAACCGACGGCCTCGATGTCGCCGCCGCGGAACCGGAGCTTGCGTCCGACCGAACGGGGTGACGCTACGGCTACCAGTTCGTCGACTGGGAAGTCTCGCTGCTCGAGGATTCTCAGCACCTCGGTGCCAACCGCACCGGTAGCGCCGACCAGAACCATTCTCACCAGACATCCCTTTCGTTTCGGCGATCGTCGAGACGATCGCGCCGTCTGTTTCAGCGATCGTCGAGACGATCGCGCCGTCCCGCACCGGTAGCGCCGACCAGGACCACTCTCACTGTCTCTCACCCGAGTTGATCGCTCGAAGCTGGCCGGTTGCCGTTGTCGGGTGCTCCTCCCGGATGATGGCTTCATCGGTCAATTCGAACTTGTCGTGGATCGCCTTGACGGCCTTCTCGACCTCGAAGGCGCGCACGACGCAGGACACACGGATTGATGACGTAGAGATAATCTCGATGTTGATGCCGGCGTCGCTGAGCGCATCAAACATGTCGGCCGCGACGCCGGGATGGGTCTTCATTCCGGCCCCCACTAGAGAGACCTTGGCGATGTCGGGATCCGTCAGGACACCCTCGGCGCCCACCGACTGAGAAATTTCGTCGATGAGGTCGCGCGCTCTGCGGAGGTCCTCCTTCGGCATCGTGAATGAGATGTCGGTGCGGCCGTCCGACGAGACGTTCTGCACGATCATGTCGATGTTGACGCCCTCGTCGGCGAGGGGGCGGAAGACGCGCGCCGCGATGCCCGGCGTGTCCGGCACGTTCTGAATGACGACCTTCGCCTCGGACGTGTCGTGCGCGACGCCTGAGATGATCGCTCGTTCCATGCGTTCGTCCTCCTCTTTGATCCAGGTGCCGTCCTCGTAACCGAACGAGGAACGCACGTGCAGCACAACTCCATGATTTCTTGCGTATTCCACCGCGCGCAGCATCAACACACCCGCTCCGCTGGCCGCCATCTCGAGCATCTCCTCGTACGACACCGCGTGCAACTTGCGAGCGCTCGGCACGATGCGTGGGTCGGCCGTGTAGACGCCGTCGACGTCCGTGTAGATCTCGCACCTGTCGGCACCGAGCGCCGCAGCGAGTGCTACCGCCGTGGTGTCGGAGCCGCCGCGCCCCAGCGTCGTAACGTCGAAGGCGGTAGAGACTCCTTGAAAGCCTGCGACGATGGCGATCTTGTTGGCGGCTAAGGCCTGGCGCACCCTGTCACCCTTCACCTCGAGGATGCGCGCCTTGCCGTGACTCGTGTCGGTAACGATGCCGGCCTGCGATCCCGTGAGACTGATCGCCTCGAAGCCGAGATCGGATATCACGATCGACAGCAGCGCCATGGAGATGCGTTCGCCCGCGGTAAGGAGCATGTCCAGCTCGCGCGGGTTGGGGTCGTCGGAGACCTGGGCGGCGAGGCTCAGCAACTCGTCGGTGCTGTGGCCCATGGCCGAGACCACCACGCACACTTGATCGCCGTCGCGCGCGGCCCCCACGATGCGCTCCGCCACCATCTTGATGCGTTCGGCGTCCCCCACCGAGGTCCCGCCGTACTTCTGAACGATCAAAGCCATACAGACAAGGTAGCAAGCATTGCCGCAGGGACCGCGTCTCTCAGGGGTCGGCGATCGCCGGGCGTCAGGGGCTCATGCGGCGCCGGCCGTCCAAGGCGCGCCCCAGGGTGACCTCGTCCGCGTACTCGAGGTCGCCTCCGACCGGCAACCCACTCGCTAGCCGGGTCACACCCACGCCGAGTGGCGACAGGAGCCGGTCGAGATACATCGCCGTTGCATCGCCCTCGGTGTTGGGATTCGTGGCGACGATGACCTCGGCGACGGCCTCCGCGCCGTCGGGCGGGCGGTGGATGCGCGCCAGGAGCTCCTTGATACGGAGCTCATCCGGCCCGATTCCCTCGATGGGACTGATGGCGCCCTGAAGGACATGGAAGAGACCGGCGAACTCGCGTGTTCGCTCGATGGCGATGATGTCGGGGGGCTCTTGAACCACGCAGATTATGCTCGCGTCACGGCGAGGGTCACGGCAGTACTCGCACAACTCGGTGCTCGCCACGTTGAAGCAGCGTTCGCACAACCGCACCTTCTCTTTGACCTCGACGATGGCTTCGGTGAGAGCGTGGGCCTCCACCGGTTGCACCTTCAGGATGTGAAACGCGACGCGCTGAGCACTCTTCGGGCCGATGCCGGGAAGCTTCGAGAGTTCGTCGATGAGCCGTTGAAGCGGGCCTGCAAACAAGTGAGGGCCGGCTCCTACATGCCCGGGAGGCCGAGCCCCCCGAGTCCTCCTGCAAGTGGACCCATTGCCTGAGCCTGCGCCTCCCTGGCCTTGTCGAGCGCATCGTTGACCGCGGCGGTCACCGTGTCGCCGAGCATCTCGAGATCGTCCGAGTCGGGCTCGCCGTCGAAGGCGTCGCCACTGATGGCAACCGAGACGACTTGTTGGTCTCCAGTCGCCACGACCTTCACCGCGCCGCCACCGGCGCTGCCCTCGACTTCGATCTCGGCCAGAGCCTCCTGCGCCTTCTGCATGTCCGCCGCCATCTTCTGGGCCTGTTTCATCATCTTCTGCATGTCTTTGCTCACTCGAACTTTCCTTCCCGGCTCGGAGTCGACATCTAGCTTTCCTCGTGCTCCCTGACGACCTCGGCGTCAAAGCCTTTCTTCAGCATCTCGATGGGATCGTGTTCGATATCGACTGCATCGGCGGCCTCCGCGTAGGAAGCGGTCCCTTTGGATTGTGAGGCTTGACTCGAAGAGGAGCCGCGCCCCGACGCGGTCTCTGTGGGCTCGACCGGGCTCTCACCGCGCTCCGTAAACCGTACAGCCGGTCTGATTCCGAGGGCATCGTAGATCGACTCGACGAGAGCCTCGGAGTTCTTGGGCTCGGTCATTTGCGACACATGAAAAGAGGACTGCACCTCGACGACGAGATCGTCGCCTTCGAAAGAAACGGGAAGCGAGGGCTTGAGAAAGGCCGCGACGCGCTTGCTGCGTTCAGAGACCTGCTTCATCGCCGAAGGCCAGGCGTCTTTGATGTGACCGAGGGTCAGGTGGTCGGGACCGCTCGCGGCAACCGGCGGCTCGGGGGCACCGGCCTGCCGCTCCGGCCGACCCTGGCCCTCTGACGCGGCCGGCGCGTCTCGGCGGGGGGATGGCGCGTCCTGTTGTGGGGCGGGGGAAGTCTCGCTCGAGGCGGGCGAAGTCCCGCTCGAGGCGGTGGACTCGAGTCCGATGCGGCGCTCGAGACGCTCGATGCGACCGAGCAGGCCCTCGGCGCTCGGATCGGTCTCCGGCGAAGTGGCCCGAGCAAGAGCGACCTCGAGGAACAGCCGGTGATTCGGCGCATTGCGCATCTCGGTTATCGCCTTCCCGACGAGGTCGAGAACGCGGAGCAGCTCGCCGATGCGAAACCGTCCGGCCTGGTCGGCGAGGCGGGGCCGGTCCTCTTCGTGAACGTCGAGCAGATCTTGGGCTTGAGGAGCGGTCTTCAGCAGCATCAAGCTGCGCGCATGGTCGAGCGCACCCAGACTGAGCTGCCGGACATCGGCGCCCTGGGTGATCATCGAGTCAAGAGTCGTGAAGATCGAACCGAGGTCACCATTCGAGATAGCGTCGAAGAGCTGGAAGAAGGCGTCTTCGCCCCGCTCACCCAGCAGGCGATCGGCGTCGGCGACGCTGATGCTTCCCTCGAGAGTGCGGAGTTGATCGAGCGCCGAGAGCGCGTCCCGTCCGCCGCCGTCCGCATGCCTCGCCACGACCTCGATCGCATCGGGATCGATGTCGATGCCCTCCTGCTTGGCGACTTCGGACAGCAGTTGGGTGAGCGACGACAACGGCATCCGGCGAAAGTCGAAGCGCTGGGTACGCGACACGATGGTCGGCAGCACCTTGTGCGCCTCGGTCGTGGCGAGCACGAAGATGACGTGGTCGGGTGGTTCCTCGAGTGTCTTCAGCAACGCGTTGAACGACTGCGTGGTCAGCATATGGACCTCGTCGATGACGTAGACCTTTCTCCGGCCCCCCGCCGTCGCAAGAGGGACGCCCGAAAGGATCTCGCGCGTTTCATCGACTCCCGAGTGACTCGCCGCATCCATCTCGAAGACGTCCATCGATGAGCCGGCGGCGATCGCGACGCACGAGGAGCACTTGCCACAGGGTTCGGGCGTCGGCCCCCGCTCGCAGTTGAGCGCTTTGGCGAGGATGCGGGCCGTGGAGGTCTTGCCCGTCCCTCTCGGGCCGGTGAAGAGATAGGCGTGGGCCACGCGATCCTCGGTGATCGCGTTCGCCAGCGTGGTCGAGATGTGCTCCTGGCCCAGGATCTCGGAGAAGGTCTGCGGCCTGTACTTGCGGTAAAGGGAGACGTACGCCATTAGGCCATAGTAGTCGTGACCGGCGACGGTAACGGAGGGCCTCACACCGAGATTGGATTGGTGAGTCTGGTCCCGAGTCCCCTCGATTGCGGGGCCGGCTTGCATCGAGTTTCCTCGCGTGGTTGCTTGAGCTTTCACACTACGAGGAGGTCTTTCATGGCGCAGAATCCACCGGAGGGGATGCCGCGCGTCATCCCCTATCTTCTCTACGAGGACGTGGGCCGGGCCATCGAGTGGCTCGGTCGTGCCTTCGGCTTGACGGAGAAACTCCGCTTCACCGACGACGACGGGGTGGTCAATCATGCCGACGTCCGGATCGACGACGGCGTGATCATGCTCGGCAACCCGGGGGCCGGCTACGCCAATCCGAAGCGCGTGGGCCACGCGACCCAGCTCGTGGCGGTCTACGTCGACGACGTCGACGAGCACTTCCGACGAGCCAAGGAGGCGGGAGCGACAATCCTGTCGGAGCCCGAGGACCAGCCCTACGGCGAACGCCGCTACATGGCCGAGGATCCCGAGGGGCATCAATGGCACTTCGCCACGCACCAGCGCAGCGTGCCACCCGAAGAGTGGGGAGCGAAGATCGCGAACTGAGCTAGGAGAGGCGCGAAAAATGGCCGTGCAGTTCGTCCTGGACTCCTGAGTGGCCGGCGCTGGCCCGGCAGCTTGCTCCGGGCGGGCGATCCAGACGGCACACCCGGGACACCGCTTAAGGCTGCTCCCTTCCGGGCCTGACCTGATTCACGGCTCCGAGTCGCGTAGGACCCGACCATCAACACTGCTCACCGGGGGCTGCCCGGTCCTTCAGAAGCCGCAGACGAACATTCAACCCGGCGTGTCGAGGGTTTCCGGTGTAGGGGACCCCGAACCCCCCGTCTAGCACGGCCACGCACACTCTAAGTGAAAGCGGAGGCGGAGGGATTTGAACCCTCGGATGCTTGCACATCACACGATTTCCAGTCGTGCCGATTCGGCCGCTCTCGCACGCCTCCGTGCGGGAGTTTAGCCGGGCGTCGGGCGGACTCGGGGCGCGATCGTCGAGACGATCGCTGGTCGGCCGCTCTCGCACGCCTCCGTGCGGGAGTTTAGCCGGGCGTCGGCGACCACTTACCGGAACCCTGTTATTTGTGGGCGCTGGGTAAGTAGAAGCCGCGAAGCCGGCTCTGGCGCACTCCCTCGGTTAGCGGCGGCCGCCTCTCTCCACCACCCCGCAGGCGAAGCGGGCGCCGGCGTCGCCGGTGCTGAGGGTCTCCTCGTCCGGGCCGGGCTCATCGGAGGTCGACGAAACGTAGCGCTCGGGGATGTTGGCGAAGTTGTCGGGTCCTTCATGCACCATCGCCGCGCTGCCGTCTTTGTCGAAGAGATCGCTCATCCTGAAGAGATCAGTCTCGAACCTGAGGCGAGCATTACCGTCCTCCAGAACGAGCAGGGAGGGCATGTCGCCTGCATGCTCGCCGTGGCTCTGGTGCCCGCGTGAGAGATGTCCTCCGGCAGTCGTGAAAGCACCATCGGGTGCATCGGCGTCACATTCTCCGGTTTCGTGAACATGGAAGCCATGGAAACCCGGCTCGGCGTCCGTGATGTGAGCTCGTACCAGCACCGCGCCGCCCCTAACCGGACTGAAGCTAACCCGACCTACCCTGTCACCGTCCGCGTTCACGAGCTTGGCGCGTGCAACGCGCGCCTTGCTCGACTTGCCCTCGGCCGGTTGCTGAGGCGCGAGCGCAACGGCCACGAGAGATGCGGCGAGAGCGGCTCCCGCACCCAACGCCACGAGACGCTTCGAAACGGTCGTCGACATGTGTGACTCACTCCTTGGGAGATGGTCCGGCTGGCTCGACTCCATTACCCACATATCCGGTGCAGAAGACTTCCTGCACACTTCGGGAACCGGCCGGGATGGCTATCGCCCCGGCCGGGGCTGGTGAGCGGTGGGGGTGGGATTTGAACCCACGGTGGGCGTGAACCCACAATCGCTTTCGAGGCGATCCCGTTATGGCCGCTTCGGTACCCCACCTTGTAGTTGCTCGGTCGTCGAACGACGTGCGCGGCCCCCAAGACTATAGGTGGCGGCGCCTCTCGAAGAAGTCGGTGATCAGTTCGGCCCCCTCATCGGAGAGCACCCCGTAGGTGACCTCGAGCTCGTGGTTCAGCCGAGGGTCCTGGACGATGTTGTAGAGAGATAGCGCCGCCCCCGCGAGCGGATCCTGAGGCCCGTACACAAGGCGGTGGACGCGCGCCAGCACGAGAGCGCCGGCGCACATCGCGCAAGGCTCGAGCGAGACGTACATGGTCGTGTCTTCGAGCCTCCACGACCCCGTCGCCCCGGCCGCGGCCCGGAGAGCCAAGACCTCGGCGTGGGCCGTGGGGTCGCCCCGGAGTTGCCTCTCGTTATGCGCCGAGGCCACCACTTGGCCGTCGCTCAGGAGCACCGCTCCGATGGGCACGTCGTCGTGTTCGAGTGCCAGAGCAGCCTCGACCAGAGCCAGGCGCATGCACTCTTCGTCGGACGGCATTACGTGCTCACTCCCAGATCATCGCCCAGGCTAGGGGCCTGGATGCGATTTCGCAGCTCTTCGTCTTCGAATCTCCGCCTTAGCTTTGGCGTACTGCTTCGCCGTCCACATGCGTCCGTCTTTGGCCCAGTCGTACTCGCTCGCCAGGATGGCAAGGCCCAGCAGGTTGACGGGAAACGACCACGGACCCGGCAGCGGAATGATGATGATGCCGATGATGAATATCGTCACACCAACGAAAGTGACGAAGATACGTCTTGCCATTTCCAGAGGCGTGCGGGGGACCTTCTGCACGTCGACATCGCCGTCGCTTCTCCAGTCCGCATCCCCGG
>JALZIB010000111.1 GCA_030860505.1 Actinomycetota bacterium
ACGTAGTCAAAGCTCACGCGCTGACCGGGTCGCAGGAAACGGAACATCTCGGACGAGTCCATGACCTCCGCGTCGACCGGGTACTCGACCGTGCCGTCGTCGGAAACGAGCGTTCCCGTCTTGGTGAGCGAGTCGTATCTCCTGACGGTGGCCTGTGGCATGGCCCCAGAATAGCGGGATTGTCTTTCTCTGGCTGCTTAGTCTCGTCTTGCGAGAGCCACGGCATTCAGAACGCGTTTAGGGGGTGAAGCCGAGGCGTTGGAGGGCGTGGGAGCGACGCTGCCAGTCCTTCTCGACCTTGACCCGCAGCTCGATGTAGACCTTGCGGCCGAACAGGACCTCGATCTCCTCGCGCGCCTCGGTGCCGACCGCCTTGATGGTTTCTCCGCCATGGCCTATGACGATGCCCTTCTGGCTGTCGCGTTCGACGAAGACGCGGGCGTGGATCTCGAGCAGTCCGTCGGCGCGCTCCTCGTAGTCCTCGGTGACGACCGCGATGGAGTGAGGAAGCTCGTCGCGCGTGCGCCGGAGGAGCTTCTCGCGCACGAGCTCGCCCACGAACACCGGCGGCGGCTGGTCGGTGTTGGTGCCTGGAGGGTAGAACATCGGGCCCTCCTCGAGCCGGTCGACAACGAGGTCCCTGACCACGCCGACACCCTCACCGGTCGTGGCCGAGATCGGCACGAAGGCCTCGAAGTCTCCGAGACGCGACGCGGCGGACAGAGCCGCTGCGAGTTCGTTGGGGCGCATGAGGTCGATCTTGTTGACGATGCAGATGGTCGGGACCCTCGTTGTCCGCAGATCAGTTGCGACGCGCTCGTCACCGCGACCTATGCCCGAGGCTGCATCGACGACGAAGAGAGCGAGATCGACGTCCGACCACGCCTGGCGCACGACCTCGTTGAGGCGCTCGCCGAGCAGTGTTCGGGGCTTGTGGTAACCGGGCGTGTCGATCAGGACCGCCTGAGCGCCGGGCAGGTTGAGGATGCCCCGGACCGCGCTGCGGGTCGTTTGCGGTTTGTCCGAAGTGATCGCGACCTTGCTCCCAACGAGAGCGTTCACGAGCGTCGACTTGCCCGTGTTCGGCCGCCCGACCACTGCCGTGAACCCTGATCGAAAGCCCGGTGCGACGTCCCCTGGGACGTCCTCGTTCACGACGACTCGGCGTTCTCTTGAACCGGCACCTCGGCCCTGCGTATGACGACTTTCTGGATGCGCCGGCCCGTGACCTGCTCCGTCATGAACTCGATCGAAGCGAAGCGAACGGTCTCACCGGGCACGGGCACTCTTCCGGTGAGCTCGTAGACGAGTCCGCCGACCGTGTCCCAGTCGTCGTCGGGAAGGTCCGCGTCGAGAAGCTCGTTCACCTCGTCGATCGGCATCTTGGCATCCACTCGCATGACACCGTTGCCCAGCGGTTCGACCAGAGGTTCTTCGTTATCGTATTCGTCGACGATCTCGCCCACGATCTCCTCGACCAGGTCCTCGATGGTCACGAGCCCCGCGGTGCCTCCGTACTCGTCGACAACAATGGCCATGTGGACGTGACGCTGCTGCATCTCGCGCAGCAACTCGGCGAGCCTCTTCTGCTCGGGCACGAACAGGGGCGCACGGCCTAGTGCCGACGCTCGCACTTGCGCGTGATCGCCCGTCGACCGCTTGAGCAGGTCCTTGGCGTAGAGCACTCCAACAATGTTGTCCGTGTCACCTTCGAAGATGGGAATACGCGAGTAGCCGGCTTCGGTAATGACCTCGAGCGCCTCGTCAAGGCTCGCATCGGACTTCAACACCACCATGTCGGGCCGCGCCACCATGACCTCTCGCACGATCGTGTCGTTGAACTCGAAGATGGAATGAATGAGCTCGCGCTCCTCCTCCTCGATCTCCTCGTCTTCGCCGGCCCTGTCGACGAGCTGGTGCAGCTCCTCTTCCGTAACGAAGGGCCCCTTTGGCATGCGGCGCCCGGGCAGCACCGCCATGACGACATTGGAAGCCAGCACGAGAACCTGGGCGAGAGGCTTGAGCGCTCGCCCGAGGACGTACACGAAGCGAGCCGTAAGCAGAGCGCAACGATCGGTGTGTTGCATCGCCAGGTTCTTGGCAGGTAGCACGGCGACGACGTAGAGCACCAGAGTCATGACGACCACCGCGGCGACCTCGCCCGCCTGGGGCAGGAGGTCTGTGGCGAGTCTGGCCCCCAGCACCGCGGTCCCCACCTGGGCGACGAGCATCAGCAGCCAGAGCACGTTCTTGTAAGAGGCCGGCTCCTCGACTATGCGCAGCAGCCGCTCCGCGCCTCGTTTCTTCTCCTGCACGAGGTGGTGTGCCTTGGCTCGACCCACGCGGTCGATGGCGGTCTGGGCCATGACGAGCCAGCCGGTGAATACGACCAGCACGACGATGCCGGCGATGAGTAACGCGAGCGTCATGGGCGACTACCCACTCTGTTGAAGTCATCGAGCACGTCCGTGACGCGCCCGTCCATTCGTTCTTTGTCGGTCGCGTTCTGGTGGTCGTAGCCCAGGAGGTGCAAGGTTCCGTGGACTATCAAGACGTCGAGTTCCCGGGCGAGTGAGTGGTCTAGTTCGGCCACATTGTCGCGCGCGACATCGGGGCACAGCACAACGTCACCGATCGTGGTCGAGTCCTCGTCCCCCTCGAGCATCGGAAACGCAAGGACGTCGGTGGCGTAGTCGTTTCTTGCGAAGCGGGCGTTGAGTCTGCGCATGTGCTCCCGATCGACCACAAGGATCGAAAGCTCGGCCTCCTCATCCACGCTCTCCGTTCCCAGTGCGTGGCGGGCGAGCGCGCACAGCCTCGCCTCGTCGACCGGCAGCCCTTGCTCGTTGGCCAGAAAGACGTCCATCCGTCGTTAAGTGCCCGGGACGGCAGCAGGGCCCTCTGCATAGACCTGGTAGGCCTCGACGATGTCCTGCACGATCTTGTGGCGCACGACGTCGCGCCCGTCGAGGTGGGCGATGCCCACGCCCGCGATATGGCCGAGGATCTCTTGCACGACGACGAGACCCGAGCGCGCGCCGGTGGGGAGATCGACCTGGGTCACGTCACCGGTCACGACCGCCTTCGAGCTGAACCCAAGACGGGTGAGAAACATCTTCATCTGCTCGGGGGTCGTGTTCTGGGCCTCATCCAGAATGATGAAGGAGTCGTTGAGCGTGCGTCCGCGCATGAACGCAAGCGGCGCAATCTCGACCGTGCCCTGCTCGACGTAGCGATGGAAGGTCTCGGGTTCGAGCATCTCGTAAAGCGAGTCGTAGAGCGGACGTAGGTACGGGTCGATCTTGGCGGAGATGTCGCCCGGCAGGAATCCGAGACGCTCGCCCGCCTCGACGGCGGGGCGAGTCAGAACGATGCGAGAAACGTCTCCCGCCTTCAGAGCTCGAATCGCCATCGCGACCGCGAGATAGGTCTTTCCGGTTCCCGCCGGACCGACGCCGAGCACGATGGTGTTGGCGCGTATCTGATCGACGTACCGCTTTTGTCCGGACGTCTTGGGGCGGATCGGTTTGCCCGAGTGAGTGACAACCAACGTGTCTCCCAGAACGCGCGACGGCTTCGCGCGGGAATCACCTTTGACGATCTCGATCGAGCGAGCGACGGACTCCTTCGTGAGGACATGATCCTGGTCGAGGAGACTGATCAGATCCTGAAAAAGATTCGAGACTCGTTCCGTCTCCAAGGCGGCGCCGGAGATGACGATCTCGTTACCGCGGACGAGGACCCTGGTCTCGAACGCGGCCTCGATGAGCTTCAGAAGCTCGTCTCTCGCACCGACGAGGCGCACCATGTCGTGCTGCCCGGGGACGAGAATCTTCACCTGTGTGGTAGTTAGCATCTAAGGCATTCAGTCTACTCGTGCGGGCGCGCTGCGGTTAGCGTCCTTCAGCCCGGGGGCCAAGCGAGGTCGCGCCCCCCGAGCAAATGAAAATGCAGATGGAAAACGCTTTGCCCGGCGTCGCGACCCACGTTCGTAACAATGCGGTAGCCGCCCGCGACGCCCTCCCGTTCGGCGATCGTGCTGAGCGCGATGAACATCTCTCCCACGACCTCTGAATGCTCGCGGTTCAGCTCATCCACGGAGGCGATGTGCTCCTTGGGAATCGCCAGCACGTGAAGCGGCGCGGCCGCATTGATGTCTCTGAAGACCACGATGTTGTCCGACTCGTGCACGATTTCCGAGTCGAGCTCCTTGGTGGCGATCTTGCAGAACAAACAGTCGGTCACTAAGCCGTCCCTTCGTTTCGGAGGCGCGCCTCGAGGCCATCGGCGCGCGTACGCACACCTTCGACCAGCGCCATTCGACCGAGCAGGCTGCCGCCCTCGTGGTTCTCGAACCACACCCGCACGAAATCATCGGTCTGTCCGGAACAGACCATGGTGCCATCGACCTCGCGCTCCTCTTCGACGAGGACCTCGAGTGATGCTCCAATGTGCGCACGCAGGAAGTCCGAGCGGATGGCGTTGCCAAGCTCGATGAGCCGCTTCGAGCGCGCTCGTTTAACGTCGCCGGGAAGCTCGAGGTCGGACATGCGCGCGGCCGCGGTATCGGGTCGAGCCGAGTACCGGAAGACGTGCAGCTTCGAAAAACGCAGCTCGCGCACGAGGTCCATGGTGGCCTCGAACGCCTTCTCGGTCTCGCCGGGAAAACCGACGATGATGTCGGTGGCAAGCGCGAGACCCTCGATCCGGCTCGACGCCCGGCCCACGGACTCGAGGTAACCCGCTCTGTCGTAGGGGCGGTTCATGGCGCGCAGCACGGCATCGTCGCCCGCCTGCAGCGGAACGTGCAAGAAGCGGCAGACGCGCGGTTCGGCTGCGATGAAGTCCACGACCTCCTCGGTGAGGTGTTCGCACAGAATCGACGACAGCCGCAGACGCCACACACCGTCTATCTCGAGCAGCCTTTCCATGAGCCGGATGAGATCTGCTTCGCCGCCACCCTGGTCGTAGCGGTACTTGCCTAGGTGTACGCCCGTGAGCACGATCTCTCTGGCCCCCGCCCTCACCTTGGCCCTCGCTTCCTCGACGAGCGCGTCCTCATCGAGCGAACGAAGGGGGCCGCGCGTTGTCGGGATGATGCAAAAGCTGCACCACTCATCGCATCCGGTCTGTGCTTTTAGGTTTGCGCGCACCCGGTACGGCAACGACGGCTCGCTCGAGCCTCGAATTCCGAGCTGGAGCAGCGGCTGGGGTCGGCGCCCGAGCGCCTCGAGGAAGTTTTCCTTGTCGTCGTTGCTGAGAATCGCATCGACGCCCTCGATGGCCTCGATCTCGTCGGGGTTGGAGACCGCGTAGCAGCCGATGACGACCACCTTCGCATCGGGGTTGTGCTTGACCGCCCTGCGGATCGCCTGGCGCGACGCCTTGGTCGCCTCACGCGTCACGGTGCAGGTGTTGATGACGACCATGTCCGGAGACTCGTCGCGGGCTGCCGCCTCGATGCCCTGCGTGGTGAGGTCCTCGGCCATGGAGTCGGACTCGGCCTGGTTCAGGCGGCACCCGAGCGTGGTGAAGGAAACCTTCATGTCCTCCCACTCGTCATCGCTCGCTCTTGTCCTCTCGCCGCCGAGTCGCCGTCCTGCTCCCGAACCTATCGTTATCCGATGAGTCCGTAATGAAAGAGCAGTGCGGACACCGCCGCAAGAGCAGCATTCTCCGTCCGGAGAATGCGGGGGCCGAGCGATACGAGCTGCGCGCCGGCGTCGGCCAGGGCCTCGGCCTCGTCGCGCTCGAGACCCCCCTCCGGCCCCACGACCAGGGCGACTCTCTCCGCCGGGGCGGTCAGTGCGGTTCGCAGGGGCAGCGACGCGTCCTCCCAGAGACACACGGCCAACTGCTCCCGGGTGACGCGGTCGAGAAGGTCGCGGAAGTCGAGGCCGGCGTCCGTCTGCATCACAAAGGGGTTGCGCGACTGTTTGGCCGCCGACCGGGCGATGGTCGTCCAGCGCTCTCCGAGGCGCGCGACCTTGCGCTCGTCCCACCGCACGACGCTGCGCGACGACTGGAAGGACCAGGTCTCCGCAACCCCGAGCTCGGCCATGCGCTCGACCACGGAGTCCACCTTCGAGCCCTTCGCCGCTCCCTGGTAGACGACGATCTCGGGGCGAAGACGTCTGTGCTTCTCGCGCTCGACCACCTCAGCTACCACACCGTGGTCGTCGACCGAGCGCACTGCGCAGCGCGCGACGAGACCCTCGCCGTCCGTGACCGTGATGACGTCCGGTGGCATCACCCTCAACACGCGCGCGGCGTGATGCGACTCGCCGGGCGGAAGCCGGACATCGTCGTGGTGCCAGCATCCTGGAGGAGCAACGAACCATGGACCGCTCATCGTCGTCCCCCAACGTCGCGTCGTGACAATGGCTCTGCCCGGCCTACTTGAACGCTTCCTTGATCCGGTCGAAGAAGCTCTTAGACCCGGCCGTTTCGCCCCGCATCTCGGCGAGTTGCGCCAGCTTCTCTGCCTGCTCGGGCGTCAGTCTGGTGGGAGTCTCGACCCGTAACAGCACGACCAGCTCCCCGCGTCGGCCCCCGTGAAGTTGCGGCATTCCCCGGCCCCGCAGCTTGACGACCTCGCCCGCTTGGGTTCCCGGCTTGATCTCGATCTGCTGGGGATCCTCGATCAGCATGGGTACCTCGAGCTCGCCCCCCAACGCCGCCACCGTCATGGGAACCGTCAGCTCGCACCCAAGATCCATGCCCGCTCGTTGGAACACGGGGTGCTCCATGACGCGGATGGCCACGAACAGATCTCCCGAACGCCCCCCGCGCGTGCCCGATTCGCCGCGCCCGCCGACTCGCAACTGCGCCCCATCGTCGACACCGGACGGGATCTGCACCGTGAGGGTGTCGGTGACGGGCACCCGTCCAGCCCCGCGGCAGTTTCTGCACGGGTCGCTGATGCGCTCGCCCGTCCCGCGACAGGTGGGACAGGGGTGCGCCGTCATGACGTTGCCGAGCATCGTCCGCCGCACGCTGCGGATCTCTCCCGTACCGCTGCAGTCTTGGCAGGTGACGGGGCTTGTTCCCGGGCGAGCCCCCGAGCCCTCGCAGTCCGGGCAGGCCGTGAGGGTCGTCACTTCGACCTCTCGCTCGACTCCGAGAGCCGCCTCTTCCAGCGTGAGCTTGACCTCGGTGAGTATGTCCGAGCCGCGCGCCGGGCCGGTGCGTGACTGCGTCTGGCCGACTCCTCCGAAGAACTGAGAGAAGAGATCCGAGACGTTGCCGAAGTCACCGAATCCGGGCCCCGCCGCCGGACCGCGCTCGTCCCCGAAGGTGTCGTAGTTGCTGCGCTTGTCGGGGCTGGAAAGAACCTCGTAGGCCCGGCCTATCTCCTTGAAGCGCTCCGACATCGCGGGGTCGCCTGGGTTCGCGTCGGGATGGTAGCGGCGCGCAAGCCTTCGATACGCCTTCTTGATCTCGTCCGGCGAGGCGTCGCGGTCAACGCCAAGCAGTTCGTAATAGTCGGTCGCCATGAGAGCCGTTATAGACCCAGATGGGAGAGCATGCGACCAAGGGCGGCGGCGACCTCGTGCACGGTGGCGATGCCGCGGTTGTAGTCCATACGGGTCGGCCCCACGACGCCGAGCGAACCCAGCGCATGGCCGGTCGAGCCATACGGTGCGGTGATGACGGAGCAGAACTGCATCTGACGAACGCTGTTCTCCGAACCGATTCGTACCGATACCCGATCACCGGCGAGCGCGCCTGCAAGCACTTCGAGGACCACTCGCCTGTGCTCGAGAGCGCCGATTACACCCCTCACCGTTTCGAGATCGGCGAACTTCTCCTCGTCGACGATATTGCTCGCGCCCTCGAGGTAGACCCGCTCGGTCTCGCGCTGCGACAGCTCTTCTTTGAGGGCCTTGACGACGGACTCCACCGCACTCCTCAGCTCGAGCGGAAAGCGCTCGACGGCGGCGGCGATCGTGTCGGCCGCGGTTTCGAGATGCGCTCCGATCACGATGCGATTGAGCATCTCGTTGGCCTGCTCGAGTTGAACGTCGTCGACGGTCTCAGGGACCATCACGACGTGGTTCTCGACCCTCCCCGAATCCGTTACCAGCACGAGCATGACCCTGTCCCCGGACAGCCGCACGAGCTCGACGTGACGGACGACGCTGCGATCGAGAGCCGGTGCAAAGACCACCGCGGCGTGATTGGTGACGCGCGAGAGCAACGCCGCCGTCTCGCGCAGCGCCTCTTCGAGCTCCCAGCGGGGCTCCGTGAAGAATCGCCGGATGCGCCGGGCGTCCTCATCCGGAAGATGGACATCGCGCGCCCACGCGTCCACGAAATAGCGGTAGCCGATGTCGGTGGGAACTCGCCCCGCCGAGGTGTGGGGTTGGTAGATGAACCCGGCGTCCTCGAGCGCCGCCATCTCGTTGCGTACGGTTGCCGGCGAGACGCCTAGATTGAAGCGCTCGGCGATCGTCTTCGACCCCGCCGGCTCTCCCGAGCCGACGTAGTGGGACACGACGGCGCGCAGGACGGCCGCCTTGCGTGGATCTAGGTGCAGGGCCTCGGTCACGGGCAGATTCCGGCACGATGGGAAGGCTGTTGGATCATCGTCCAATGCTAACCCGGGGGAGCGGGTTTTAGCACTCCGGGGGTGTGAGTGCTAAAACCAAGCCTCGGCCGTGGAAACCCGCCGGCCGCGCAGGGCTCCGGTACGGGTTCTGAACTTTTCTCGGAGCGGCGGCGTCAACAGAGTCGTGAGGCGCAAAAGGCGCGAACATGAGAACTCGACTTAGCCCATGCGGGGGGACGGCGTGCACGAGCCCCACCCAGAGGTCGTTGCGGAAGCTCGGCGTGGAGATCCACGCGCGTTCGAGGAGCTGGTGCGCGCCTTTCAAGGCGACATCTGGCGCCTCTGCTTCCATCTCCTGGGCGATGCCGCAGGCGCCGACGACGTTACCCAGGACGCTTTCGTGCGGGCCTTTCGCTTCATGCACCGCTACAGGGGCGACTCCAAGTTCTCCACCTGGCTGTTCTCGATCGCTCGCAACTGCGCCCTCGACGAGATTCGGCGCGGCCGGCGCAGACGCAGGATCGAGGACCTCGTCGAGGCTCAGCCCGAGCGCGCCGGCCCGAGGACGGAGCTCGGCATCGAAGTGCGCGAGGCCGTAATGACCCTTCCCATTGAGCTCAGAGAGCCGCTCGTCATGATCGACGTGCTCGGCCGCAGCTACGCCGATGTCGGCGAGACGCTGGGGATCCCCGTGGGAACGGTCAAGAGCCGCGTGCACCGCGCTCGCGACACAGTCGCCACGACCCTCAACGCGGAGGAGCAGGAGGGCCGCGGCGGTGTCTAAGGCCTGCGACGCGCTGCGCCCCGACATCTCCGCGCGGCTCGACGACGAGCTCGACCGGCAGCGCGCGCTCGAGCTCGAAGCTCACATCGAGTCGTGCCCCTCGTGCAGCGCCTACGAGGAACGCATGCGAGCGACGCGGCGAGCTTTGCGCGTGCACACCGCCGAGCGGGTCCCCGACCTTCGTGAGCCGATCATGGCCCGCATCCGCACCGAGCACCCGCGCGTGCTGCGACGCAGGGAATGGGTCATGGGCGCGCGCGTAGGGGCCGTCGCGGCCGCGGTCGCCGCACTGGTCGTCCTCGCCAGCTCCATTCCGTTCTCCGACCGCCAACCCCAGAGCGCCAGTGCAACCGAGATCGTCGCCCAGGTCAGAGAGGCGGCCGAGGACCTGGACTCCTATCGAGCGACCTTCTCGATTGTCGAGCGGGGCTATCCCGCCGGCGTCAAGGAGCGACGATTCAACGCACAGGTCTTCTACGAAGCGCCCGAGAGATTCCGCCTGCGGGTGCGAGATCTGACCACCTATCCGGACCCCCGGTGGCCGGCCAACGACATCGACCTCGTCGCCAGGCCACGGCAGTGGTGGATCCAGCAGCCTCGCACGTGTCCCGTCGAGGTGCTGCTCGAGTGCTCGATTCCTCAAGGGACGTCCGAGCGCACCGTCGTCGAGCGCCAGCCGTTCGACGGCACGAGCACGCTCCCCACCGACATCATCGTGCCACTCGAAACCCTCGCAAGCTCCGGCGATTTCGAGATAAGTGGCAGCGGCAACGTGATCGGAAGGCCGGCCGTCAAGGTGACGATGCCCTATCGCGAGGCACTTCCGCTGGTAGGAGCTCTTCAGCCGGCGGGGCTGTGGCGGGAGTTTCATCCGCTGGACCGCGTCGACATCTGGCTCGACGAGGAGACCTGGTTCCCACTGCGCTTCGAGGTGCGCGCCGACGACTCCGAGGGCCGAGCGGCGTGGGCGAGGCTCGAGGGTTACAGAGATTCTCCCGGCCGGACGGTGCTCGAGGTCGGTGCTCGTCGCTTCTCTCGAAAGGCCATCAATCCCAAGCTCTTCTCGGTGCCGTCGGACGGAACCATTCGCACAGGTGACTTCGTCGCGGCGCCCAAGGGCGCCGATTGGATCGAACCCTCTTACACGGCGGGCCTCGACCCCTACCGGCGCGGCCTGACTCCCGACGGTCGCTGGGTCTCGAGCTGGGCGCGCGGCATGACGTGGCTCAAGCTCACCGGCGGGGGCCGCGGGGGCGCCTCGGTGCTTCCCGCAAGCGCCGAGCAGGTCCGGCTCGCCGGCGGGGGCTGGGGCTACTACCAGCCGGCAACCGAATCCCTCAAACGTCGCTTCGATTTGTTCTCGACCGAGGGCCACCTGCATCTCGAGTCGAATCTCGCACGCAGCGAGCTCATCGAGGTCGCCACCTCGCTGGGTGTCACCGGCGAGCGCATACCCCGGGTCGTCAAGCGCAGCGCGGGCACGACGGT
>JALZIB010000115.1 GCA_030860505.1 Actinomycetota bacterium
ACTCCGTTGGGAGCCTCCAGCCAGATGGAGACGTGCGTCGGCTCCATGGTGTCTCTGACCACTTCGAGGAGGTGCTGGGTAAGCCTGTCGAGATCTACCTCTTGGCGAAGGGTCGCGCCGAAAGCGTCGACGGTCCTCTCGGCGTCGTATCTCCTCCGGTTGAAACGGCGGTCTACCGCCCCCTGTATCCGGCTCCGGGCTGGACGGAACAGTGCGGCCACGCAAAGCGTCGATCCCGCGACCATGAGTTGAGAACTGGCAAGCTGATCACTGACGACTTGCTGCAACAGCACCACGATCGCGTAATAGACAGACCCAAGAGTGATTGTCAGCGCGCTGTATACGAGAGTCCGGTTGATGATGAGGTCGATGTCGTAGAGGCGGTACCTGAGGATGGCGACGCTGGCTGCGATTGGCATTCCGCCGAACGCGAGCAGCACGAGGGCATTCATCCAACGGCTCAACGACGTCGGGACAAGGTCGAGAGGGAGGTTCGGCACGAGCACAGTAAGCGCTAGCACTGATGTGGTGTAGACGAACCACTTGAGCTGCTGGCGCTCGTGCCCGCGTGCTCGGGAGAGCCGCAGCAACATCGCGCCTGCCGACGCCAGCGTGACGAGCACTGCGACTAGGAAAGAAAGCAAGAAGGAAAGACCGACGATGGCACCGGCGGAGACGTTCAGAGGACCGTTGAAACCAAGGAGATCCTCCGGCCCCGGCGGTGCCGTCATGAAGGCCGCGAGGATCGTCAGTGCAGCGAAGTCCGCAGCTGCAATCAATGCCAACGGGCGCCAGCGTCGGGACAGAAGGTGACCGTCGGGGAACAGAAGCATTAGAAACGCCACCACCCCTCCGGCGGCGGGAAGCCATGACCCCAGCCACGCCATGAACTCCCCGGCGGGAAGCGAGCCGGGGGCTGTAACAAGTGTCCAGATCGCGTAGTCCTGAGAAAAGATCGTCAGGGCAAGGCCGATCCCGACTGCGGAGAACAGCCAGCCGATGGCGTTTCTTGGAAGCCGCGACGTCATGGCCGTCCCGAGCACGCCCACCACAACCGCGAGGATGGCGGCCTGTCCGGGGACCCCGATGGAATCCACGCTCGTCGTGGATCGATTCAGCAGCGCGAACACCCCATCGCTCGCGGCAAGCACCACCGTGAGGCCCAACGTCGGCCAGGCGACCCGTTGAGCGGTTCGAGTTTGCATGGCCTCCATCCACCGATAAGCCTCAGCGCCTCCTTGAGGAGAGCCGAAGGATCTATAACAGCAGGTTACCGAGTGACCGTATCGAGAGCGTTACGCAAGAACCTCTTTGATGGACCGCCGCGACTTGCCCGGCTGGTCGGACTATTCGTAGACGACCACGGACATCTCTTCGACTCGGTCCCTCCCTGATCTCTTCGTGCTCGAGATCACCGAGGGCCGCCGGCGGCGTTTGCCCGCGCGGGCCGATGAAACCTGCTCGGAACGTTTCGTGAACAGTCTCGGAGGCGCTCTCCTCGGGTCCCGCTCGGGACGGCCGGCACGATTGTCCGTCCCGATCCATGCGAAGCCGGCGCTGTGTAACCACTACAGTATGCGCAATGGCGACGAGCAACGAGTCTGTGCCGCCCGATGACCTTCGTGCAGGCCGAGCGCACCTGGTCCCGATCGGGCAAGCGGTCCGGTACTGGCTGAGGTTGGGGTTCATCAATTTCGGGGGCCCGGCAGGCCAGATCGCGATCATGCACGACGAGCTCGTCGACAAGAAGCGCTGGATCGGCAACAACCGCTTCCTGCACGCGCTCAACTACTGCATGCTGCTCCCCGGGCCAGAGGCGCAGCAACTCGCGATCTACGTCGGTTGGTTGTTGAACGGAACGTGGGGAGGGATCGTCGCCGGCATCCTGTTCATCCTCCCGGCTTACTTCCTGATCATGGTGCTCACGTGGACATTCGCCGTCCACGGCGACATCACATGGGTTGCAGCGGTGTTCTACGGCCTTCGTTCAGCCGTCATCGCATTGGTAGCAGCGGCGGTCATCAGGATCGGTTCGAAGGCGCTCAAAAACCCGTTGATGGTCGCGATTGCAGCGGCCGCCTTCATCGCCATCTTCTTCCTAAAGGTTCCGTTCCCATTCATAATCCTGGGTGCCGCAGTGACCGGGCTCATCGGCATCCGCGTGCGCCCGGGATGGTTCCCGGCGCCGACCGTCCATGGGTCGGGAGATCAGGAAGATGTCCTGATCGCGGACCATCACGAGGCGGTAGGGGCCCGAACCCGTTTCAGGTCGCTGAAAGTCTTGCTGATCGGTCTCGCGGTGTGGTGGGGTCCACTCTTGGTCGTTGCAGCGGTGCGTGGGGGCGGCGACACGCTCACCAAGCAGGCCTTGTTCTTCAGCCAGGCCGCGATGCTGACCTTCGGAGGCGCATACGCAGTCCTGTCGTACATCAACCAAGCAGCCGTGCAGACGTTCGGATGGCTCGATCCTGGACAAATGGTGACGGGACTCGGGCTCGCCGAGTCGACACCGGGCCCCCTCATCATGGTCACACAGTTCGTCGGGTTCCTTGGTGCCTATCGATTTCCGGGAGGCCTCGATCCGGTCGTTGCGGGGGTCCTCGGCGCGACGGTCACCGTGTGGGCGACTTTCGCGCCGTGCTTCCTCTGGATATTCCTCGGTGCTCCTTATATCGAACGTCTGCGCGGGAATCGGTCACTTAACGCGGCTCTTGGCTCGGTGACCGCGGCGATCGTGGGCGTCATCCTGAACCTGGCGGTGACCTTCGGCATCGCCGCCCTTTTCACTGACAGCTCACAGAAAGAGATCATCAGTGTCACGTTCGCGGTGCCGCACATCGCTTCCATCGATGTCTTCGCCGCGCTCCTGGCAACCGTCACGTTCGTGGGTTTGTGGAAGTATCGCTTGAACGTGTTGTGGGTTGTCGGCGGAAGCGCGTTGGCCGGGCTCCTGTATCGAACACTCACCTGATGAGCCACGAAGCGGAGATCTCTCCATACCCGGTCATCACTTCAAGGAGCAAAGACCAGATCAAAGGGGGGCCGGCATCGGTGACGAGTACCAGAGACCGTCGCCGGAAAGTAGACCAGTCATGCCGTGGATGAGGAAGGGGGAGCCGTGAAGCTGAGCGATCAAGCTGTGGTCATAAACGCGCCGCGAGAACTCTGTTTCGAGGTCGTTGCGGCGGCGGGGCGGCGCCTCGAGAAGCGCTCCGACACAGAGTGGATCGTGGAGTTCATGACCGAGGCGGGCAGCGGCAGGGTCCGAACCGTGGAGCTTCTCACCCTCGACCGGCCCCGGGCGATCCGCTACCGCTGGCTCGAGGGCCCGCTGCTCAACGTCGAGGAAACGATCGGGTTTACCGCGATCGACGAGAACACCACGCGGCTTGCCTATCGAGGCGCGTTCTCGCCCGGCTGGGGACCCTTGAGGTTGGTTTTCGGACGCCTTCGGGTCAAGCCTTTGTTCGATCGGCTGGTCCGTGAGCACCTGCAGCAGGCGAAAGAGATCGCCGAGAAACGCGCCGCTCGCACCATGGTCCATGCTCGGCGACATCGGTCGTCTGGGGAGGGATTTGATGAGCAAGCAAGACGCGATCGTGATCGGGATGGGGGTCGGTGGCGAAGAGGTCGCCGGAAGGCTCGCGGAGCGAGGAGAGAGCCCGGATGAGGGTAGACCGACTGAGCCCTCGGGGAGGTCGTGATGGCTAACCGACCGAACGTTGTTGTCTTCGACGTCAATGAGACGCTGTCCGACATGGAACCGCTGCGCACTCGGTTTGTCGACATCGGCGCGCCTGGTTATCTCCTGGAAACATGGTTCGCCGCCACCCTGAGAGACGGGTTCGCGGTGACCGCCGCCGGCGCATACGCCGAGTTCTCCGAGGTGGCGGCGGCCTCGCTGCGCGTCACGCTGGCTGGCGTCGATGGTCTGCTGCGCGACGTGGACGATGCAGTCGCTTTCGTGCTCGCAGGGTTCCCGGCACTGGATGTGCACCCGGATGTACCGGATGGGATGCGCGAGCTTCACAGGGCCGGCATTCGATTGGTCACGTTGACCAACGGCTCAGTGCCGTTGTCCGAGGGCATGCTGTCGCGCGCCGGAGTGCTCGATCTTTTGGAGCGTCGCATGTCGGTCGGCGAGACCCACCGGTGGAAGCCGGCTGCGGAGCCTTACCGCCACGCCGCCGCGGAATGTGGTGTCTCGGTCGAGCAGATGGCTCTCGTTGCGGCGCACCCCTGGGACACCGACGGGGCGCAGCGGGCGGGTCTGACCACCGGCTGGATCAACCGGAAAGATCACTCCTACCCACAGTGCTTCCTCCCGCCAGATGTGACGGGTTCCAATCTACCGGCGGTCGCCCACGCACTCCTTGCACTTGGCGCCTAATAGCCCGCGGAGGTTACAAGTGGCGACGTGACGAAGTCGGGCACCAAGCCGGATCTTCAGCAGCTGAACGTGAGGGTGCCCAAGGACGTTACGACGAGTTGCGGACCTACGCGTACGCGACCGACAGCACCATCAACGATGCCGTTTTGGGTGCGATCGTCGACTTTTCGGCTACGCGCGGGCGCCAGGAGGAGGTCGACGCGTTCGTTCCGTTTCTATTCCGCGGACGGCAATCTGAAGCAACACCACGACATCCCACGACACCTCGCAAGACCTTGGCAGTGGGGGACGCGCTGCCTCGCTCATCTGAGCTCGAGCTCGGCTGCAGCCAGACGCACCTCGCGCTCGTCGTCGCCGATCACGAGCGACGGCACCGGTTCATCCGCGCAGAACATCACCGTCTCGTCGAGTCTCACGCTCCAGGTCGCCATCGACGCGCTGTGCTCGGCACCCCGAGCGTCGGGGAAGCTGGAGTCCGATTGATAGATCGTCACGACGTGCCCGGCTGGATCGGAGTATTCGTGGACGACCACGGACATCTCCTCGACTCGGCCCCTCCTGACCTCTTCGAGCTTGAGATCGCCTAGGACCGGGGGCAGAGTTGCCCGCGCGCCCCGGTGAAGTTGCTCGGACCCGTCGTAGTCGGCCAGGAGCACCTCGATCTCCTGCGGCTGCGGTGACTGCAGGACGACGAAGGCGAACAGGAACGCCACTGCGGTGGTGGCGGCCAGCACTCCGAGCCTTTTCCTAAAGACCGGCCCTCTTCTGGGGAGGGGAGTCGCTGCGACGGTCGAGCGGATCATCTCGCGCAGTCCCTGTAGCGCCAGCTCCCGGGACGACTCCGCAAGCGCTCGACCGCGTCGCCCCAGCTCTACCTCGCGCCAGCAATCTTCGCATCCGATGATGTGCTGTTCGAAACGTCGCCGAGCGCGGCCGGACATCATCCCACCGAGATAAAGCGAGGCGTTGCGCTCGGGGTCATGTTTCTTCATCGATCGTCACCTCCTTTTCCAGCAGCGAGGCCAGCCTCTTCCGTCCCCGGTGCACCCGGCTGAGCACCGTATTGCGCGGTGCGCCCGTGATCCGAGCCGTCTCCTTCGCGGTGAAACCGTTCAGGTCCATGAGCGTGATCGCGGCGCGTTGTTCTTCGGAAAGCTCTCGCAAGGCGGCGTGAACCGCATCCGATCCCAGTCGCTGCAGTGCCTCGGATTCGGCGGTGGCGCCGGACGTGCCCCCGGCAATCTCGTCGGTCACCAACTCTCGATGCGTCGACGCTTTGCGCAGCCATGACCTCGTCAGGTTGAGACAGATCGTCGCCATCCATGACTCGACGTTGCGCGGCCTGCGGTGTGACGTCCACGCCTCGAAGGCCCGGGTGTAGGTCTCCTGGACGAGGTCCTCGACAGCGTGAGGATCCCGCACCATGCGGCGGGCGAGGTTGTAAACGAGGTCCAGACAGGGCAGCGTCTCCTGGAGGAACTTGTCGTGCACGCTCGAGCGCACTCCTCATCCCCCAGGCCATAAGCGGGTGTCCGGGTGAAACGCGGCCCAATCGAACCAGAAAGTGTCGAAGGCGTCGGCGCCGTTGAGCTGCTGATCTTTGAGTGGACCTGAGACCGCCCGGCCGAAGATGTTCCAGACGCTCGCGGTTGAGCGGTCGACGACACGGCCGTCTCGCACCTCGAACCTCAGGGTGCGCCCGCCAAGCTCGCGGTCGAAGGCACCCGCGCCCCCGACCTCCTTCGACGTCGCTATCTCCGTCTCATCGAGGGCCGACGCCACTCCCGCTTTCCACAAGATCAGCGTGGGCCGGTCACCGACCTTGGTGTTGACCGTTGCGAGCTCTCCCTTGGCCGCCGCGCGCAGCCGAAAGTAAGGGAACGCGACGCTCTCGTCTTCGGTCTGTACTCCGAGGACGCGCTCGACCGCAGCTAGGCGGCCGTCCACCTCTCCCTCGAACAGGAACGGTGGATTGTCGATGTCGTCGTAGCCGGGATAGGGGTTCGTGCCGTAATCGCGGTTGTGACCGGTGTCGCGCGTCAGGACCTTGCCGTTGGGATAGGCCTCGCGGAAGTCGCTCCACGACACGATTTGGGCGGGAACTCGCTCGAGCTGTTCACCAGTGAGTGGCCCCATCACCGCTTGGCCCGTCGCCTGGGGCCAATAGGACTCTGTCGCCCGGTCGTACATGACGAGATTGGAGTTGTAGAGGCTTCCGGAGGTGCCGAAGGTCGTCGTCTCACCCTCGATCGTCGGCCGTTCGAATGCGATTGCGGTGTTGCACAGGGGGCAGAAGGTCACCGTGACGGGAGTGCCTCCGACCGTGTCGTTCACGATCTCGTGCCAGGTGAGGATCTGCAGGGGATAGGCGCGCGCATCGCCGTCGATCTCGACCTCGATAACGGGCTCGCGCGCCTGAAGGAAGTCGACGTCATCCACGGCTGCGAAGCGGGGCTCGTCGAGGGCCGGGATCGCGTCGCGCGGCACTATCTCTCGGATCTCGGTCGGGTCGACTAGCGGCGCCGGTTCGGCTTCCCCACCCTTCTCCGTGCCCAGGGAGGGAGCTTCCTCGCCTCTCAGCGCGACGAAGCCGACGCCGGCAACTCCCAGCACGACGAGGACGGCGACGCCGACGGTCGCTACGCGTTTACGGCTCGGCCCGCGCAGAAGGTCATCGGCATGCATCTCAGACTCGGTTCTCGGGCAACTGAATCTTCGCTCTCTCTTCTCAGCTCGACGACCTCTACCTCCGGGGACTCACAGACGACGCCCGTGATTGCGCCGCCGCTCGGTGCAATCAGACAGTCGTCCAGTGTGTCCTTGATCGTAGGGGCGTTTTCCGAGCTATGCCGCTGCGGCCCGGCTGCGCTGCGGTGAACAGTCAGGGACGCCATGAGAGTCTGAGTAAAGGAGACGGTGTGTCGTGAGTGCTCGCGGTAGGGCCGCGATGTCGGCTATGAACCGCTTCGCAGCGGGAGTCCCGTTGATCGTGCGCGTGATCGTCGGGGTCATCATGTCCTATCACGGCTACCAGAAGCTGGTCGGTGGGATCGGGGCATACAGCGAGGGAGTGCTCGAGCCCCTGGGCGTTCCGGCTCCTCAGCTACTGGGGACTCTTCAGGTCTACGCCGAGCTCATCGGAGGGGCCATGCTCGTAGTTGGTCTTCTGTCTCGAGCTGCTGCATTGGTGCAAGCCGTCATCCTGGTGCTCGCCATCTTCCTCGTGAAGCTCGACCTCGGCCTCATCGCCCCCATGGGCGCTCCGCTCCCCGGCGCCGAGCTGGACCTGGCTTTGATAGCCGGGTTCATCGTGGTCGCGCTGCTGGGGCCAGGCTGGCCGTCACTGGACCATCTCTTCGGCATCGAGAAGAGCATCCCCCTTACGGTGGGGCGAGAACGAGTCGCCCGGGAGGCCTCGTGAGCAGGTCAGGTGAGGCGCGGCGACTATTGACGTGCCGGCCCTTGGGCACAGCGGCGCCTCAGTCTTGTCCCAGGGTCGCCGCCACGATCCTCCCCACCGCAGCGCGATCCTCGGGACCACTCTCAGGATGGGACAGCACGATCCGCCCGTCGCGATCGAGCACCACGTCGCCACCCAACTGACGACGGTCCTGGCCGAGTCGGAGGTCTGGTCTTTTGCCTCCTACGAGCATGCGCGCGTAACCCCCCACCACCCTTGGGTGTAGGTAGGTGCGCGGCCAGGATGCGCGCCCCATCCCGAAGGCCTCGTACGCGATCCGCTCTTCATCGACGACGAAGCGAAACGGGCTCTCGATCCGTTGCTTGACCCACGCAAGCCGATGCAGGTCCTCGAATCCGATCACCAGCACGACGACGGAAGCTCTGTCGAGACGATCCTTGTGCTCGGCCATCTTCACGAGATGGCGTTCGCAGAAGAGTCACCCTATGTATCGCAGAAAGCTGAGGATGACGGGATGGCCTCGGAGATCGCGAAGCCTCACGAGTTCCCCTTGAAGATCCCTCAGCACGAGGTCGTATGCGTTGTCCACGGACTCATCATCGACGAGATCCTGAGTCGCCGTTGAGAGCGCCCCCTCCGGCGTCGCTGCGGGACCAAGGTGGTCTAGGCGCAAGAACAGCCACCAGCACTCATGCTGTTGGGGCGAGGTCGGGGTGCTGACTCCATGGACGGTGGTGTCGACGCGTTCGAACTCCTCGATGGGATCTCTGTAAGAGCACGACTCCGCGGTGCAACCGAACACTCCCGGCAGCTCCAGCCATCCGTCCGGCAGCGGTTGCCGGGGCCGCCGGTCATCGGGTAGAGGAAAATGACCGTGAACGCCGACGGAGCGACGATGTCCAAGGGCTCTCCAGTGGTCGCCGGCAACTTCACCTCAGGCACGACCATCCCCGCTTGGAGGTGACTGTAGGCGCCATCGTCGACCGTCTGAGGAGTTCCTTTCAGTCATACCTGCTGCGTGGGTGTCCCGGCTCTCGGAGGAGACCCTACGACCCGTCCCGGAGGGTAGTCATCCCGACCGGCTGGTCTCGAGCAAACACCTGTTGCGCCGCAATACCCGAAACGCCGAGAGACAATCGGGCAGGTCCCCGAAGGAATACGCTCACGCGGGGCAGGGCCACTGAACTATGGGCCCGGGTCGTTCCAGCCCTGTTGACGATCTCGCAGCTCCTGTAGTCGGTGAAGGGCTGGAAGGTGTGCAACATCCTTAGGGCGCTTGGCGGCTTCCTTGGAACGGATGATGTCCTCGAGCGACGCGACCGGGATCATCTGACCGTCTAGATCGAAGATGACCTTGTTTAGGGAGATCTCTCCATACCCGGACGTCCCTTCAGGAACAAAGACCAGATCAAGGGGGCCGGCATCGGTGACGAGTATCCAGAGACCGTCGCCGGCAAGCATCGCTGCACTCCAGTCGCGAGGAACCCCCACCTCTTTCCTGGGATCCCACTCTTGCGCCCCCAACTCATTGAGGGCAATTGCCAGACGCTCTAGGTTGTCCCCGGCAGGGTCGGGACAAATGTCGATGTCGAAGGTCGGGTAGGGCAATCCGTATAGGGCGCTTCCGATTCCGCCGATCAGCACGTAGTTGACTGCGCGTTTCTCGAGCACCTCCAGCACCCGCTTGGGATCGAAATCGTCACTGATCATCGACAGGACGCGCTCTCTGCAGTGCGCGAATCTGCCGACCGCCGTTCAGCATTCGCTGTAACCGTTCCGCCGGCGACACGGCCAGGTTCCGAAGGATCAGTCGATCGAGGCCCTGGTCGTAGGCAGAGTGGTGCGATTGCAGTTCGAAACCGCACGCTCTAACGGCGGCGATGACCGAATCGAAGCTGGGGGAGACATCCCCGTTCTCCCAGCGCGCGATGAGCGACTGAGACGTACCGAGCTTCCTTGCGAGTGCCCTCTGGGAGAGCCCACTTTTGCGCCTGGAGCGACGTATCAGCGAGCCAGCATCATCGATAGACTGCCTGGACTCTGATGCCATTTGCGGTATCGTACCAGGCGCAAATACCAGCTCGGGATCGGTGAAGGAAGAGGAAGAGACGAGTCCGGCTGACCCCGGTACATCCGTATTCGGCCGCGCTTGGCGGGCAGCCTGAGCGTCGCTCTGCTAGGGGCAGGCGACGCGATCGGCGTGGCGAGGTGTCCCCGTGGCCGGTCGTCGTCCTCACGTCCGGCGCGCCGACAGAA
>JALZIB010000132.1 GCA_030860505.1 Actinomycetota bacterium
GGGGACGGCCCCCCGATTGGAGCCGTCCCCGTTTGTCTGATCTCCCTTAGTGCCGAGCCCCGCTCAGGCCGCGACCTTGTGGCGACATGGAGGTCACTGTGCTTCTTCCTGGTGGTCCCGACCCGTCGTAAAGAAGGTGGCGAGCGGCGGATCGTGGTCCGACACCTTGTGACCGTCGCCCGGAGTCTCCCGGTCGAAGTAGTCGTTGTCGAAGTGTGCGTAAGTGAAGTCCCTGAAGGCGTCCTGGAGCCCATCGGTGATGAGCATGTGGTCGAGTGTCTGAAGCTTGCCTGAGAAGGCGAAGCTGTAGCGCTCCTCCTCGGGCGCCTCGTCCCACAGGTTGTCGAGTGAGGTCGTCGACTCGAGGATCGTGAGCGCACCCTCGTCCTCGAACGCGTTCAGGTCCCCGGTCACGATGGCTTCGTCGCCGGCCGCCTCGATGCTCTGCACCTGCTGTGCAACGAAGGTTGCCTGCGCCTCCCGACAACTGTCTGGGGCGGACTTCGACGAGAAGTGGTTGCTGAAGATGGAGAAGCCGAAGCCCTGTCTCTCGACGTCCGCGATCAACGGGGGCCTGTCGAAGAGCAGACCATCAACGTCCGAGCACTGTCCGGGCGCGTCCTTGCCCACCTGGCGGACATCTTCGACCCTGACTCCTCGCGCGATGAGAAAGCCGACGTCGATGCCACGCTCGTCGTTGCCCTCTTCGAGGAACGCCATGTAGTGGCCGAGCTCGTCGGCGACGTCTTCGAGAATGGCGAGGTTCGAGACCTCTTGGACTGCGATGACATGGGGGCGCTCGAGCAGCCTGTCGATAGCGTCGACGATCCGATCCCGCTTGTAGAGGTACTCCTCCTCAGTCACCGGAGCACGGTCCAACTCCTCGCCCACTCCGAAGAAGTTCTCGACATTGAACGATGCGACACGTAGCTCACGCGGGCCCGCCTCGTCGACCTCGTCGAAGGGATAAGGAGTCGGTCCGTCGATGACGACGGGGACGACGTCCTCTTGGTTCATGATCTTGAAGTGGCTGAACGAGAACGCCAGTGGCCCGACCACATTGGTGACCGTGTCGAAGAGATCGGCGTCGACGGTAGTCGACGAGCCGTCGGCGTCCTTGTAGGGATTCTGCGGATCGTCGGCCCCCGCATCGTCGTCCGTTGCAAGTAGCGCTGGCTCGCTGTCCGTGCGGAACACACGGTCCTGCTCGAGGCCCGGCGTGAGGAACAATTCGCCGAACTTGTTGGTCCCGCCGGAGTTAGCGGTGCCCTGGGCCAGTTCCACGCGCATGCCCTCGAGGGTCTCGTAGTACGGCTTGCTGCCCTCGTCCTGCGCCTCGGCCATCGCCGGATCAATGGTCACCGGCTCCGGTAGAGGCGTGCTGCCGACGATCTCAGGCTCCTGGTTGATGGTTTCGGCGATCATGGTCAGCCCGAACTTCTCTTTGACCTGGCCCTCGACTTTCACTACCGAGCCAAGTGGATAGTCGAGCACGTCCTCGACGAAGCCGACGAAGATGCCTTCGGAGGTGTCCGGGTCGTTGTCGTAGTCCGCGAGCTCCTCCTGAACGAACAAGCCGCGATCCTCGGCGAAGTTCCGATCGAAGTTGAAGCCGTCCTCGTCGTCGTGCCCCACGACGACCCCTTCGATGGTGACCGTCTGTCCCACCAGCGGAGAGCGCGATCCGTCGCCCTGGATGTCGTGGATCTTGGTGATAGTCGGTTCCCCGCCGCCGCCGGTGTCGCCACTGAGATTCTCGGGGTCGCTCGGAGATATCGTCTCGAAGTCGGCCGCGTTATTGTCGCTGTCCTGAGTCTCGTTTCCGACTCTCCGCAGACTCGTGTCGCTGTTGGTAGCGGGAATCGTCGTGCCGCCGCCCTCGCGACAGTCAACGGGGCCGGGGCTGCCGCCCGAGCTGCCCGCCGCGTCGATCAAGGCGTCACCTGAAGTGACTATGCGGACACCACCAGTGTCGGTAAAGCCGGTGGCGTAGGTCTGGTCGCCGGGAACATCGCCCGAGTAGGGCCCCCCCGACGAGCTCGAGTTGGTAAAGAGGTAGTGGTTCCCCGGCTCGAGCACCACGCCGCTCGGAACCGTTGTCCGAACGCTTCTGGTGTTGCTTGCGTTGCAGCCCTCAAGCTTGTATCCGGAGATATCGACCGGCGTCGACGAGGTGTTCAGAAGCTCGACGAACTCATCGCTGCCCCCGACCGGTCCTCGGAATCGAAACTCCGAGATGAGCACACCGTTGGGCGACGCCGCCGCCGGTATGACCATTACTGATCCTGCGACGAGCATCCCCGCCAGACTCGCGCCAATGCGAGCCACCATGCGTTGCCTCAAGATTCCCTCCCTCACACTTGTGGACACGCCCGCACGTTCGACGGGAACAGAAGAAGCCGTCCGTTGTGGGGCTGCCCGAAGCCTTCAGCCGTCGAAACCTTAGCCCACCAAACCAGGAGCACAACCCGGAAGAGACCAAGTTGCCCGACTGTTCAACCCGGCTTCATTCGGCCGGTCTGAGCTCCTTGAACCCGGTGTAGGCGTGAAGCGCGTCGGGGATGCGCACGCTGCCGTCGGAGCGCTGATGGTTCTCGAGCAAGGCGACGATGGTGCGGCCCACGGCGCAGGCGGTCCCGTTGAGAGTGTGGACGAGTTTGGCCGAGCCCGCCCCTTTTCCGCGCCAGCGGATGTGGAGCCGACGGGCCTGGTAGTCGGTCGTGTTGGAGGCGGACGTGAGCTCGAGGTAGCGCTTGGCGCCCGGAAGCCACGCCTCGTTGTCGACCTTCTTCGCCGCCGACGCTCCCAGATCCCCGGCGCACATCACCAGGACCCGGTATGGAATCTCGAGGCTCTGCAGAATGCGCTCCTGGTTAGCTCGTATCGCTTGAAACTCGTCCCACGAGTCATCCGGATGGCAGAAAGAGAACTGTTCGACCTTGTCGAACTGGTGCACCCGAATGAGCCCTTTGGTGTCCTTGCCGTAGCTACCCGCCTCACGCCTGAAGCAGGGCGAGTAGCCCGCGTAACGAACCGGCAGGTCGTTGCTCGCCAGGATTTCGTCCGAGTGCATCGACGCGAGCGCGACCTCGGACGTGCCGGTGAGAAACAACTCGTCGCGTTCCATGCGGTAGAACTCGTGCTCGTCCGCTGGGAGAAAGCCCGTTCCGTACATCGCCCGCCGGCGCACGAGGACGGGAGGAACAACCGGGGTGAAGCGATGCTCGGACAGGTAGTCGAGCGCGAAACGCACGAGTGCGAGTTCGAGAATCACGCCGGGGCCGGTGAGATAGACGAACCTGCTTCCAGACGTCTTGGCCGCTCGATCCGAGTCGAAGATGCCGAGACTCTCACCGAGCTCGACGTGTTCCTTTGGTTCGAAGTCGAACTCCGTGCGCTCGCCGGAGGTACGTTCGACGACGTTGTCGCTCTCTGTGTGCCCGTCGGGCACGCTCTCGTGCGGCAGATTGGGGAGGTAGCTCGCCGCCTCTTCGAGCTCGGCGGCGACGCGCTCCAACTCCGGTGTCAGCGCCTCAGCTTTCTCCCCGATCGCCTTCGCGCTAGCGATCGCATCCTGGCGTTGCTCGGGTGGCGTTCCGCCGATGGCCTTGTTGGCCTTGTTGTGTTCGGCGCGCAAGTGCTCGACCTCGCCGAGCAATTCCCGGTGTCGTTCGTCCAGAGCGCGGATGCCCTCGAGATTGTCGACGCCACCACGCCGCTCGTAGCAGGCGCGCACGTAGCCGAAATCGTCTCGAAGGAGCTTCAGGTCAATCACGACGGTCCTTGAACGAGCGGATCAGCGACCGGGAACGGAGGGCACCTCGTCCGAGCCCCTAGGCTGGTTCTGCGGTCCGGCCGAGCCCGCCCCGCCTTTGTCCTGCGGTCCGGCCGAGCCCGCCCCGCGTTCGGCCCCCGCTACCGCTGCGTCGATGGCGTCTCGTTCTTCGTCCGACAGGTTGTGGCGCGATTTGGTCTCGCGCACGGGTTTTGCGTAGGTGCGCGTCTCGGTCCGGCCGTTGATCGAGGTGATGACGATGCCGTCGCCGTAATCGTCCAGGAGAGCCGCCGAGAACGAGAGCTGACCGCCCATGTCCTCGAACGCGTCGTAGCGCACGACTGCGAAGCGCTGCAACGCGAGACGTCCGACCGCGGCAAGATCCTCCTGAGCCGTGATGATCGAGCTCATCTTCTTCTCGACCGCGCGCGTCCTGCCGACCGAGTCGCCGACACTTGCGAGCAGGTCGTGGTCGCCGGTCTCACCTCGGAGCAGCATGTACTCGCGCCGTACCCTGCGCATACGAATCATCACAGCCACGACCAGCAGGAGACAGAGAAGCGCGACGCCGGCGACGATCGCCAGGGCAAGGGTCTGTTCTTCGAGGGTGAGTTCAGGCACGGTGGCTCATCCTACACTGACCCCATGCGCGCAGATGAGGTAAGAAGCCTGCTCATCGCAGTCAGAGAAGGTCGCATTTCACCCGATGAGGCCGTCGCCTCGCTGCGGCGGCTTCCCGTCGACGATCTCGGCTTCGCGCAACTCGACACCCACCGCGAGCTTCGTCAGGGCCTGCCCGAAACCATCTACGCCGAGCACAAGACGCCCGCACAGACCGTCGCCATCGCAGAACGTCTTCTGGCCGGCACCACGGGACCGGTGCTGGCAACGCGCGTGCCACCGGATGCGGCCGCCATGCTCGTTGCTTGCCGGCCAGAGGCCGTTTACCACCCAGTCGCGCGCGTCGTGGTCGTACGTTCGGAATCCGAGCCGGCGCCACTCGGGCTGGTCGCGGTCGTCAGCGCGGGCACTTCGGACCAGCCGGTTGCGGAGGAGGCGGCGGTCGTAGCGGAGGCCTGCGGCATCAAGGTGGAACGCGTTGCCGACGCAGGAGTCGCGGGGTTGCATCGCATCCTTGCGGCACGCGCTCCGCTTGACGAAGCCGATGCCGTCATCGTCGTTGCAGGAATGGAGGGCGCTCTTCCCAGCATCATCGGTGGTCTCACCGGTGCTCCCGTCGTTGCGGTGCCCACGAGCGTGGGCTACGGATCGTCGTTCGAGGGACTGTCCGCTCTCCTCGGCATGCTCAACTCCTGCGCCGCAGGAGTTGTCGTGTGCAACATCGACAACGGCTTCGGGGCGGCGATGTTCGCATTGAGACTCTCGAACCGGAAGAGAGCATGAGGGTTTGCTATTTCGACTGCTGGGCGGGAGCGGCCGGCGACATGGTGCTCGGCGCCCTCCTCGACGTGGGCGTACCTCAAGAGGTGGTCGACGAGGCGCTCGGTGCGCTTGGGCTCGAGAGATGGTCGCTGACGGTCGGCGAGGCCACAAGGGGCGGCCTGCGAGCGAAGCACGTCACCGTAATAGCGGACCAACAGACCGACGCGCGTTCGTTCTCGGACATCGACGCCCTGCTCGACTCATCGGACATCGGAGAGCGCGTCAGGATTCTTGCCAGAGCAACCTTCAGAACGCTAGGTGAGGCCGAGGCACGCGTCCACGGCGTAACTCTCGACGAAGTTCACTTCCATGAGGTCGGCGCCCTCGACGCCATCGTCGACATCGTCGGGGCATGTGCTGCGTTCGCCCACCTCGCCCCCGATCGCACGATCGTCTCTGCACTACCCCTTGGCGACGGGTTCGTCTCGACCGCTCATGGAACGCTTCCAGTACCGGTTCCGGCAGTGACGGAGATCCTCTCCTCGGCTGGAGCACCGGTCGTCGCCGCAGGCGAGGGCGAGACCGTCACTCCGACCGGGGCGGCTCTGCTCGTCACCTTCGCCGAC
>JALZIB010000001.1 GCA_030860505.1 Actinomycetota bacterium
AGCCGGGGATCAGCAGGTCGGCATCGATGCGCTGCATCGGCCAAGCCTCGCATGGTTCACGACCATCACGCCGCTCCTGCCCTTGCTCGGGAGGCGCAGCCCTCCGACGCGGTCGAGTTGGCGTCCACCTCGAACGGCCCGGGTCGGTTGGGGGACTTGGCTAGAGGCCCCAAGTCGCGGATGATGGAGGGAGGACCGACAAGGGGAGGATGAGTGGCCAACAAGGACAAGGGCGGCAAGCCCGTCAAGAAGCAGGGAAAGAAGACCCTCAAGGAGAAGCGCGCCGCCAAGAAACAGAAGAAGACGAAGTAGCGCTCACTCCTGTGCAGCGAGCACCCAAGACAGCCACCACCATGCCCTGGGCCCGTCGCCGAGCCAGCCTCCGAGACCGGGCGGATCGACGTGGGAGAAGTGGTTGAGCAACACGAGGCGTGAGTCCTTCACCGATCGCTCGAGGAGCACGGCCTCGGTCCACGGCGTGGCCGCGTCCTTCTTCGACTGCAAGATGAACAGCGGGGCGTCGAGCTCCTCGATCGCGGTCGCCGGCGAGAAGCGGTCGAGCGTGGCCCGAAAGCGCTCGGGGAGATTGCCCGCCAGCTCCTCGGTGCGGCGCGGGTCGCGGTTGGACAACAGCTCGACGATCGCATCTGCTCCCTCTGAGAGGTCGTCGGAGTCGGTGCCCTCGAGGGCGCCCGCGACCTCATCGGCGTAGCGATCCGAGGCCAACAGAACCGTGGCCTCGGTGAGGATGTCGCGCGCCTCCGGCACGGTCGGGAAGATGACCTCTTCGCCGTCGAGGATGGTCGACCCGGTCGTTACGCCCTGGAGTAGATGCAGCAGGTCGTAGTAGGCGCCGAAGGTGGCGAGGTAGGCGATGCGCCCACGGGTGGCGGGGTCCTGTGCCGCGAGCAGCGCGAGGGAACCCCCGTAGGAAAAGCCGAGCACACCTATGCGCTCGTCGTCCGACGAAAGTGCGCTAATCGATGCAACGAGTCGTTCGATGTCTCGGGCGCGAAAGGTGCGCTTGTAGAGATCGAGCTCGGGCACGAACACGCGCCGACCCGCGCCGGCAAGCGCGGTGGCGGCCTCGATCACGCGTGCATCGTCTCTGCCGTCGAGCGTTGCGCCGGGGACGAAGAGCAGAAGCGGCGCATCGCTCCTGCCCTCGTAGAGGTCGCCCACCACGCCGGGGGCGGGCTCGATGACCTCGACTCGAACGTCGCGCGCGAAGGGACGGGGGAACGGAACGTCCGACGCGTCGGCGAGCACGGCCACCGCTTTGGCGCGCGCCCGCAGGGCCGGGACGACCCACACCACGAGCGGCAACACCACGACCAACGCGAGCGAGACCCGCCTTCGACGAGTGGCGATCATGACTTCAAGCTACGACCTGGCGGGCGGCAACGAATCAATCCCTGGAATGAGAAACCCCCGGCGAGGACTCCCGCCGGGGGTTTCGTCGAAGCATTAGGAACTAGACTCTGGGCTTCAGCACAAAGAGTCCGCTCTCGATCGTGCTGACCACTACGTTCTGCGATCTCGGGAACCTGTAGTTGCTCCAGGTTCCTGCGAACTCGTCGATGTCGCTCCCGGGGACGACGTCGAAGAACGCGATCTCATTGAGCTCTCCCCTGCTCAGAGAGCGATCGTCGTAGTCGAGGATCCTCAGGCCCGCCGTGTAGTTCGAGGCGAAGACCTGGTCACCGTGGACGTAGAGGTTGTGATCGATGGCCTCGGTCTTGTGAGAGAAAGCCTTCGGGGTCGATGGATTGGTGAGCTTCTTGGTGTCCATGATGAAGGTCGTCGTCTTTGGCACGGTGTTGCCCTGCTCATCGAGCTCGTCACCAAACAGGAAGTGTCTCTGATCCGGAGTCAACCAGCCCTGATGCGTGTAGGCCGCACTGCCGTAGGGGGTCCGGGACAGCATCCTGGGATTGTCCTTGTCGCTAACGTCGACGATGGTCACGGTGTCCTCGTTCGAGGCGAAGCAAATCTCGTTACCGCGGAACTTCCGGTGGGGTCCCTTGTAGACGACGCACTGGACGTCGTGGGTGTAGCCGTCGTCGGCGAAGCATCCTGCGAAGCGAGGGTTGTTGGGCTTGCGAATGTTGACCATGTGCAGGCCACCCTCACAGGTGTTGGTCCCGACCGCATAAGCGAAGCCGGTCTTCTCGTTGATGTTGATGTTATGAGCGTTCGAGAAGTTGCTGTAGGTCGCGTCGGGGGTGAACACCGTCGGCGGCATTGGCACGTCGCGCAGGCGCTTGAGGTCGAAGACCTGCAGTCCGTGCGCGCTGTGCTCGGAGACCACGAACGCGTGGTTGTTGCGGACCTTGATGTCCCTCCACAGCGGGAACCCGACGGCCGACTGGGTGGGCATGTGGCCGAGGAACACGGGCTTCTTGGCCTTGGTCACGTCGACGAAGGAGGTGCCGTTGCTGGTCCCCATGAGCGCGTACTCACGCTTGGACTTGGGATCCGTCCAGCCCCAGATGTCGTTGCCCGAGCCGCCGGCGATCGAACCCAGCGGCAGGAAGCTCTGGAGGTCGACCTTCTTGCAGGGAAATGGCCCGGCCGCGCCGCTCTCGCAGGGCATGTCCGAGAGCGCTACCTCCGAGGCCGGCTCGAGGTCTTCCAGGTTCTGGAGAAGGAACTCCGCCTTGGGATCGGGATTCTCGAAGTCGTCTGGGTCATGTGCTGCGACCGGCGAGGCCGAGATCACGAGGCCGAGAGCGAGCAACACTGCCGTGAGCAGTGCGCTGCGGGAGTGACGGTGCATATAGCTGATCCTCCTAGGTAGTACGGACCGACCAGGGAAGCTGAGAAGGGTCCCAATCGGCGAGGCGAGTTGATCCGCCGACTGGCTTGCTGGGTTCGTCCGCCCGATCCCCTTCATCCCTGCATCCCTTGAACCGGGACTCTTACCTTTAGGTTCGCCGGGAACCGCTCCTCTCCTGCCGGGTGCGTTCTCATCACCGCCCGGGCGCAAGCGAGCCAAGCACCACGGCCTTGGCTAGGTTGAACTGCTTTCGGCGAACGCCTCGAGGTGGTCGAGCAGCAATTCGACGCCGACGGAGGTCGATGGGCGTTGAACGGGCGCGACGCATGGCTCCGGTGCTGTGCTACTGCAGCAGTATCGACTCGCAGTCCTTGGCGTTGCGGAGGTCGAAGCCCTCGCGCACCACAAGCACGTCGCTGCCTCGGCCGCAGAAGACCTTGTCGTTGCGACCGAAGCCGGCGTCGATATAGTCGTGACCTCGGCCGGCCCGGATGGTGTCGCTGCCTCGCCCCGCGCAGATCGTGTCTGGTCCCCCGCCGGACCGAACGAAGTCTCCGCCCCGCAGGGCGACGAAGACGTCGCCTG
>JALZIB010000044.1 GCA_030860505.1 Actinomycetota bacterium
CGCGCACGTCGTGTACCTGGCCGCGTTCGTGGTTCGATCCGATGAAGTCCTCGCGCCGGTCCTCGGTCCATTTCACCGGGACGCCAAGGTGACGCGACGCCCACGGAACGAGCACCTCCTCGGGGTAGAACTGGATCACCTTCATGCCGAAGCCACCGCCGATGTCGGGGGCGATGACGTGCACCCTGTCGGGGTCCAGCCCGAACAGCAGCGCGAGTCCACCGCGCACACCGGTGGGCGCTTGGGTCGAGTCATACAGCAAGAGCGAGTCTTCGCCTGCGTCGTACAAAGCGACGATGCCGCGGCCCTCCATCGGCATCGCCGCGGCGCGCTCCATGGTGAAGCGCCACTGGAAGACGTGCGACGCCGCGACCATCGCAGCGCCGACATCACCCTTCTCCTCGGTGACTCGTCCGTTGATGTTGTCGCCCATGTCGCTGTGCGCCACCGGGGATCCGGGCTTCACCGCCGCCTCGAGGTCCGTGACGACGGGGAGCGCTTCGTACTCGACGCGAATCGCACCTGCGGCATCCTCCGCGATGTAGCGGTCGCGCGCTACCACCATGACGATGATCTCGCCCGCGTAGCAGACCTCGTCGAGCGCCAGCGCATACTGAGTCTTGGGAGCGAATAGGCCCGAGCTCGGGATCAGCAACGGCAACGGCTCGGCGAAGTCGCCCTCGAGATCCTCGTGCGTGTAGACGCCCAGCACTCCATCGATATCGAGCGCCCCAGAAACATCGATGTCGGCTATGCGAGCATGCGCGAGCTCGGAACGGACGAAGGCAACCTCAGCCGCACCATGTTCGAAATCGTCGACGTAACGTCCCTTGCCGGTCAGCAGGCGGGGGTCCTCGTTGCGTTTGACGCGTTGACCGAACATCTGTGTCGTCACGCGTCATCTCCTCGTGTACGGGCGTCTTCGATCGCGGCCGCTCCTCGGATCGCATCCAGGATGCCTGCGTAACCGGTGCAGCGGCAAAGCTGACCGCTAATGGCCTTGCGCAGTGCCTCGTCGCTCATGTTTGCGGCCTGTTCGTAAATCGGCAAAGCGCTCATCAAGAACCCCGGAGTGCAATAGCCGCACTGGAGTCCGTGATGCGTCATGAACGATTCTTGAAGTGGATGAAGGTCTCCGTTTGGTTCGGCGAGACCCTCGACGGTCGTGACCTCCGCTCCGTCCACTTGCACCGCCAGCGTCAAGCACGAGCGAGCGGGTTGCCCTTCGATCAGCACCGTGCAGCATCCGCAGACGCCGTGTTCGCAGCCCACGTGCGTTCCGGTGAGGCCAACCTCGTGACGCAACACATCCGACAGCAGCCACCGGGCCTCGACGTCAACCTGGTGGGCCACCCCGTTGACGGTGAGCTCGATGCGTGTGCTGTCTCCTGGGGCCACCCCCATCACGCACCTCCGCCGACGTGACGGTCGACCGCGCGGGCGGCCGCGCAACGCGCGGCTCTCATCCCGAGCCTACGAGCGAGATGGGCCCGGAATGCTCGAGTGGCGTGAATGTCATCGACCGGATCGAGGTCTCGTTCGACGACTTCTCCGACCGCATGCTCGAGTTCGGCGGATTCGAGGGCCGATTCGTCGAGAGGGGGCAGTTCGATGCGCACCGGTGCGTCGCCCATCGAGAGATAGCCGAGCGCGATGGTGATGACTCCGTCGGCCTCTCGGCGGGCGCCGGCGGCGACGCCGCACAGAGCGTAGTCGCCACTGCGCCGCGCGAACTCGGCGAACGAGAAGCCCTCGTTGGTCGCAGCTACCGGCCAGCGAACCTCCTCGATCCACTCGGTGTCGGACAGCGTGTTTTCGAGGGGGCCTGCGAACAAATCGGCTGCCGCGATCACCCGGTGTCCCGCCGAAGAGCGCGCGATCACCTCGCCACGCAGCACGGTCAGGACGGCCGGCAACTCGGCGGCGGGGTCGGCGTGGGCGATACTGCCGGTGATCGTCCCCCGATTGCGGATCGCGGGGTGGGCTACGTAGTCCATGGCCTCGGCGAGGAGCGGCACGCGCTCGCCCACGAGCTCAGATCGCTCGACGGCGGATTGGCGAACGAGCGGCCCAGAGCACACATGACCTTCTGCAGGCTGCGGCTGGCTGGGTTCACCGTCGAGATGGTTCAGGTCGATCAGGTTCGCCGGGGAGGACAAACGCATGTTGAGAATCGGAATAAGGCTCTGCCCCCCCGCCAGAATCTTTGCCTCGGCGCCGAGCTCGGTCAGCAGCGCGTCGACCTCCGAGCGAGTCGAAGGCCGATGGTAGGTAAAGGGCGCGGGCTTCATGGACCGGCCACTTAGCGCGCGGTCCTTCGTCCCACGATGACGCCGATGATGGCCAGGGCGAAACCGACTCCTACTCCTGCCATGAAGGTCTTGGTGTCGCTCTGCGGGGCACTGGGCCTGCTGTACACGCGGCCGATCTCAGGGACCTGCTCGCCTTTGGCCGCTGCGGCCTTGGGCGCGACGGGGGCCCCGGTCAGCGCCCCGTCGATCGCACCGAAGAACTCGTTCGACATGCGCTTCGAGGCCGCGCCGATCATCCGCTGACCGACGCCGGCAATAGGTCCGGCCACCCTCGCGTCGGCTTCGTAGGAGAGCGAGGTTCCGCCACCGTCGGAGTCGGCGAGCCGGCTGAGCGCCTCGACCTCGATCGAACCGGCCCCGCCCCGGGCCGAGCCCCGAAGCACGCAGGACTCAAGATCCTTCTTATCGGTCACACTGAAGACTCCGTCGTAGGTCCCCTTAACGCTGCCGACGCCGACATCGGCCGTGACCTTGTATCTATCCGCTCCCACGACCTCGAGGGCCTTCGCTCCGGGCAGGCACGCTGCAAGCAACTCCGGATCCTGGAGAGCCCTCCACACACTCTGCCGGTCCGCCCGGAACTCGTAGCGTCCCTGGATCTTCAACTCTTCCCCCCTCTGGGAGGTTGCCCTTGGCGGCGTCTCCCGTCTACCGTCGACCCTCGATCTCTCCGACCACAACCACCCTCGCTACGGTCATGGTCGGGCCAGCCTCAACGCGGCCCTCTGTATCTTTCCCACCGAGGTGCGCGGCAGGCCGTCCACAAACTCGATGCTGGACGGAACCTTGAATCTAGCCAAGCGGGTCGCGCACCACTCCTTGAGCTCCTCGTCGGTTGCATCCGCTCCGTCGGCCAGCACGACGTAGACCTTGATTGCTTCGTCACGTATCGCGTCGGGCACGCCAATTGCTGCAGATTCGAACACCGATGGGTGAGTGTTAACCACGTCCTCTATCTCGCTTGCGGCGACGTTCTCGCCCGCGCGTTTGATCATGTCCTTGCCCCGATCGACGAAGTAGAAGTATCCGTCATCGTCCATCCGCACGTGGTCACCGGTTCGCAGCCAGCCGTCGCTTAGCGCGGCGCGGGTCGCGTCGGCGTCGTCGAAATAGCCGGCCATCAAGGTCGTACCCGGCCCACCCGCGACGAGCAGCTCACCGACCTCGCCCTGTTGAACCGCGCTGCCGTCATCCCCCACGATCTTCAGCCTGGCTCCTAGCGTCGGGCGACCGATACTCATGTTGCGGCGCTCACCGTAGAGGGGATTGAGTGTGGGCGGCGCGATCGTCTCGGTCATCCCGTAGAGCTGGACCAGCGGGCCACCGAAGCGTCGTTCGAAATCATCGAGCTGGGCGGGCGTCACGTTCTGAGAGAAGATCACCGCGCGCAGGTCATTGTGCCCGTCGACGTCCCGCCGCGGCTGCGCCAGCAGCATACGAATCGGCGCGGCGAACAAACTGGCCAGGGTCGCCGAGTGACGAGCCGCCACCTCGGCCCATCGGGATGCGCTGAACCGCTCCATGACGATCAGCGACGAGCCGGTCATCAACGCCGACATCGTCGAGTAGTACTGAGCGTTGGCATGGAACATCGGAAGCGTGATCAGCATCCGGTCGTCGGGCCTCATCCGCAGATGCTGCGCCACGACCTCGCCCACATGAAGGTAGTTGGCATGCGTCACCAGCACGCCCTTAGGGCGACTCGTGGTGCCCGAGGTGTAGAGAATGGCGGCAACGTCACCAGTGGCCGGGCTCGCGCCGGCAACGCTTTGGCCGGCGCGAGCCAGCTCATTGCAGAATGACGGCGCGCCGCTCACCGTCTCGGTGGTCCGCGCGAGCAGGATCTCAACCGGCCCCCGATATGCGGCCCGCACCGTATCGAGCAGTTCGGGTTGCGTAATCGACCATCTGCACCCGGCGTGTTCCACCACGAAGGAAAGCTCATCCGGGGTAAGCAGTGGGTTCGTCGGCACAATTACGGCTCCTAGCCGGGCCGCCCCAAACCAGACATCGAAGAACTCCGGGCAGTTCCAGAGGTGGATGTGCACCACGCTTCCGCTTCGCACGCCAAGACCGTGAAGGAGGTTCGCGGTGCGAGTGGCGCGTTCCAACATGTCCGAATAGGAACGACGCTCCACGTGACCCGTGGAGTCCTCGAAGACGAGAAACGATGAGGAGGGACCGGCTGCGGCGCGGCGCGCAAGGATCGAGACGAGCGTGTCGGCCCCCGTGGCGAGCGCATGCATCCGGATAGTCTCCTATCTAGTGGCGGATCTCGCCCGTCGTAGTACGTCGCCTCGACCCCGTCCTTCCCCCTTGCCCGCTGTGGGCTACTGCCATGCGGAGGGTCATGACAGCGTTACCTTGCCCGGCCCGCCCTGAGCATAGAGACCGATTTGTCGATACGCCGCTGACCGGGAGCATGAACCCCCCACCCGTGGACCGGGGAACCACCCGTGCGACCGGTGGCGATCGACACGGGCCGCTCCCTTTCCGTTACCGAGGTCCTTTCAGCACCTCGAGGCGCTCCTTGTACTCCTCCTCGGCGATTTCGCCGCGCGCGTAACGCTCTGCAAGAACGTCGGTCGCGGACCGACCCTGATGCCACCGACCGCTGCGCCGCCCGCGGATCACCGTGAAGATCACCGTCCCCGCCAGAAGCAGCCAGAAGAGGGGGAAGACTATCCACCACCCGCCGCCCGGCCCCCAGCCCTCGGCGTTGGCGAGAGCTCCGCCACCCATCGTCATGGCTGCCATCGTCATCATTGTCATCGACCTCCTATTGATAGCGCCGGCGTGTTCCGGCGCTTAGTCCAACAACACTCATGATCGCCAGACGAAGGCGCGAAGTCATCGGTCCAACGGCTGCTTTGGGGGTACCTCGAGAGGCGCAGTTACTGCGCAGTGGCTACCGCCGATGCGGTAGGCGCTAGAGCCAGCCGGGGCGCGCGAGGCCGGTCTCGTAGGCCAGCACGACAAGCTGGGCTCTGTCTCTGGCTCCCAGCTTGACCATTGCGCGGCTGACGTGAGTCTTGGCCGTGGCGGGACTCACGAAGAGCCGCGTCGCGATCTCGGCGTTCGAGAGACCCTCGGCCACGAGCGCCATGACCTCTCGCTCCCGCTCGGTGAGTGCGTCGAGCTCCGTTGTCGACCGCGGTTGTCGCGCGCGCGCCGCGAACTCCGCCATGAGTCGTTTGGTAACCCCCGGGGACAACAGTGCGTCGCCCGCAGCGACGACCCGTACCGCTTGGATGAGCTCAGCGGGTTCGGTGTTCTTGACGAGGAAGCCGGACGCACCTACCCGCAAAGCCTCGAATACGTACTCGTCGAGATCAAATGTAGTGAGGATCACGATGTGCACCGCGTCCAGGGTTGGGTCGGCGACGATGGTCCGGGTTGCTTCGAGTCCATCAACGCCCGGCATGCGAATGTCCATAAGCACCACGTCGGGCGCATGGTGTCGCGCGAGACGCACGGCTTCCTCGCCGTCGTCGGCCTCTCCGACGATCTCGATGTCGTCCTGTGCGTCCAACAACGCGCGGAACCCGGCGCGCACGAGGGCCTGGTCGTCCGCGAGCACCACTCGAATCATCCGGACTCCTTCGATCCGTCCTCGCGTAGCGGGAGTCGAGCCACCACGCGAAAGCCCCCGCCGGCTCGGGGGCCGGCCTCCAGCTCTCCCCCCAAGGCCGCCGCGCGCTCGCTCATCCCTCGGATGCCACTACCGCCCGGTGAGAGCGTCGTCGGCATTCCCCGTCCGTCATCATCTATCTGGATAGTCAGGTCGTTTTCGCCGTAGCCGACCCGAACGGTTGCGCGCGCCCCCTGTGCGTGACGCGTGACGTTCGTAAGCGCCTCCTGGACGATCCGAAAGGCCGCGAGGTCAACTTCTGCGGGCAGGAAGCGGGGCGTTCCGTCGACGTACTTGCTCACCGAAAGACCGGCTGCTTCCGTCCTCGAGACGAGGTCGTCGACACGAGCTAGTCCGAAAGTGGGCGAGCGAGGTGGATCTTCCTGGTCTCGTCGCAATATGTCCAGCACGGACCGTAGCTCGTTCAGTCCCTCGTTACTCGCTTGTTTGATCGCCGCGAGAGCGGTGCGCGCCTGCTCCGGACGTTCGTCGATCAGATGCAGGGCGACTCCCGCTTGAACGTTGATGAGCGAGATGTTGTGGGCCAGCATGTCGTGAAGCTCTCGAGCTATTCGCAGCCGTTCCTCGCTCGCTCGCCGGCGCGCCTCTTCGCCGTGCGCCCGAGCGGACTCGATCGCCTGCTCTCTGCGCCCTCGGGCTACTTCCGCCACGGTGAGGAGCACCAGCAGCCACGCGCCGAGGCCCAGGGCGTGAGCCCATGTGGGAGCCTGCTCGACCCCGACAAGGTACGGCAACCAGAGAAAAGAAAAGTATCCGGCGACCAGCGCGAGAACCGCGGCGACGCGGTGGCCGGTCATTACCGCGGTCACGAACGCAACGATCAACGCAAAGAAGATCGGACCCCTCGGATAGTCCAGCAAAAGGTAGCCGAGCGTGGTCGCGAGCACGAACCCCAGCACCGCAACCGGAAAGCGACGCCGAAGAACAAGCGCGGCCGGCCCCAGCGCCAGAAGAAGGATCCCCAGGGCGTTTAGGTCCAGGCGTTCCGGCTGACCAAACCCCGCGAAGCGCGTCCCGACGATCTGGATTACTCCCACTGCGAGCGGCAACAGGAACGCGCGGCCGAGCACTGGGGGGCCTAGAAGTCTTCCCATCTGCGTTTCGTTGACGGTCACGTACGACACGCTAAGCCCCGATCGAGCGTGTGTCATCGCCTCGCGGGACACCCCTCGACTACTCCCCGGGGAGTACCAAAGAGGCGAGCTCCCCCCCGCCCGGCCGGTCGAGCCGACTGGTTCGTCCCACGGGAGGTAGGGAGAGAGATCACGCCTACCCCAATCGTCGCAGACGAACTGTCTTCCCTGACCCGACGACCGACGAGCTCCGGATCTCTAACGTCTTTCGTGACAAGAATCCCCGAACAGGGAGTCATCTCATGGCGTTCAGCAAATCGCGCGCTCAGTTGCGAACACGCATCGAAGGCTTGCGTCCGCTGGTGATCGATGTTGCTCTCGTTGTTGTCGTCGGAGCAGCGATCTCGATCACGATATCCGCTGCCTCCGAACCCGGTGCGCGCGATCCCAACTCCCTTGCCTACGGGCACGGACTGATGATGGCAACCTTGCTTCTCGGCCGGCGGCGCTGGCCGTTGAGGACCCTCCTGGGAACTGTGGCCATCCTCACGGCGTACTACTGGCAGAACTTCCCCGGCTTCGTCCCCGCCGTGCCGCTGGCTGTCCCGCTCTACTCGGTCGCTGCAACGGGAAGACTCTGGTGGCCTCTCATCGTCAGCGTGGTGTGGGTCGTCGGTCCGCTCATGTACCGGGTATTCGCAGCTCCGGAACCTTTGACTCGAGTCATCAATGACACGCTTGGTGAGGGTGCGTTCTTCGCGGTGATCGTGCTGTTGGGCGTCGCCGTTAGAGGTCGCCGGGCCTACGCAGCCGAGGTGGGTGAACGGTTACAGCGCGCCGAGGCCGAAAGCGAGCGCGTCTCGCAAGAGCTGAAGGTCGCCCGGCTCGTGCAGCAACAGTTCTTGCCGGACGAGCTCCCCGACCTGCCCGGTTGGCGAGTCGAGGCCTTCTACCGTTCGGCGCGCGAGGTAGGCGGCGACTTCTATAGCTTCATCGAGCTGCCCACCGGAGAGCTGGGTATAGCGATCGGCGACGTCACGGACAAGGGCGCGCCCGCCGCGCTCGTCATGGCGACGACACAGGGATTGCTAGGTGCTGAGGCTCCGACTGCCCTGTCCCCCTCGGCCGTTCTCGAGAAAGTCAACGAGGTACTCGTCCTCAACACGCCCGAGAAGATGTTCGTGACCTGCCAGTACATCGTCCTTGATCCGACAACCGGTCGACTGCGGTTCGCGAACGCCGGGCACAATCTTCCCTACCTAGCAAGCGATGATGGTGTCGTCGATCTCAGGGCCACCGGGATGCCTCTCGGACTGATGCCCGCTTCCGGATATGAGCCGAAGGACGCGCTAATGCCACCCGGGACGCGGCTGCTCTTGCACAGCGATGGCCTTGCCGAGGCGCACAATCCCGACGGTGACATGTTCGGCTTCCCTCGCGTAGTCCAGGTCATGGAGAACTGCCCTCGTGATGAAGACCTGATCGACGCACTGATGGTCGAGCTCGAGAGGTTCACGGGAGCGAACTGGGAGCAGGAAGACGACATCACGCTCGTGACCCTCGAGCGATTGCACCCATGAGCATCCCAGTACGACGACCAGGAAGTAGGCGTGAGGGTCTGCAGAGCGTTGTGCCCGAGCGTTGGAGCGCCGTAGCAGAGAAGCGCGTGGCCGGCGCGCCCTCTTACAACGAGCGCGCGATGTCGGCGATGGCTCCGACCCAATCCTCCACATCGCCGAAGTCCCGGCCGTGGCGGACAACGACCACATCGCGCTCGGGAATCACCACGATGAACTGCCCCTTGTTCCCGCGCGCAGCGAAATAGACGCCGAGCTCGTCGTCGCGGTAGGTCCACCACCAGTATCCATACGCCGGCGTCGAGCCGTCCGTGACCTGCAGCCGATCGTCGCCCTCGTTGCTCAGTCCGGTCGATTCGCGCACCCAGCTTGCCGGGAGGATGCGCGTGCCGTTCCACTCACCTTCGTGCAGGTAGAGCGAACCTAGTTTGGCGAAGTCGATGGCGCGCGCGTTGATACCGCTCTCCATCTTCTCGAAGCCGCCGGCCTCGGAATCGAGCGACCACGATGCGTCGGCCTCCGCCCCGAGCGGTTGCCACAGACGCGTCTCCATAAATCCGGCAACGTCCTGTGAAGCCGTCCGCTCGAGGATCATTCCCAGCAGCAGTGGATTGAAGTTGTTGTAATGCCAGTGCTCACCGGGCGGTCCGACTACCTCTGTATCGGTCAACGCCAGCTTGCGGAGATCGGGAGCGTAGTAGGTCTCGGTGTCGTCGCTCCAAGGCGTTCCCTGCTCCTCGTAGCGCAGTCCCGACGACATTGAGATGAGGTGCCGGATCGTGATCCTCTCGAAGCGCTCGTCCCGGTCCTTCAGCTCCGGAAGGTAGTCGGTGATGGGGTCGTCAAGGGCGATGTCGCCGTCGTCTATCGCGATACCCACAAGCGCCGACGCGAACGATTTCGCTACGGAGAACGAGGTCTGGGTCGAATCGTGCTCGTAGCCGTTGAAGTAGCGCTCGTAGAGCAGGACGTCGCGCTCCACGACGAT
>JALZIB010000049.1 GCA_030860505.1 Actinomycetota bacterium
CGGAAGGGTCACCTTCGAATGGCACGACTCGGGGGCACATCTGCTCGAGCGTGGGACGGCCGAGCTTCCCGAGGCGCCCGACAATGTCTCCATCATCGGATGCGATGCGGCCAACGGGACGTACTTCCAGCTGTACTCCGACGAGCGCGGCGTCTGGCGCGTCTACGAGATGAGCATCGGCAACGGCGAGTGGAAGCTCTGGCGGGAGGGCGAACCGTTCTCCCAGCGCTTGACTGCGACCTTCAGCGACGACAGGAGCACAATCACCGGACGCCTGGGAGATTGCCGAAGACGGCACCAACTACACGACCGACTTCGACCTCATTTATCGCAGAGTCGAGACCTAACGTGTGTGGTCTCAGGCGCTCAGCAACTCTGCTCCGGTGACCACCGCTGCTCGAGCTTTGCCTCGACCACCTCTCGAAGCTCTCGATGCACCGCCAGCTTCGACGTCTTCGGTCGCCGGATTCTCGACCCCGTCCCCCCTTGTCAGCCGCGTGTCCCGAGAGGATAGTGAGCGACAGGACTACTAAAGGAGGCCTCTGTGGCCAAGTATCTTTTGGAGGTGTCGTACACCTCGGACGGCATGAAAGGCGTGTTGAAGGAAGGCGGTACTAGCCGCCGGAGCATGGTCGAGAAGCTCGCTTCTAACATGGGCGGCACGATCGAGAGCTTCCATTTCGCATTTGGCAAGAACGACGCTTACGTCATCGCCGAGTTCCCCGGCGACGTCGACGCGGCGGCGGTCGCGATGACCGTAGGCGCGGCGGGCGCGGCTACCGTCAGGACGGTTACTCTTCTCACGCCCGAGCAGATCGACGAGGCAACTCAGAAGACGGTGGAGTACCGCCCACCCGGTCAATAACCACAGCGCCTGGGGGGCGCGCCTGGGCGCATTCACCCACGTCGAACAACTCCTTCTTTGCACCATGACGTGACGCGATGGAGTGTGAGCGACCTCGACTTCCTCACCCACGCAAACCTGCGCGAATGGCGAGAACGCTTGCGTTATGGATCTCTTCGTTTGAGAAACTCAGGGTAGGTCCTCAACTTCTAAGGCTCAGTCAACTCGATGAGAAATGAACCGGGCCGGATCTCATAGAGACTCGTTTCCTTGAGTCCCGGTCTCCTCGACCAGTTCCCTCTGACTGTAGAACAAGGCTTCAGCTTCGGCCGGCGGAATCATTCCGATCGGTTCCAGCAGACGTCGGTTGTTCCACCAGTCGACCCATTCGAGACTGCCGAACTCGACATCGGCGAGACCAGCCCACGGCCCCTTGTTGTAGATCAGTTCCGTCTTGTAGAGCCCGATCACCGATTCGGCCAGCGCGTTATCGTAAGAGTCGCCTTTGCTGCCGACACTCTGCACACCACCGGCTCGGCGACCTTCTCCGTGTAACGGATCGATAGATATCGTAGTGCACTGTCACCCGGCCGCTGAGGACTGCTCGCAAGCCCCAAGCTGGGGCGATGAGGTGCGTCTTACGGACGCCTCCTTCGACATGAGGACGATGCCCGTGGCACGGGGCTTTTTCCCGGGTGACTACGTAGGCTTGGACACTGATGGCACCGACTTCCTCTCCTTCTGGTCGATGTCGCATACGGGCGACCCGGCAAGCATTTTCTTCCGGCGCCCCGTCCCATAACCGAGCACCGCAGGTTGTGATCAATCCGGCCGGTCGGCCGGGGTGCTTATCTATGTTCGATCCCGAGCGAGTGCATGCGGTGCAGGCGGCCCTTCCGAGTGATAAGCGGATCTCTGAGCTCGAGTGTCACAGCTGCGAAGACGCTCAGCGCAAGTAACGTGACGGCGGTCGAAGAAGCAGCGCGAGGCGGCCCGGAGCGGAGCGCGTTGTGGTTCGAGTACCTCACGATCTCCTGGAACCTCAGCGAGGGGATCGTCGCGGTTGGGGCAGGCATCGCCGCAGGCTCGATCGCACTCGTCGGGTTCGGCTTCGATTCTTCGATCGAGGGATTCGCTGCGTCCCGTGGTCGCGTGGCAGCTGAAGGGTAGTTCCAGCGAGGAGCGTGAGCACCGAGCTGTTGCGCCTCATCGCAGAGTCGTTCTTCATCCTCGCCGCACTTACCTCGCCCTTCGTGAGGGACGTGAAGCCCGGAGTCCGCCCTTTCCTGAAGTGACGCCGAGGATCACGGCGATTCCTCGGATGGGAGAAGGACGAGATCGAGCACGCCTGAGTTGGCCGCTTGGACGACGGACTGTGCATCGTCTGTTCCGACGGCGAGTGTGACGGTGAGGCCGGGCTCTACGCCCGGGCCTTGCGCCTCGTCAATGGCGATGATCTCGACGCTAGAAAGCAGCATCGTCGTCCGGGTGGTCGGACGGTCAGGGTCCTGCGTTCCTAGGAGCATCACGCGGTCGACCGAGCGAAGACTTCCGCCGGCGGCGCGCGACGGTGGAACGGCGACCGACAAGGCGACCTGACCATCGCTCAGCGAGGGTCCGCTTGAGATCGCTCTGGGCGCGAGCACCTGTCCGGCTTCCACCGACGCCAGGAACGCTCTTTGAACGGGAGGTCACATCACTCAAGGAGCTTCTGCACCCCAACATCGTTCAGATTCGAGATTCGGGTTGGGAGGAAGCGTTTTCTCGCTACTTTCTCGTTCTTGAGTGGATGGACAACACGCTTGAGGATGTCCTGAAGGAAGTGAGAGATGGTGGATGGGATGAATTCCTCGACCGATTCGGTCTACCTCTTTCCCGAGCATTGGCCTTCGCCCACGAACGCCATGTTGTCCACCGAACCTCGCAGACCACGCCACCCGTTATTGGCACAGCGAACATCTGACCCTATGCTCCGGGGATATGACGATTCAGCGGATGGACAACGTTCTCATCGTTGTCGACGACCTCGAGGCCGCCAAAGCCTTCTTCGCCGAACTCGGTATGGAGCTGGAAGGGGAGACGACGGTCGAAGGGCCTTTTGTGGACGCCACCGTCGGACTCGAGGGCGTCCGTGCCGACATCGCCATGATGCGGCCCCCGGACGGCCACGGCGGGGTTGAGCTGACGAGGTTCCACACGCCGCCGGCGGTCAAGTCCGAGCCGGAAAGCGCGCCGGCGAACACGCTGGGCATACGCCGCATCATGTTCCTTGTCGAGGACATCGACGATGTCGTTGCCCGCCTGCGCAGCCACGGTGCCGAACTCGTCGGCGAGATGGCGCAGTACGAGGACATCTACCGGCTCTGCTTCATGCGTGCCCCCGAGGGCTTCATCATCGGACTGTCCGAGCAGATCAGCTGAAACCTCCATGGGTGCGGCCGGGGGCGGCCCCGGACGGTACTGGCCATCGCCCGCTCGGTGGATGTGAGGCGATCCGCCCGCACCAGCGCCATCTCCACGTACGTCAGGGCCAGTGTCCGGATCGCCGCACCAGATCTCCTGGCGGGCCATATCGCACAGCAGCATTGCCCGTTGATGCCAGTCGTATTCACCCAAGCAGCCGACTGCAACCCGGAACAGCCGCCGTGAATCGTTGTGGGCGAGCCCGTCGAATGACATCCACGCCGCTACACCAGCCAGGTCTGCCACTGCTGTGTGCAGTTCGCCGCGAAGTTCCCTGAACGAGATTGGAGCGGCAATCTGGTGGAGTCGCCACGCGTGACCCCCGAGGCCTCAACGCAGGGGTCAGGGGTCTAGGAAATCCAACAAACGCGCGCCAAAGTGGGATCAAGAGGGCCTAAATGAGACTACGCGGAAAGTGGCTCTGTTCTGCGAAGATACGCGTTTGCGCTGGTAGTCGAATTCGCCGGAGCCGCCCTTACAACGCAGGGGTCACTGGTTCGAACCCAGTACCGCCCACCCTTCGAATCTGCAGGTAGATCGCCGTTTTCGTCTTCCCGGTCGGGCAGTGCGATGACCTCTGCATCGCCGTTGGTCCACGTTTGGTCCACATCCGAACGTGTGAAGTCTCGGAACCTCTGTCTCACATTGGCCTCGGTACCTGTGTCCCACTCCGCGACCCGGCTTCGGCTCCTGGGCGACACTGGCCTCGGGACCTGTGTCACACCAATTCCACGTCTCTAGCCCGATCCCGCGTCATCACTTGTGCTCAGCCGAGCCGAGGAGGGCGCCGTGCCACTGGTGGATCTGTCGATGGTTGAGCAGCGCTACGACGCGGTCAGAGAGGTGCTCGACGGCGCCACCGTCAAGGACACCGCGATCCGTTATGGGATCGATCGAAGAACCCTTCATCGTTGGCTCGTCCGCTACGCGACCGACGGCCTCGCCGCCCTGGCCGACAAGAGCTCCAAGCCCGATCGCTGTCCCCATCAGATGGCGCCCGAGGTCGAAGTCCGCATCGTCGAGCTGCGACGATCCCAACCCGGCTGGGGCCCGCGCACGATATTGAACAAGCTGCGGCGCGACCTCGATCACCCGCCATCGCGTGCCGCGATCTATCGCTGCCTCGTGCGTCACCGATTGATCCAACCCAAACCGCGAAGGCGCAGGCGCGACGACTACAAGCGCTGGGAGCGGTCACGCTCGATGGAGCTGTGGCAGGTCGACGTCATGGGCGCCACGCTTTCCAGCGGGACCGGGGTCTCGGTCGTGACCGGCATCGACGATCACTCCCGCTACTGCGTGATCGCCAAGGTCGTCGCGAGAGCGACCGCGCGGCCGGTCTGCGACGCATTTCTCGAAGCGCTCAACCGTCACGGGATCCCCGAGCAGATCCTGACCGACAACGGCAAGGTCTTCACCGGGAGGCTCGGCAGAAAGCCCGCCAACGTGGCGTTTGACCGCATCTGTCTCAACAACGGGATCCGCCATCTGCTCACCGCCCCCTATTCGCCCACCACCACCGGAAAGATCGAGCGCCTCCACAAGACCATGCGAAAGGAGTTCTTCGCCGACCAGGGCTTCGAGACGATCGAGGACATGCAGGTCGCGCTCGATGCCTGGGTCGTGGACTACAACAATGAAAGAGAGCACCAGGCTCTCGGCGACGTGCCACCGATCCGACGTTTCGAGCTCGCGAAGGCGACACCCCTCGAGGTGATCGATGGCGATGTCGCCCTCGAAGAGCAAGAACCGGCACCGGTCAAGAAGGTCGTCGGTCGCCGGGTCGACCACGCCGGTCGCATCAGCATCCTCAAACACCGCTATCACGTCGGTCGTCACCTAGCCGGTGAGGCGGTCACGATCGAATCGGCAGAGGGGCTGCTTCACGTCACCCACAACGGGGTCGTGGTCGCGACCCATGCTCGACGTCACCTGATCGACGACGACCACAAGATGGACCGCCGAGCCAAGGTGACGCGACCGGCGCAATCCACGAAGGGCGCAGAGGTGCTGCGCATCGTCGACCCGCACGGGTCGGTGAGCTTTGCCGGCACCGCCTATCGTGTCGGGAACCGCTACCGCCGCCAGACCGTCGGTGTCCGCCTGGTTGGTGACACCGTGCAGATCACCCTTGACGAGGTCCTCCTACGCACTCATCGTGCACGACACGACAGGTCGAAGGAGTTCGGCGCCTTGGCTCAGCCCAACGGCAAACCCAGAAAGGTCCACGCCAAGTGAGACATACCTACCGGAGCCAATCTGGGACACGGGTGGTGAGACTTCACAGTCCACATCCGAACGCGCCCGCTGGCGCATCTCGTCGAGATCTACCGCGAGTTGGTGACCGAGCGACGGCATCAGGTGGCCGTAACGATCGAGCGTCGTCGTGATCGAGGAGTGCCCGAGCCGAGCCTGGATCTCCTTCGGATGAGCACCCTGTTCGATCAGGAGGGACGCGCAGGTGCGCCGCAAATCGTGGAACCTGAGTTTCGGATCGAGGCCAGACTTCTTCACTGCCGGCTTCCACACCCGTTGCCGAAAGTTCGAACGACGAATCGGGCTACCGTCCTCGTAGAGAACACGAAGTCCGATCGAGGCACTCGTTGCAGATGAGCGGCCAGGAGATCAACGAGAAAGGCCGGGATGACGATCGTTCGGGGGCTGGCACTGGTCTTGGTCTCCTCGACGTACCTGACGCCTCCAGGGACTTCCTCGAGCGTTCCGATGATACGGACCTCGCGCTTCAACAGGTTCAGGTGCACACGCTTGAGCCCGACGAGCTCACCCCACCGGCAGCCGAGGTAGACCGCGCTGTAGACGAGCGCGCGGAACTGCGG
>JALZIB010000088.1 GCA_030860505.1 Actinomycetota bacterium
CGCTCGAGGTCACGGTAGTCGATCGGGAGCCGTTGGTCGCGGCCCCCCTATTCTTTGAACCGAAATGGGTACGCACCAGATACCCGAGGAGAACCTCGATCAAAGGAGACGACATGGCTCGCAAATCGGATAGCACCGACCAGGTCACGAAGGTCGCCCGCATTCTCGTACTCGTCGGAGCTTTGAACTGGGGATTGGTCGGCTTGTTCAAGTTCGACCTCGTGGCGAAGCTTCTCGGGGGCAGAGACTCGGCTCTCGCTCGGCTCGTCTACTCGGCGGTGGGAGCGAGCGCAGTCGCACTGGCCGCAGCAGACCTCACGGACTGACCACGCCCTGACGTCACAAGGACGGTACAGCCCCCAGGACTATCGTGTCGCCATGACCGACTACTCCACCGAACTGCAGTTTGCTCTTGACGTGGCCAAGCTCGGCGGGGCGGTCGCGGTCGAGCACTATCGTGCCGATCCGCAGCGCAGCAAGAAGAAAGACGGCACCTGGGTCACGGAGGCCGACACCTCTACCGAGGCAGTCGTGCGCGAGCACATCGCGTCGGCATGGCCCGAGCACAACATCCTCGGAGAGGAAGAGGGCCTGTCCGCGGCCGGTGGGGGCGAGCCCGTCGAGGGTGCGCCGACCTGGGTGATCGACCCCATCGACGGCACCAACAACTTCATGAGCGAGATTCCGACCTGGGCAACTCTGGTCGCGTTAAGGGTCGAGAATCACAGCGTGGTCGGGGTCGCTCACGCTCCCGCGCTCGGAGAGACCTACGACGCGGCCGAGGGACTCGGCGCGCGCTTCAACGGCCACTCCATAAGTGTCGACAAGATCGACTCACTCGAACGGGCAACCGTGTTCTTCGGTGGGGACAAAGGCTTCTACAGACACGATCTCGAAAACCTGCAGGAGCGTCTCGTGCTCGAGTCGTGGCGCACGCGCGGCTTCGGAGACTTCTGGGGACACATGCTGGTCGCCCGCGGTGCGGGACACGTGATGATCGAGCCCCACGTCTCTCTCTGGGATGTCGCCGCGCTCGAGGTCATCGTGTCGGAGGCGGGAGGCCGGCTCACCCACATCGACGGATCCGTGTTCAGCGGCGAGGGCTCTTGCCTCTCCACCAACGGGAGCTTGCACGACCAGGTCGTCGCTATGGCGACAGACGTTCGATGAGCCAACCCATACGCGCAACGCGCCTGTAGATCAAGCGATCGTGTAGACGATCGGGGCGACCCTGCCAGAACTCGATGGTGTGGGGGGCCAACCTGAAGCCACCCCAGTGGGGCGGGATGGGTATGTCGTCGTCATCGGGGAAGCGCTGCTCGACCGCACGGACTCGCTCCTCGAGCTCCGTACGGCTCTGTATGACCTCGCTCTGGCGCGAGGCCCAGGCGGCTCTACGGCTTTTCGGGGGCCGGGTGCGCCAGTAGGCGTCAGACTCCTCGATGGAGATCTTTGCGACGCGACCTGTAACGTCGACCTGGCGCTCGAGCTCGGCCCAGTAAAAGACGAGCGCGGCGTGCGGGTTCTCGGACAGTTGCTTGCCCTTACGGCTTGCGTAGTTCGTGAAGAACGTGAACCCCTCCCTATCGACCCCTTTGAGCAGCACGATGCGTGCCGCCGGCCGTCCGCGTGCGTCCGCGGTGGCGAGCGTCATCTCGTTGGGCATACGCAACCCGGCCGCGAGAGCCGCCCGCATCCACGAATCGAACTGCACGAACGGATCGGGGTCTATATCGCTCTCGTCGAGCCCTTCCTGCGAACGCTTCACTCGAAGCTGCGAGATCGATTGATTGAGATCCGCCTCGTCGCTCATGACCAGGCGGTGCTCTCGTCGGGGTCGAGAATGAATGCGTCCTTGCGAAGCGACGCGGCAAGCTTTCGAAACGCCCTGCCGCGATGGTTGAAGGCAAGCTTCTCGTCGAGCGGAATCTCACCCATGGTGCGAGTCTCTCGCCGCTCGGGCGATGGCCGGGGAACGAAGTGCGGGTCGTAACCGAATCCGAGCTCGCCTCTGGCCTCGAGTGAGATCGTCCCCTCGCAGGTCTCCTCGGCGATGAACTCCTTACCCTCGGGGGTGACGAGCACCGCGACGCACCGGTAGCGGGCCGTGCGATCGGACTCGGGCACGTCTTGAAGCGCAGCTACCAGCTTTGCGTTGTTGTCCGCGTCGGTCGCTCGCGCGCCGGCATAACGAGCCGAATGAACTCCGGGAGCGCCGTCGAGGAAGTCAACCTCGAGCCCGGAATCATCGGCGACCGCCGCCTCTCCGGTGGCCTCAACGACCGCGCGCGCCTTGGCGAGGGCGTTCTCTTCGAAGGAGTCGTAGGGCTCATCGAGCTCGAGATCGGCCGCGACCTCATCCAGCGGAACCAGCTCCATGCCAATCAGCACGCGCCCGACCTGTTCGGCCTTGTGCTTGTTGCGCGACGCAAAGATTGCTTTCAATCCGCCTCCGGCGCTCCAAGGGTCGTGTCCTGTGACGCGGTGAGCTCCACGATCCCCTTTGCAGCGAGATCGAGCAACTGGTTTAGCTCGGCGCGGTCGAAGGTCCCTTGCTCCGCCGTGCCCTGGACCTCGACGAGCTTGCCGGCTCCCGTCATCACCACGTTCATGTCGACATCAGCCGTCGAGTCTTCGGCGTAGTTGAGATCGAGGCACGGGACGCCACCGACGATTCCCACGCTGATGGCCGACACCGAATCCATGAGCGGAAGGGAGTCGAGCGCGCCCGAGTCCTCGAGTTGGCTGAAGGCCAAGGAGAGCGCGACGAACGCGCCGGTAATCGATGCGGTTCTCGTCCCTCCGTCGGCCTGAAGCACGTCACAGTCCACGATGACGCTTCGCTCTCCCAGCGCCTCGAGGTCAGTGATTGCGCGCAGACTCCGCCCGATGAGCCGCTGAATCTCCTGAGTGCGGCCCGAGGGCCTTCCCTTGTTGACCTCGCGACGCACGCGTTCGTCGGTCGAGCGCGGCAACATCGAGTACTCGGCCGTGACCCAGCCCCTGCCTTTGTTGGCCATCCAGCGAGGGACGTTGTTCTCGATCGTCGCGCTGCAGATGACCTTCGTGTCACCCATCTCGACCAGGCACGATCCTTCGGCGTTTGGCATGAACCCGGGTGTCATCTTCACCGGCCTCAGCTCGTCTTGAGCGCGCCCATCGACGCGGGGCATCAGCCCACCTCCAGTCTCAGTCCAGCGGTTGCAAGTTCTACTTCTATACCGGGCGCGGCCCGGCGCGCTTGTTGCAGAGAGAGCTCGCGGTCACAACCTGGGCGCAAATGCGTGAGCACGAGCCGGTCCACACCGTAGCGAGCCGCGATGCTTCCGGCGCCGGAGGCGGACAGATGACCCCACCAAGGCTCGTCCTCGTCTTGAACGGTTGCCTCACATACCAGTACTTGTGCGCCTCTCGCGAGAGCCTCGAAGTCGCCCTCGATGCCCGAGTCCGCGCTGTAGGCGAATGCACCGTCCCCGTACTCGATACGCACGCCAAGCGTCACGGGAGGATGTTTCATGCGAGCGAAGGTCACGCGCGCTGGGCCGAGACTGATCTCGCTGTCCTGATCGATCGGAACGAGATCGAAACTCTCCGCGAGGCTCTCCTCGAAGGCGAGCAGCCGGTCGATCGTCTCCTGCGGCGCCCACAACGGGATCTTCGTCTGGGGCGCCTTGATGTCGCCGTAGTGGCGGGCGTGAAAAAGCTGAAGGATGTCGATGGTGTGATCGGAATGTCGATGGCTCAAGAGCACGCCGTCCACGTCGCGATAGTCCACATGGTCAAGGAGGTTTCTCCAGGTGCCTCCACCTGCATCCATCAGCCAGCGTCCGGCGTCAATCTCAATAAGAAAACCGGAAGCCGCCTGCTCGCGCGTCTGAAAGACGCCCGAGCACCCGAGAACGGTGACGGACAGGCTCACGTGCGCGCCTCGCTGGGCCAGGGGTGGTGCTCGACCCGACCGAACTCGGGCCCCAGGAAACGGGTGCCCAGCTCGGAGAAGCTGGTCTCACTGCTCGAAGAGATGAAGCGGTGCGCGCCGAGCTTGCGTTGTTGGTTGATGAGGTCCGCGTTGCGCAGAGCCGCGAAGACGTCGGTCGCCGTCGCCTCGGCGGACGATACGAGCACGACACCTTCTCCCATGACGTACTGGATCACCCCGGTGAGCAGAGGGTAGTGCGTGCACCCGAGGATCAGCGTGTCGACGTCTTGCTCCTTGAGGGGGCCGAGGTAGTCCCAGGCCAGGGCCATGACTTCCTCAGACGTCGTCTCGCCGCGCTCGACGAACTCGACGAAGCGCGGACAGGCTCGGCTCACGAGCGTGACGTTGGCCCTAGTGTCGGCCACGGCTCGGTCGTATGCGCCCGACGCAACGGTGGCCTCGGTCCCGATGAGCCCGATACGGCGGTTGCGAGTTGCCGCCACGGCCGCGTGCACGCCGGGCTCGATGACCGAGATGATGGGCAGGTCGTAGCGTTCGGTCGCCGCCTCGAGCGCGGTGGATGCGGCGGAATTGCACGCCACCACGAGGATCTTCACGTCGGAAGCTGCCAGCACGTCCATGATCTCGAGCGCGAAGCGACGGACCTCGTCGGCAGGACGGGGGCCGTAAGGACAGCGCGCGACGTCGCCGAAGTAAATGAGGTCCTCGTGCGGCAAGAGGTCGATCACGGCGCGGGCGACGGTGAGGCCCCCCACACCGGAGTCGAACATGCCTATGGGCCTGCGGTCGGACATGACTCTCCCTAGACACCAAGGTGCGTTATGGCGGGCCTCACCCTAATAGCGGTCCGGCCCGAAACGGAGCAGGACCAGCCGAGGCCGGCGGCGCGAGGGGTTTGCCTCTTGACCGCAGTCGCGGCGCAAACTGATCGGGGTCCAGAACTCTTGAGTTGCGAGT
>JALZIB010000131.1 GCA_030860505.1 Actinomycetota bacterium
CCCGCGACCATTGAGGAACAAGGCGCCCCCGGCCCTCGAGCCCTCAGAGCGCCCTGCCAGCACCGGCCTCGTCTGGGTGACGTAGGCCCCGATTGCTCCCCGCGCCACTCGACCCACCGGGAGGCGACGCGACCTGCTCCCCTTGCCGGCCCTCACCAGCAGAGAACCTTCCTCGAGGTCGACGTCGTCGACGTCCAGAGCCACCAGCTCGGAGATGCGCACGCCTGTGGCGTAGAGGGTTTCCAGCATCGCTCGATCGCGCCTCCCGAGGACATCGTCGGTGCGCGGCAGCTCCACCAGCGCCTCGACCTGATCGAGCCGGATTGCCTTTGGTATGGAACGCGGGCGGGCCGGGCTCCCGATCATGGCCGTAGGGTCGGCCTGCACGTAGCCCTCACGAGACATGAAGCGGTAGAGGGATCGAACCGACACGAGCAGTCGCGCGACGCTCGAGGGCGACAGCGGCGTGGAGGCTGGAGATGCGCCCGCGCGGACGCGGTCCAAGAAGTCCGTCAGCTCCCGCGGCTGGACGGTTCGCAGGTCGATATCGTTCGAGGCGCAGTGTCTTCTCCACAACGCAAGATCGCGCCCATAGGCACTGATGGTGTTCGCCGCCAGCCCGCGCTCCGACGTCAGATGGGTGATGAACTCATCGATCACTCTGCCGGCCGCGTCCTCCGCAGGCAGAGTCTCAGGTGAGCTTGTCGAGAGGGACCCACTCAAGCCCGTGTGCCTCCGCTACGGGCTCGTAGACCACCGCGCCCTTGTAAGTGTTGACGCCTCTCGCCACAGCCGGGTCCTCTGCGACGGCCTCCTCGACCCCGAGCTCGGCGAGCATCATGACGTAAGGAAGCGTCGCGTTCGTGAGCGCGTAAGTCGAGGTGTGCGGAACGGCCCCCGGCATGTTGCCGACGCAGTAGTGGACCACGTCGTGCACCACGTAGGTCGGGTCCGAGTGCGTCGTCATCCGGGAGGTCTCGAAGCAGCCGCCCTGGTCGACCGAGATGTCGACGACCACCGCGCCGGGCTTCATCTCTTTGATGATGTCCTCGGTCACGACCTTCGGGGCGAGTGCGCCCGGTACGAGGACGGCTCCGATGACGAGGTCGGCTTGAGTGACGATCTCCTCGACCACCAAACGGTTTGACATCAGCGTCAGGATGCGTCCCTTGTGAATACGGTCGACATCGCGCAGCTTCGCGATGTTGCGGTCGAGGATGATGACCTCGGCCTCCATGCCCTGCGCGATCCACGCCGCGTTCATCCCCGACATCCCCGCCCCGATGACGACGACCTTCGCCGGCGCCACTCCCGAAACGCCGCCCATCAAGATGCCCCGGCCCCCGTTTTCGCGCTCGAGGAAGTGCGCTCCCACCTGCGGGGCCATCCTGCCCGCCACCTCGCTCATCGGCGCGAGAAGAGGAAGCGAGCCGTCGGGATGCTCGACGGTCTCGTAGGCCACGCCCGTGGTCCCGGCCTCCAGCAGCGCGCGCGTGACCGGCTCGGACGCGGCGAGGTGCAGGTAGGTGAATAGGATTAGTCCCTCGCGCAGGCGTCCGAACTCCTCCTCGATTGGTTCCTTCACCTTGAGCACCATGTCCGCGTCGGCAAAAACGACATCGGCGTCGGGCACGATCCTTGCACCGGCGCGCTCGAACTCCTCATCGAAGATGCTCGAGCCGCGGCCCGCGTCTCTTTCGATGATGACCTCATGGTTGTGCACTACTAGCTCTCGCACGCCGGCCGGCGTGATGGCGACCCGGTACTCGTTGTCCTTGAGCTCGCGCGGTACTCCGACCTTCATGAACCCAAACCCCCTTGCTTGTGGCTCGCTAGCCTAGTGGTTCCGTCGCAGCGCGAGAAAGGATTTAGATCTCGGCCGAGTGGCCGACCGTTTCCGGGGTCGAGGCTGCGCCGTGCCGGCGCGCTAGGGCCGCCCCGACGAAGTCTCTGAACAGAGGTTGCGGGCGGTCGGGACGGCTCTTGAACTCCGGATGGAACTGCCCCGCCACGAACCACGGATGGTCCGCCAGCTCGATGATCTCGACCAGCGTTCCGTCGGGAGACTCACCGGAACACACCAGACCGGCGTCCTCGAGCTTGCGCCTGAACCGAGGGTTCACCTCGTAGCGATGCCGGTGGCGTTCGAAGATGAGCTCGCCTCCGTAGGCCTGCTCGGCCTTCGAACCCCTCTTGATGCGACATGGATACGCTCCCAGTCGCATGGTGCCGCCGAGAGAGTTGAGGTCCTGGCCGGCCAGGATGTCGACCACGGGGGCCGGGGTCGAGGAATCGAACTCGGACGAGTTCGCGCCCTCGAGGCCGGCGACGTTGCGCGCGAACTCGATGACCGCGCACTGAAGCCCGAGGCAGATCCCGAGGAACGGGACCTCGTTGTGGCGCGCATAGTGAATGGCGTCGATCTTGCCCTCGATTCCCCGCACTCCGAAACCACCGGGGACGAGAACGCCGTCGACGTCCCCGAGCTTGTCGGCCGGATCGGCCCCCTCGAGATCGTCCGAGGCTATCCACGTGACCTTCACATCGGTGGAGTGGAAGTACCCGGCGTGCTTGAGGCTCTCGACCACAGACAGATAGGCGTCGGGGAGCGTTACGTACTTTCCGATGAGGCCGATGTTGACCTCTCCCTCGCACGAGTTGATGCGATTGACGATGCCCTGCCAGTGCGAGAGGTCGGGGGCGGGCACGTCTGTCATCCGGAGGTGATCGACCACGAATCCATCGAGGTTCTCGGCGTGGGTCACGAGCGGAACCTCGTAGATGCTACTGGCGTCGACCATCGACACGACCGCCTCGACGTTGACGTCACACAACAGAGAGATCTTGCGCTTCAAAGAGGACGTGATCGGACGGTCGCTACGGCACACGATGGCGTCCGGCTGGATTCCGATGCTGCGAAGCTCGCGCACTGAGTGCTGCGTCGGCTTCGTCTTGAGTTCCTCGGCCGCGCCCATGAAGGGCACGAGCGTGACGTGGACGTAGCAGGTGTCGTCGCGGCCGAGCTCACGCTTCAACTGCCGAATGGCCTCGAGGAAGGGAAGCGATTCGATGTCGCCGACGGTTCCACCGATCTCCGTGATGAGGACGTCGGCCCCCGAGTCGTCGGCCAACGACAAGATGCGCTCCTTGATGGCCTCGGTCACGTGCGGGATGACCTGGACGGTGTCCCCCAGGTAGTCGCCGCGCCGCTCCTTCGCGATGATGCTCTGATAGAGGGCGCCGGTGGTGACGTTGCTGGCTCTGTGCATGTTCTCGTCGATGAAGCGTTCGTAGTGACCGAGGTCGAGGTCGGTTTCGCCGCCGTCCTCAGTTACGAAGACCTCGCCGTGCTGAAACGGGTTCATCGTCCCTGGGTCGACGTTGATGTAGGGGTCGAGCTTCTGAATCATGATCCTGAGGCCCCGGGCCTTCAGGAGTCGTCCCAATGAGGCCGCGGTGATGCCCTTGCCGAGACTCGACACCACGCCGCCCGTCACGAAAACGTGCTTCGCCACCAGCCCTCCGATCCTGTCCTTAGGTTGAGTCCGGCCCGCAACTACCGAGCGAAGACCCAGATGTGATCTGGTGACGACCCCCAACGCGAGCCACATGACGACACCATCGGTGAATCTGGTGCAGTCTCGCTGCGCTTTAGGGGAAGTCAGTCCAAGCTAGCACGCGCGCGGGGAGCGGCGCGTCTATTTGCGGCCGATTCGGTCGAGCCTTCGGAGCCATGGAGTCGATTCGATGACGTGCGAGAAGGACCTGGTCTCGGACGCGAGGTTGAGGCCGGCGACGACGAGCACGGCCGCCGCCCTGAATGGCTCCGGCAGCGCCAGGACCGCACCGAATCCGATGATTGCGCCGAGCGGATTCGCCCCGGCATCGCCGAGCATGCCCCGCTCCCTGAGGTCGAACGGCGTCACCACGACGAGGGCGCCGATCAGGCCCGCCGCCGCCAGCGCCCACCCTGGGTCGCCGAACAACACGAGCGGAACCACCAGCAACCAGCCCGCCTTGGCCGCTCTGCCGGGCGCCCTGTCGAGCAAGTTGAAGAGATTGGCCGTCAGGGGAACCAGCAGGAACATCTCGATCTTCATGAGCACTCCGGGTGCGGACAGCGCCGCTCCGAGTCCCGCGAGCCCTCCCGCAGCGATCTTGACCAGTCCCCCGGTGATCGCTCCCCTTCGGGCGGCGCCCAGGTGGCCCCTGAAGCCGCGCGCTGCCTCGTCCCCCTTCCGATCATCGAGCAGGCCGGCCGAGAACATGATGCCCGCGACCGCGAGCACAGAAGCCGAATAACCCAGCGCCGATACCCATAGGAGGATCGCCGAGCCGAGCAAGGTCAAAGCGAACAAGCCCGAGACGACGCCCGTCACGATGCCGAAACCCAATACGGCCGGCACGCGCCGTCCGTTGACATTGATGCGCTCGAGGCTCTCCGGGGTCGTCCGCAGTGCCACCAGCGTCGTCAGCAAGCAGCCGGCTGCACCCGCGCCGCAGGCGACCACGAACTCCCGAGCCCACCCGCCGATCACGGGTTCACCGCGACGGGCTCTCCGGCTAGCGCGCGCGCATCCATCGAGAGGTGAACAAGCAAAGCCATGGGGACCAGGAAGGAAAGGATGACCGCCGGAATCACGATGCCGGAGTCGTTGACCGCCAAACCGGTAACGGCGAGAACGAGTCCGCCGATGAGACCGGCGCGCAGCTTCGGATAACCGACGGCGAGTCGCTGCCAGCGTCCGCTCGGACGGCGCAGGAGGTAGATCATCGCCATGAGCGCCGGTGGGACGAAATAGGTCCAGATAGTCGAAGTGAAGACGCGCAGGTTTGCCGTCGCCTTTCGTTGCACCGTGTCGACGAAGACGCCGATGCCACGCGCGCGCGCGTCTTCGTAAAGGCGCGCGAGATGCGTCTGTGACTCCGACGGGAGCGACAGGTCGATAAACAAGAAGATTCCCAGAACGACGAGACCTCCCACCACCGCCGCAACGAGGGCCCCGAGCTTCGGCTTGCGTCCGGTCAGGAGCAGCAACGTGAGGCCAAGCGCGGGAACGAGCGCGAGCACTCCGCCGACGTCGCTGCCGAACGAGGGAGCGCCGTCGATCACAATTGTGCCGACGAACAGGGCCACCACGGCGGGCATCGTCCAGCGACGTCCGTCGAAACGGTAGGCGGCCAGCGCCGCGGTCAGAACGGCCGTGGCGCCGAACACCGCAAACACGATGTTGCCGGCTCCCGCAAAGCGACCCGCGACGATCGGCGAGTAGCCGAAGACCGTGTTGAGTTGGAGGACGCCCCCGGTCACGAGATCGACTGCGAGGACGATCCAGGTGAACGCTACCAGTGCCAGCAGCCGATCGAGCCACCGGCCGAACGAGATCGCGGCGGCGGCCACCAGGACCGCATCGATGGCGACCAGAAGAAGGCCGAAGGCCACCGCTCCCATCGAGTGGCCGTCGACGACACCCGCGAGGTAGGTCGCCACCGGAAAGGCGACGGCGCCGAGCCCGCAGATCTGCAGCCAGCGCGCCGCCGTGACTCCGACCCCACCTCGTCTCTCACGCCACCTGAACAGAGACAGGATGAGCACGTAGATGATGACCTGAAAGACCACGAAGACCCCGCTGAGCGGCCCCTTGACCTCGTCGATGAAGACCGACTCGTCGTCGAGTGCTCTCATGGACGCGGCGGGATCGGTGACCTCTGTAGGGGCCGAGATCATGGGGCGGCCGTTCATGACGTCCGGGCGCTCGACTCCGAAGTGATCGAGGATGGTCGGCGCGACATCGGGCAACGTGACCAAGCTCGAACGCCGGGTGGAGGCGGACTCGAGCGCGTCGCCGGGCGCGAACCCCGGACCCACCGCGATCGCCACCCCGAGGTGTGCCTCGCCGGCCCAGGCGGGCGAGGTCGGCGACACGACGAGCAGAAGATCGTCGTGCTCGAGGCGCTCGCGCAGATCGCCTATGAGGTCGTCCGTCGCCTCGAGCGAGACCCTCTGCTCCTCGACGAGGTCGCCCGACACCTCGTCTCGGGCGAGCGCCATGACCCACTGGTCGAAGCGCGTGAGGTCGCCCTGGTCGATGAACGCGACCCCACAGTCCTCGGCCCGGAAGAACGTGTCCAGAGCGTCGTCGATCCTGGCCGGATCGGTGCGGACGCCGTAGGGTGCATCGTCGTCCTCGAGCAAGAGACCGTCGTGCGTGGCTGCGTCCACGACTCCGCTCTCGTTCATGGCCGCAAGCGGCGCCCAGCGTCCGTAGCCCACGGGGGCCGGCGCTGGCCTGCCCAGATCTCCGTTGCCGAGCGCGAAAACCCGCGCCTCCAGGGCCGAGGCCAGCGCCCCCGCCCGCGCGCTGTATCCGGCTTCGCTTGCGCCCCGCTCGATCTCGTCCACACCCCCCACCTTCCGGTCGGAGATGAGCGCGGGACCGTCGCGGTCGAAGCCCGCAATCCCGGTCTCATGTTCCGCGGGGCCCCCCGTCGTGACGCCTCCGTCGACGCGCGCTCCTGCGCCCATGGTCACGAAGCCCGATGCCAGCGAGGTGCGCGACGAGTTCGTGCGGACCGACATCGACCCCCAGGCGCCGTCCTCGACCGCCTGCATGATGTTGGGTGGTTGCATCTCTTCGAGATCTGCCCACATGACACCGGGCATCGCCACGACCACCGCGCGCTCACAGGCCTCCTCGGCGGCCGCCGGGGACATTGCCAACACCACGAAGCCACAGACCACCGCGCACGCGGTCGCGAGTCTCAGCGCGCGTGCCACGCGTACGCGTCCTTCAGTCGCGCCAACATCCTTGGTGTCGAAAACCGCCGGCGCAGATCGACCACCGCTTGACCCGCGTAGCGCTCGGCGATAGGTGCGGACCCGAGCACCTCGTCAAGCGCCCCCGCGAGTTGGGCGTCGTCTCCTTTGTCCACCAGCCGGCCCGAGCTCCGGTCGGCGATCAGCTCTCTCATCCCCCCGACTGCAGTGCTCACGACCGGCGTCCCCAGCAGAATCGCCTCCTGGGCGGCCAGCGGGACACCTTCCCAGTTCGAAGAGAGACAGAAGACGTCCGCCGCCGCGAGGAAATCGGCGATGTCGTCACGCCAGCCAAGCCACCTCACGCGCGGTTCGAGACCCAGGGCCAGCGCCAGAGTTCTGAGCTCGTCCTCGTCGGGCCCCCGTCCGAGGACCACGAGCACGACATCGTCCGGCAAGCGCGCCAGAGCCCTCAACATCACGGGCAGAGCCTTTTGGGACGACAGGCGAGCAGCGGTGACGATTATGCGCGCGCCCTCGCCGACGCCGACTTCTTTGCGCACGGCCGCCGAGTCCCGCACCGTCTGCGGTGCATCACCGATTCCGAGGTAGAGAACCTCAATCTTGGCCGCGCCTCTGGGAGAGATCGATCGCAGGTGGCGGGCGATATCCTCGGAGACCGCGAACGTGCGCGCACTCAGCCGCACCGACAACGGCTCCGCCGGCTTGTAGAGCATCGCCCTGGCCCGCCCCGAGACGTCCGCTCGCACGAGGTTATGAACCGTGAGAAGAGAAGGCTGGTTTGCGCGCCGCGCCGCCAGGGCTGCGTCGATGCCCGCGCGTAGGCCGTGTGCGTGCACGACGTCGTAGTCGCCTTGGTGCAGATAGCTGCGCAGCCTGCGGACGGCCCGCCCATGCCCCCTCGGGCCCTCGGGAATGTCGAGGGGGATGATCGGCTTCGGCATGGCCACGGGAAGGTCGGTGGGGCCTGCGACGTCGACCGACAGGCCGTCGCCGTCCAACGCCTCGGTGATATGAGCGACGTGACGAGCGATACCGCCCGCCGAGCGCCCCAGGACCTGCAGGACGTTGAGGTCGGGGCTCATGCGCCTCCGCTCCGTCCAACGAGGGCGCGAAGGCGCATCAATTCCGGTGCTCGCAGCTTCGCCATCACGCCGACGTAGACAAGCATTCCCGATGCGGACAACGCGGCGAAGCTCACCAGCGCTTCGGCTTTGGTCGAACCTGGAAGCATGTACGCCATCGCACCCATCACGGCGAGGGCGAGCAGCGAGACCGCCAGCGACCTCGACACGCTGCCCCTGACGTCCGGCGTCACCACGGTCCCCACCCGTCGGGCCAAGAGCGCGAGCAATGCCGCCGCCGCGAGCGCGAACCCGACCGAGTGCGCGAGCGCGAGGGCGGGGACCGCCCACGGCTCGTCCGCCCCGAAGAAGAGGCCAACGCCAAGAGCGCTCGAGATCGCAACCGCGCCGCCGTTCACGAGCGCCGGAGTCTTTGTGTCACCGAGTGCGTAGTACGCGCGTGTCGCAACCAGAAAAGCCGAGTAAGTGGGGAGCCCGACCACGAAGGCCGCCAGGACGCGCCCCACAAGTGCCGCGCCGGACTCGGTCATGACCCCGTATTCGAGGGTGAGCTTCGCGAGCGCGCCGGCCCCTGCGAGCATGAGCGCCGCAGTGGGGAGCAGGATGAAGGCGAGCATCCTGAGGCCGTCGCGCAGGCGCTCGAGAAGGCTCTCGCCCTCACCCCTCACCGCGTTCTCGGACATCGCGGGAAAGAGAACGTTGAAGATCGCCACCGCGAACAGCGCGTGCGGCATGTAGAAGAAGGTGTAGGCCCACTGGTAGGCGGCCACTCCCCCCTCGACGTTGTTGGCGAGCATGAGGACCACGATCAGACCCGCTTGATAGCCGCCGGCGTAACCGAGGGCCCACACTCCGAGATGCGCTGCCTTCCGAACGGCGGGATGCCCAGGAGCCCATCGCAGACGGAAGCGCCATCCCAGCGATCGCAGTTGCGGGACCAGGCACGCGGTCATGGCAAGGACGCCGAGTGTCGTCCCGAGACCGAGCACGAGTGTCTCCCCTGTGGTGATTCCCTCGACCGACGGAGGCGAGTTACCGCGCATTACCGCATAGGTGAAGTACACGCCGATCACAACGACGTTGTTGAAGATCGGCGCTATCGCCGCCAGCGCGAACTTGCGATGGGCGTGGAGCGCCCCGGTCATGATCATTCCGGCGCCGTAGAGAACGATCTGGGGCGCGAACAGGCGCAGAAACGTCGAACCCAAGGCGACCTCTCTCGCTCGCAACACGGAGTCCTCCACCCCGAGGGTGAACAAGCTCATGAGCGGCTCCGCCGCCAGTGCCACGATGCCGGCGATCACCACGAGCGCCACTAGAGCGACCGTCGTGAGGGCGTCGGCCGCCCGCCACCCCTCCTCCTGCCGGCCTCGGACGAGGTAATCGACGAAGGTCGGGACGAACACCGAGGTCAGCACTCCCGCGGCAACGAGCTCGAAGACGACGTTCGGGGCGGTGTTGGCCGTCTGGTAGGTGTTCGCAAGGAAGGTGGTCCCCATGGCCCCCGCCACGACGATCACGCGCACGAGCCCGGTGATGCGCGACACCGCGGTGGCGACCGCGATGATCGCCGCTCCCCGGGCGAGCGATCCGTGCGGCTGCGCCACCGACGCCGTCACCTGCTCGCCGCCCCTAACCGTCGTCCGGGCGTGGGTCCGGCAGTGGCTGCGTACCGTCGCCGATCCCGAAATGCCCGGGAGGGTCGCCTTCGTTTCGATCGAGCGCCAGCACGAGCGCGACCCTTCCACGCGCGTTATCGCCGACATCGACGCTCGACGCAAGAGCACCCGCGTCGCCGCTTTCGCGAATGGTCCTGGCCAGTTCCCAGCTGCTGCCCGTCGACTCCGACACGACGACGCTTAGGTCTCGACCTGCGAGACCGATCGTCAGGCGCTCGACGAACGCCGACGTGTCGAAGGGCTCCGGCGAGCTGTTGCCCCCGGCCACGACGAATGACGCCCCTGGAGGGATGGGCGCGGTCTCTTCGGCCGCCTGCGACATCGAGATGAAGTCCTGTTCCTCCAGCAGGCGCAAGAGACCGTCGTACTCCGTGACGGTGACCGCCGCACCGTCCACCCCGACGTCGTCGTCGGCAGCCAGCGAGGCGGCCCCCTCGCCCAGCGCGTCGGCCGTCTGGCCGACCAGCGCTCTGCGCTCGTCGGCAACCGAGTCGACGATCGTTGCGAGTTGGGTGGCCTCGGGCTCACTCGGTAGGGCGAACTTCTGCCCCACGTTGATCTCAGTCACGATGTCGGCGTCGGCCAGATCGAGAATCTCGCGGGTTCCGTCGATCACCGCCTCGTCGCTGCCGTCGATCGTGAACAGCACGATGTCCCGTCCTGCAAGCCGTCCGTCCACGACCCAGGGCTCGATCGACTGGGCCCAGTCACCGCCCTCATCGATCTGGTCGTTCAGCTCACCGATTTCGCTTCGCTGGTCTCCGACGATCCCTGTGACCGATTCGATCCTTCTCTTCAGGTCCCTGGAGAGAGGATCGCCGAGAAAGCCGGCGCCCAGCGTGATCCCAACCGTGAGCGCGAGGAAGATCGAAACGACGGTGACGAGGAGATAGCGAAAGTCGATCATCCGAAGACCGACTCTCTGAAGTGATCCCACGCGACCGTCATCTCGGCCCACAACAGCACGAGCTGTCCTCGAAAGACGTCGGAGAACAGGATCACGACCGTCATCGCAAGGAACGCCGATGCCACCAGAAGCGCGAGATCGCGCCGTCGCACTCTGCCGTGGTAGAGCCTGCTCAGGCCCTTGGCGTCGACAAGGATGGGTCCGACGCGCAGGCGCGTAAGGAATGTCGACGCCATTCCCTTGCGGCCTTTGTCGCGAAACTCGATCAAGTTTGCGTGCGTCCCCACCGCCACGATCAGCTCGGCGCCTCTTTCGAAAGCGAGCAGCATGGCGATGTCTTCCGAGGTTCCCGTCGCCTCGAAGACGACGCACGTCAGACCGAGCGCCTCGAGTCGTTCGAGACCGGGCGCGTGACCTCCGGAGTAAGCGTGCACCACAAGCTCGGCCCCGCTCGTGAGACCCTCGCTGGTGACCGAGTCCATGTCCCCGATGATCATGTCCGGCTTCATGCCGACGTCGATGAGGGCGTCCGCCCCACCGTCGACACCTATGAGTAACGGCTTGACCTCGCGGATGTAAGAGCGCAGCGCGCGCAGATCGTCCTTGTAGTCGTAACCCCGCACCACCACAAGCACGTGGCGGCCGTGGAAGTCCGTGTCTACCTCGGGCAACCGGGAGGCCTCGAGAAGGACGTCGCGTTCGTCCTCGATGTACTCGATGGTGTTCTGTGCGAAGCGCTCGAGCTCGACGGCGATGCCCTGCTTGGCCAGGTCGATGGCGTGCTCCACCGTTTCCACGGAAAGAAGGTTGCCCTTGGCGATCGCGACGAACTCCTCAGCCTCGACCCGAAACACGCGCTCTCCATCGATGGCGAGGTCGCTGCCCTCGACGATCATCATGACTTCCTGGCCGGCGTTGTCGATCACGGGAACTCCCGCGGAACACAGAAGCAGTGGTCCGAGATTGGGGTAGCGTCCGGTCGTGGACTGCGACGCGTTCACGACCGCTCTGACGCGTCTTTCAATGAGGCCCTCCGCCGAGATGCGATCCATGTCCTCGTGGTCGATGACGGCGATCTCGCCGGGGCTCAACCGGGCCACCAGGTTCTTCGTCCTGCGGTCAACGCGCGCCACGCCGGTGAGCGCGCCGGGGATTTCGGGCATGCGCCGGCGTCGCCCGAGCAGCTTCATGTCGCGCTCGCGGTCTCGAGCAGCTCGCGCGCGTGCTCGCGCGCGCGTTCGCTCTCGGGCATTCCCGCAAGCATGCGCGAGAGCTCGTCGACCCTGTCCGTGCCGCTGATCCTGGAGACGACGGCGGCGTTTCTCCCACCCGCGGCCCCCTTTTCGACTCTGAAGTGATAGTCGGCGCACGCGGCGACCTGTGGAAGGTGCGTGACGAGCAGGACCTGAGCTCCCGGGGTCCTGGCGAGCTGCGCCAGCGCGCGCCCGACCGCCTGCGCCGCCCGGCCCCCGACTCCCGCATCGACCTCGTCGAAGATCATGGTGCGCTGCGCCGCCGGGGGCCGCCCACGTCCACGTTCGGAGGACTCGGTCGCGGTCAACAGGTGGAGCGCAAGGGCGATGCGAGCCAGTTCGCCGCCCGATGCCACCTGTGCGACGAGACGGGGCGCCTCCCCCTGGTTCGCAGACACCCGGAACTCGACGGACTCCGCTCCGCCCTCGGACAGCTCGCGCTTGACCAGCGCGACCTCGAAGCGCGCCCCCGGCAGGGCCAGATCCGTCAACAACTCCTCCATCGCCGCCTCGAGACGAGGCGCGGCCTCTCGTCGCAGGTCGCTCAGCTCGAGCGCGAGAACCTTCGCCCTTGCGAGGGTCTCCTCGTGCGTCCTGCGAAGCTCGGCCAGAGAGGACTCGGCTCCCTCCAACTCGGCCAGGCGCGCCCGGCAACGGGCGAGGTGGCCGAGGACCTCCGCCTCGGGTCCATCGTCGGTGACCACACGCCGGTCGCCGTACTTGCGAGCCAGTCGGGATATGATGTTGAGTCGTGCGCGAGTCGTCTCGAGCGCATCGGGATCGGGCGCAACCACTCTCAGTCCGAGATCCCCGGCGACGTCCGCCGCCTCGAGCGACATCGTCTCGAGCCGCTCAGCGAGATCGGCGAGCGTCGCATCCCGGCGAGCGGCCCCCGCGACGTCGGCGTAGGCCGCGGCGAGGATCTCGGCCGCGCCGCCCTCGGACCGGAGCGCCTCGCCCGCGCGCTCTAGCGCCAACGCAATGGACTCCGCATACTCGAGTCGCTCGGCCTCGGCCATGAGCACCTCAGCCTCGCCCACATGGAGATCCGCGCTCTCGATCTCGTCGCTCTCGTAGCGCAGTAGATCCGCCTCCCGCTCGCGCTCACGTTCGCTCGACAGACGCTCGTCGAGCTCCCGTCTCGCTCGTCCCGACGCCCGCACCGCGCGGGCCAGCTCCCCCGCGCGCTCAACGCAGCCGGGTCCCGCGAAGGAGTCGAGCAGCGCGCGCTGGCGCGCCGGGGCCCCTATCCCCTGAGCCTCGTGCTGACCGGCGATCTCGACGAGAAGCTCACCGACCTCGGCCAGCGCAGCGATCGTCGTCAGGCGTCCGTTGATGCGCGCTCGGCCTCCCTTGCCGTCCGCGGTGACCGTTCTCGTCATGATGATCTCGACCTCGGGGCCCGGCTCGACCGGGTCGTCCTCGACGATGCCGTGGCGGCGCAGGACATCGACGGAGCGATGACCGCCCGGCACGACGAAACGTCCCTCGACGCGCGCCTCCGCAGCGCCCTCGCGCACCAGGGCGCGCACGCTGCGTCCGCCCGCGAGCAAGCCGAGGGCCGCGACCACGAGGGTCTTCCCGGCGCCGGTTTCTCCAGTGAGGGCGCTACAGCCGCACTCCAAGTTCAGCTCGGCGCGCTCGATCACGCCGAGGCCCTCGACAACAAGCTCGTTCAGCATCCAGCGTGAATCCTAAGGGTGACGGCTGCGAAAACGGCGAGTTCCAAGGACCGCCACGAAATCTCTACGAGAGCCGCGCCGCCATCGGTCAGGACCCGGGGTCCAGCTTGGAGCGCAGGCGCTCCAGGAATTCAGGTCCGGCGAGCCTGATGAGGCGCAGGGGGCGCTCGTGGCGGCGGGCGGTGACCTTGGCCCCGGCGGCGAGCTTGCACCCCAGTCTGCCGTCGAGTGACAGCGATGCCACCGGCGCCGACTCATCGAGCTCGATCGTCACGACGTCATCGGCCGCGAGTACCACGGGCCGCGAGAACATCACGTGCGGGCTCACCGGCACGATCAGCAGAGCCTCGGCGCGCGGCGAGATGATGGGGCCCCCGGCGCTCAGCGCATATGCGGTCGAACCGGTCGGCGTCGCCACGATCACACCGTCGGCGTTGAATGTCGCGAGCTGCTCGCCTCCGACGCGCACTCGCAACCTCACCAGACGATAGCGCGCCGAGCGCTCGACCAGCACTTCGTTGAGTCCCACGTGCCTCTCGAGCCGCCCTTCACTCGCCACCTCGCAGTCCAGCATCATCCTGTGCTCGACCCTGTAATCGCCGTCGAGCACCCTCTTGAGCGCGTCGATCTCTTCGCCCGCCTCGACCTCCGTGAGATAACCCAGGGAGCCGAAGTTGACCCCCAGCAGAGGCGCATCAGCGGCGTGGGCGACGTGCGCGGCGCGCAGCATGGTGCCATCACCACCGAGCGACACGATGAGGTCGGGATTGTCGTCCACGACCTCGATCGATCGTTCCGCCAGGAGATGCTCGATCTCGTCGCGCATGCGCGCGGCCTCCGACTTGTTCGGATGCACGGCGAAAGCAACTCTCTTGATCTCCACGGTGCTCCTAGTCACGGACGGCTTCCCCGATCGCGCGTGCGATCGCATGCTCTGCGCTCGTCTCTTGAACGCGCGCCTCTCTATTGTGAGGCCCGGCGCGGTGCAAGTGAACGAAGAACTCTCGATTCCCGGCCGGACCCGGCACATCAGAGGCGGTCGCGCCGACAAAAGCCAACCCGCAGACCGCCGCTTTGGCGACCACCGACTGCACAGACTCGAGCCACAGTGCGGGATCGCTTACCACCCCGCCCTTGCCGATGTTCTCTTTGCCCACCTCGAACTGAGGCTTGACCATCACCACGAAATCGCTCCGCTCTGCAGCGAGGGCTGCGAGCGCGGGCAGCACCAGGGTCAGAGAGATGAACGACAGGTCCGCCACCACCCCGTCGGGACGCCACGGGAGCCGGCCGGGATCGACCGTCCTGATGTTGGTGCGTTCGAGCACAGTGACCCGATCGTCGCCGCGCAGGATCCACGCAAGCTGACCGTACCCGACATCGAGCGCGATGACGGCGGCCGCCCCGCCCTGCAGGAGTCGGTCGGTGAACCCGCCCGTCGAGGCCCCCGCGTCGAGCCAGCGGCGCCCGGCGACCTCGACGGTCAAACGGTCCAGCGCGCCGTCGAGTTTGTCTCCCCCGCGCGACACGAAGCGGCGCGGGGGAGCCTTGAGGGCGAGCGCGTCGGCGGGCGACACCATGGTCGCGACGCGGGTCGCGGGGAGCCCTCTGACCACGACGAGACCGGCCTCGATGGCTCGCCGGGCCTCCGCGCGGGATCCCACCAGCCCGCGCCGCACGAGCTCAGCGTCGAGGCGTAGCTGCTTCGCCAACGTCGCGCTCGAGCTCCTGCTCGAGCTCGTCGAGGAGGCTCTCGAGCAGCTTGAGGCGCTCGTCGTCGCCGGACGCGTCACCGTCTACGAGGGTTTGGTGCGCGCGCTCGCGCAGTCCCGCGACCCGGACGTCGCCATTGCGCGCAGCAGAATCACTGTTTGGTTCCATGACTTGGGATTATCCCCCGCTCGAAGCCCGTCGCGTCGTCTTCTTGGAGCTTTTCTTCGACGCCTTGCCTGTCCTCTTGGACGACTTCTTCGCCGTCGACTTCTTCGAGCTCTTAGCGGTGGTCTTCTTCGGCGACTTCCTGGCGGTGGTGGGGGCGGAAGATCGACCCTCGAGTCGAGCGATCCTTCGCTCCAGCCGCTCGAGATCGCGCCTCGACGCCAACCCGATGGCCTCGACCTGGCCCCTGATCTCGCTGCGCACGAGGTTCAGGATCTCGTCGCGATTCTGCCTGCTGCGCTCCATCAGGTCCCTGACCGTTCCTCCGGCCTGCGACCCTGGCAGTTCGCCCGTCTTGATGAGGTCGCGCACGATGGCCTCGGCCCGGTTGCGCGTGAGCTCCACCACACCCGAGGTGATCAACGCGATGCGCCTGATCTCGTCTCTCACTCACGACCTCCCGTTGTTGGTTTGCAGACCATGAAACCTATACTCGCACCCGTGGTCTCGCTCATCCCGATCTCGGACGTCAACCCCGCCCGCCGCACGCCCATCATCACCCTGGTACTGCTGGGGCTGAACGTGGTCGTGTTCTTTCTCGTGCAGCCGGGTGCGCCCCTACTGGGTGGGTTTCCTTCGCCGGCCGAGGAGCGCTTCATCATCGAGACCGCCCCGATCCCCTGTCAGTTCGAAGACGAGTGCCCCGCGACGCTACGAGCGAGGACCGAGGCCGTCGAGGTTCCCGAGCGCACGCTTCCCGAGTTCGTCTTCTCGTTGATCTTCTCGGCCTTCCTGCACGGCAACCTCCTGCACATCGGCGGGAACATGCTCTTTCTGTGGATCTTCGGCAACAACGTCGAGGACTGGCTCGGGCACACGAAGTATCTCCTCTTCTACCTTGCGGCGGCCATCGGCTCGGGTTTCGCACAGGTCCTGACCAACCTCGGCTCCGACATCCCCGCGATCGGAGCCTCGGGCGCGGTCGCCGGTATCCTCGGCGCCTATTTCGTCCTTTATCCGAGGGCGAAGGTGAACGTGCTCGTGCCGATCATCTTCATCTGGACGGTGCTACAACTGAGCGCCTTCATCGTCCTCGGGCTCTGGTTTCTTTACCAGTTCCTCATCCCGCAGCCGGGGGTCGCATGGCAGGCCCATGCGGGAGGCTTCGTCTTCGGAGCGATCGCGATCCTGCTCCTGGGGGGCCGTCCGCACCCGAAGAGACCTGTGTGGCAAAACGAGTGGCGCTACTGAGGCAGCACGCCGGGGAGATCGGCGAGGCTTTCTAAGGTGAGGCCGGGCGCGGGGTCCAGGGCGCGCCCCTGCTCGGCGGACGTCACGCCCGATAGCACCAGTATCGTCGCCCAGCCCATGGCCCGGCCCCCCTCGAGGTCGGTGCCCGGCCGGTCGCCGACCACCGCGATCTTCGCTGCGCCGGCCAGATGGCGCTCGGCCACTCGCATCATCGGCTTGTGCGGCTTGCCCATGACCTCGGCCCGGCCCCCCGAGGCGGTCTCGATGGCGGCGACCAACGATCCGGCCCCCGGCCACAGCCCGTCGGGGGCCGGGAAAGACGGATCCGCGTTGCTGGCGATGAGCTGCGCGCCGTCCTGCACCGCGAACGAGGCTCGGCGCAGCGCGTCGTAGGTGAACTCCGGATCGAAACCGACCACGACGTAGTCGGCTGCGCGCGCCGAGGGATCGTCGACGACGGTGACGTCGATCGAAGCCAGCGCCTCGCGCAACCCCTCACCGCCGACGACGAGCGCGCTCCGGCCCGACGCGCCGCGCGCGGCCAGGATCTCGGCGGTGACGACGGCCGAGGTCACCAGTTGCTCGGGGATGACGTCGACTCCCATGCCCCGCAACTTGTCGAGGTAGCGAGCGATCGTGGGATTGGCGTTGTTCGTGCAGAACACGACCCGAACTCCGCTCTCCCTGAGCGCGGCGATCGCCTCGGGTGAGCCATCGATGGCCTCGGCCCCGCGGTACACGACCCCGTCGAGATCGCAGACCAGACCATCAAGACCATGGAGCACGCCGGGATCTCCTGCGACCACGCTCACGGCTTGCCCCGAAGAACGCAGAGGTCCGCTCTCGCCCCGCCGAGCAGCGTGTTGATGCGGTCGACAGTCGTGATGTCTCCCCCGAGCATGGTCGGCACTCCACCGTCGTTGCGAAGTCGTTCGCTTAGCTCCGTCAGGTAGTAGGGGTCGAGGTGCGGACTGAAGCGCGCGGTCGTGGCGCCGGCGGTCACCTCGATCAGCGCGCAGACTCTCTTCTTCAGCTCCTCGACGAGCGCGAGGCAGTCCTCGACCGTCGTTCCCCCTCGCCTCCAGTCGTGGGCGCACACCGACGCCCCCACCGGCCCGTCGAAGCCGGATCGCACGGCATCGAACACCTCGAGCGGCCAGCGCATGCGTCCCCGGAGTTCGCCGCCGAGGGCATCGTCGCGCCGGTTGGTGAGCGGAGAGAGAAAGCCGGCGAGCAGATAGCCCCTGGCCATCTCGACGAGAACGGCATCGAACCCTGCCCTCCGGGCGTTGCGCGCCGCGCGCGCGTAGTCCTCGAGCACCTCGGCGCGCGTGCGTTCGTCGAGCGGAGCGGGCTCGGCGTTGCGGCCGTAGGCGACGGCCGACGCCGCCACCAGAGGCCACGCGTTCGAGTTGAGCGGCCGGTCCAAGCCACCACGGCGCGGCTTGGTTGCCCCGCGCGGCCCCGCGTGGTTCAGTCGTACGGCGGCGCGTCCCGCATGGTCCCCGAGCAGCATGCGCCACGCCTCGACCTGGGCATCGCTCCACAGACCCGCGCACCCTGGAGTGATGCGTCCGCGGCCGGACACCGCGACCTCATCCGTCACGACGAGCCCCGCCGATGCCTCGAAGGCGGCGCTCAGCGCCACCGCGTCGGCGCCGCCGATCACTCCGTCCGTCGCGGTGCCCTCTGCGATGGGCGCCAGCACGACCCTGTTCGGCAGCCGCAAGCCGCGCAGATCGAAGGGAACGAGTGCGGGAGGTGACGCCACGACCGCTCGCTCGTCACCGCCGGAGTGGGCCGCGAACCACCGGTCGACCCGTTCGATGAGATGGGGGTCGCGCACCCGCAGATGGCCGTAGTCGATCCGTCCGCTGCGCGTGAGCAGATGAAAGACGAACTGCTCGGGGTCGAGGTTGCGGTAGCGAGTGGTCGACTCGAAGTAGCTCTGGGACTGCAGCGCGGCCTCTTGAAAGCGTTCCACGATCGGCTTGCGCTCCATCTCATAGTCCGCAAGGGCCGACCCGAGCGCATCGGGGTCGCCGGACACCGCCTTGCGCTCGTCGAAGGCTCTGGCCAGCGAGATCGCGTCCTCCATCGCAAGCTTGGTCCCCGACCCGATCGAAAAGTGCGCGGTGTGAGCCGAATCCCCCACCAGCACGGTGGGCGTTGCGTCGCTGCTGTGGACCCACGACTTCGTCTTCAGCGTCGGGAAGCTGATCCACTTCGACTGGTTGCTCATCAGCGAGTGCCCGCGCAGGTCGACCTCGAAGAGCTTCTCGCAGTAGGCGATGCTGGCGGCCTCCGTCGCTTGGTCGAGTCCCGCTCGACACCAGGTCGAGTGGTCCGTCTCGACGATGAAGGTGCTGGTTCGACCGTCGAAGGGATAGGCGTGCACCTGAAAGAGACCGTGCTCGCTGCTCCTGAAGATGAACGTGAAGCTGTCCAGCGGAAGAGTCGTGCCGAACCAGATATAGCGCGCCCGTCCCTCGCTGATACGGGGTCTGAAGACCTCGTCGTGGCCCGCGCGCGTCAAGCTGTGGATGCCGTCGGCCGCGATGGCGAGGTCATAGTCACCGAGGTCGCTGGGCGACACCTCGCTTTCGAAGCGCACTTCGACGCCCACCTCCGTGCAGCGGTCGGTGAGGATGTCGAGCAGACGTCGCCGTGCGATTCCGGAGAACACCTGGCCTCCCGCGCGCACGACCGTGTCCTCCAAGCGTACGTCGATCGCGTCCCAGATCACGAAATGCTCGATGATGTCGTCGTAGCTCGGGTAGTCGGCCTCTCTAAACGAGTTGAGCGTGCGGTCCGAGAACACGACTCCCCAGCCGTAAGTCGCCCCGCGCCGGTTCTTCTCGAACACGGTCACGTCGAGCTCCGGCGCCGACTTCTTCAGGAGGAGGCTCGCGTAGAGCCCGCCCGGCCCCCCTCCGACGGTCGCGATCCTCACCTCGCGACCACCTCGGCGAGCGCGTCGAGCTGGCCGAGCTCCGCAAGCGCGGGCAACAGAACGAGATGGTCGCACCCGGCCTCCTCGTAGCCGCGCACGAACTGCACGATGCTCTGCGGCGTGGTCAGCAGGCCCTCTGTGATCTTTTCGGCGAAGGGCCCGGTGAAAGCGTAGTAGTCGCGCATGTAGGAGCGGGCTCGCTCGAGGCCGGCCTCGTCCCCCAACGCAAAGTACGCCTGCGCCCACAGCCTTGGCCTGCCGGGCCTGCCCGCATCGCTCCATGCGGTCGCCGCTCGGCTTGCGGCGCGCTCGAAGGCGCGCGGCGGCCCGCCACCGTGGACGTAGCCGTCGGCGTAGCGAGCCGCGCGCACGAAGGTGATGTCGCTCCCACCTCCTACGAGCAAATCCGGACCCGCTCCAGGGCCGGACGCCGCTTCGAAGGCGTCGCGCAGTGCGGCGAGCTGATCTTCGAGCCGCACGCCCCGGCCCTGGTGCGCTACGCCGAGGGCGTCGTAGTCGTCGGTGCGGGCCCCCACCGCGAGCCCCAGCGTGAGCCGCCCTCCGCTCAGAGCATGGATGGTCGCCGCTTCGCGACCGAAGATAGCGTGGTCGCGCAGCGGGCCAATCACGACCATGGTGACGAGCTCGATGCGGGTCGTGCACGCGCCCACGGCCGCAAGCAGGGTCATGGGCTCGAGGCTGTCGTAGCGCATGCGGTCGACCACCCCAAGACTGTCGAAGGTGGCATCGTCGGCACGCCGGGCCCACTCGAGCAGCAGGCGCGGCTCTGCTCCTGGTACTGAGTTTGGCAACCCGACGCCCAGACGCAATCCCTGCCCCCTTCATGATCGACAAACCGCCATCGCCCAAAATGAGAACCTACGTCAAGTACGCTCGGGGTCGTGAGCAACGGCGTGAGCAACCAGGAGACTCCGGCGTCGATAACGATCCAGCGACGCATCGAGTGGAGCGACACCGACGCGTCGGGACACTGGCACAACACCGCTGCGTTTCGAATGATCGAGTGGGCTGAGACGGCTCTCTTCGAACGGCTCGGCATCCTCGACGACGTCTACGGACACCTTCCCCGGGTGCACATCTCGGCGGACTTCAAGGCACTTCTCGACCATCGCGACCTGCTCGACATCACGCTCGCGATCGCAGAGGTGGGAACGAGTTCGATCACTTACGACTTCTCCATCGAGCGCGCCGGGGAGCGCTGCGTAACCGCGACCGTCGTCACCGCCCTGCGCTCGCCCGACGGCGGCGTCCGGCCGTGGCCCGACGACCATCGGCGCCTGCTCACAAGTGCGGGCCCGCAGGCGTCCGAACTACTCGTAATCGCCGAACCACAGGCTCTCGACCAATCCACAGAGGGGGTCCGCACATGACCACAGACCGGCTCGATTTCCTCGGCCTCGACCATCTCCTTACCGACGAGGAGCGCATGATCCGGTCGACCGTGGCCGAGTTCGTCGGCGACCGCTTCATGCCGGGGATCGAAAAGTGGTTCGAGGCGGGCGAGTTCCCACTCGAGCTGGCGTCAGAAATCGGGGAGCTCGGGCTGTTGGGCATGCACCTCGACGGCTACGGTTGCGCCGGGACCAACGCCACGAGCTACGGCCTCGCGTGCCTCGAGCTCGAGGCCGGGGACAGCGGCTTGCGGAGCTTCGTGTCGGTCCAGGGCTCGCTCGCGATGTGGCCCATCCGCACCTACGGGTCCGAGGAGCAGCGCACCGAGTGGCTCCCGCGCATGGCCAAGGGCGAGGCGATCGGATGCTTCGGCCTGACCGAGCCCGATCGCGGCAGCGACCCCTCGAACATGCGAAC
>JALZIB010000153.1 GCA_030860505.1 Actinomycetota bacterium
CACTACACTTGTAGTACGTGAGGCATCGATCTCTGGAGGGGAATCTCTATGAAGCTCAACCACCGCCTGCTGGCGTTGATGGCATTGCTTGCGGCGCTGCTGCTGGTCGCGGCGGCCTGCGGGGAAACCGAGGGTGACGATCCGGCCGACACCGGCTCGGACGACACCGGCTCTGAGGAGAACGGTGATGGAGCTGAGCTCACCACCATCGAAGAGGGCGTTCTCACCGTCGGTTCTGACATTCCCTACCCGCCGTTCGAGTTCCGCGAGGGCGGAGAGCTCGTCGGGCTCGATATCGACCTCATCAAGGACATCGGCGAGCGCCTCGAACTCGAGGTGTCGGACGAGAACATCGTCGACACCTCGTTCGACACCATCTTCACTCAGCTTGCAGGGGCCCGGTTCGATGTCGTGGTGGCGGCGTCGACCATTACGCCCGAGCGCGAGGAAGAGGTCAATTTCTCGGACCCGTACTACAACTCGCAGCAATCGCTCACCGTCGAAGCCGGGTCCGACCTCGCCTCGATCGAGGACCTCGCCGAGGGTGACGTCATCGGCGTGCAGAACGGCACCACCGGCAAGGCCTACGCGGAGGAGAACGTGCCCGAGGGCGTCGAGATTCGCTCCTTCAAGCAGGGTCCCGACGGTTACACCGCGCTCGAGGCCGGCCAGGTCGACGGCGTCGTCAACGACGAGCCGACCGCGCTTGCCGAGATCGAAGCGCGCGGCGACACCCTCGAGTTGGTCGAGACCATCGACACGGGCGAGTCCTACGGCATCGCCGTCGATCCCAACAACGAAGAACTTCTGGAGGCCATCAACGAGGCGCTCGCCGAGATGATCGAAGACGGTAGCTATAAGGAGATCTACGACGCCTATCCCGACCTGCCGCCCGGCGGCAGCGTGGCGGAGGGCTAAGGCCGAATCTGAGGGTCTGTCTCTGCGGGCCCCGCGATTTCCGAGAGCATGAAGAGGCGCGCTGAGGGTTTCACGGCTTGGCGCAGGGAGTTAACTCCACTTTCTGCGCTGATCCTTGCCGTGGGCGTTGCCTCCCTCGGGGTGTCCATGGGCGGGACCATCGTGTTCGTGCTGGTTCAGGGAGTCGGCTCGTTCGAGCAGATCGTGTCGTCCACCACGAGTCCCTTCCAGGCGTCGCTGCTCTACATCGGGATCGCCCTGGGTCTGGCGGCGATAGGCGGGGGCTACGGCGTCTACAGGATGATGCCGACCAAGACGGCGCGCGAGGCGGCTCTTTCGGGAGCGGCTCTCGGAGTCCTGGCGGTGTTGTTGTCGGTCTTGTATCTCTGGTTCAGGGCGGGCGAGGACTTTGCGCTCTTCATCCGTCTCTTCTTCAGCTTCGACGTCCTGGGACCGTTCACGGAGACGTTCTTCGCCGCGGCGAGGAACACGGTGTTCCTCGCCTTCTTCGGGCAGTTGATCGGCGTGCTGCTCGGCGGCATCCTTGCGCTTATGGCGCTGTCCAAACGCGCGGTCGTGCGCGCTCCGGCGCGCGTCTACGTCAATCTGTTTCGCGGCACGCCGCTGTTGGTGCAGCTGATCGTGGGCTATCTGGGTCTCGTGACCGGACTCGGTCTCGACGTGAGCGTGTACCGTACCGGCATCATCATTCTGGGAATGAACGCAGGCGCCTATACGGCGGAGATCTTCCGGTCCGGCATCCAGTCGCTCGAGCGCGGCCAGATGGAAGCGTCCCGCTCTCTGGGCATGTCCTATCTGCAGTCGATGGGCTACGTGATCATGCCGCAGGCCATCAGACGGGTCATTCCGCCGCTCACCAACGAGTTCGTCATCCTGATCAAGGACACCTCGTTGATCGCCTTTCTCGGCTTCGCCTTCGCGGATCGTGAGCTTCTCGCCTGGGCCTCGGACAGCTATGCCGAGACCTTCAACTCAACGCCGTTGATCGCGGCGGTGGCCGGCTATCTCGTCATCACGCTGCCGCTTATCCGGCTCGTGACCGCCCTCGAACGCAAGCTCCGCAGCGGACTGGTGGGGATCGGCGCATGAACGAAGACGGATCTCTCGTCAGGCTCGAGAACATTCACAAGTACTTCGGCGACAACCACGTGCTGAGAGGAGTCGACTTCGCGGTCAAGCCGGGCCAGGTCGTGGTGTTGATCGGTCCTTCGGGCTCGGGGAAGTCGACGCTGCTGAGGACCATCAATCTGCTCGAGGAGCCAACCGAGGGCAAGGTGTTGTTCGACGGTAAGGAGATCACCGATATCCGCACCGACGTCAACAACGTGCGTACCCATATTGGCATCGTCTTTCAGCAGTTCAACTTGTTTCCCCACAAGAACGCGACGGACAACATCACGCTCGCTCTGCGCAAGGTCCTGAAGATGAGCGAGGGTGAGGCGAAGAAACGAGCACTACAAGAACTCGAGCACGTCGGCATCTCCGAGAAGGCCGAGGCCTACCCCTCGGAGCTCTCCGGAGGACAGCAGCAGCGCGTCGCCATCGCCCGGGCACTGGCGATGCGGCCCAAGCTCATGCTCTTCGACGAAGTGACCTCGGCCCTTGACCCCGAGCTCGTCAAGGAGGTGCTCGACACCATGAAGCGGCTCGCCGAGGAGGGCATGACCATGGTGGTCGTAACCCACGAGATGGGCTTCGCGCGCGAGGTCGGAACGCGCCTCTTGGTTATGGACGACGGCGTGATCCTCGAGGACGGCGAGCCCAGGGCGATCTTCGCCAACCCCAGTCACGAGCGTACCAAGTCGTTCCTCTCTCACGTGCTGTAGGGGCTATTATCCACGGTTAACCCCTGATTATTAGGAGGAAGCGTAATGAGGCTGAGCAGACGTCCGACCGTACTCCTGGTGCTACTCGCAGCTCTGATGCTGATGGCGGCCTGCGGCGAGGAGGAGCCGACTACGGCGGGTGGGACCGAGAGTCGAGAGGCGACCGAGGGGGAGGAGCCGACCTTCGTGAGCGAGGGACGCTTGACGGTCGGATCCAACATCCCTTATCCGCCGTTCGAGTTCGAGGAGGACGGCGCACTGACGGGTTTCGACGTCGACATCGTGCGCGAGCTCGCCGACCGCATCGGGGTCGAGCACTCGGACGACGATTGGGTCTCGACCGACTTCGGCACGATCTTCCAACAGCTCGCATCCGGCACGAAGTTCGACATCGTGGTGGCCGCGGTAACCGCGTATGCCCCCGAAGGCTCCGCCGCCGGAGACACCGTGGCCGAGCGCAAGGAGATCGTCGATTTCTCCGTCCCTTACTATCCGTCGCTGCA
>JALZIB010000154.1 GCA_030860505.1 Actinomycetota bacterium
ACAAAGGAGACCTGGGCTCTCACGGCCGCGCCGGGGCGACCGGTGCGTTCGCGTCTCACCTCTGCGGCATCGTGCTCCGAGCGGTTTGCAAGCGCCATTCGGACATCATCACGCGCCGAAGTCGACGGATATCGTCGGGACATGCACGTCATAGGCACCGCCGGGCATGTCGACCACGGCAAATCCACCCTGGTTCAACGTCTGACTGGTATCGACCCCGATCGCTTCGCCGAAGAAAAGCGCCGAGGTCTGACCATCGACCTTGGTTTCGCGTGGCTCGTTCTGCCCTCAGGGAACGAAATCGGAATCGTCGACGTCCCCGGCCACGAGCGCTTCATCAAGAACATGCTTGCAGGTGCAGGTGGAATCTCTGTCTGTCTCTTCGTGGTCGACGCGAACGAGGGCTGGATGCGCCAATCGACCGAGCACCTCGCCATCCTCGACGTGCTGGGTGTCAGCAGCGGGGTCGTAGCACTGACCAAGGCCGACAGCGTGGACGAGGACACGCTGGAGCTGGCGCGGGCGGAGGCCGAGGACTATCTTCGGCACAGCTCGCTCGCGGGCGCGCCCGTGATCCCCGTCTCGGCCAACAGCGGGCGGGGAATCGATGAACTGGTTGCGGCTCTGGATCGAGCGGTTGCGGGAGCTCCCGCTCCCGACGATCGGGGACGACCTCGCTTGTGGATCGATCGCGTCTTCACCATCTCGGGGGCCGGGACGGTCGTAACGGGAACGCTTTCGGGCGGCGCGCTTGGTGTGGGTGACGCGGTCGAGATCAGTCCCGAAGGTCGGCGGGCGCGAGTCCGGAGCATTCAGAGTCACAAGAAGGGGCTTCGCTCCATAGGGCCGGCCAACCGGGTCGCGCTCAATCTCGCCGGACTACAACGACAAGGAGCGAGGCGAGGCGACGCCGTCGTTGCGCCCTCGCAGTGGCGACCGACTCGAGTCGTCGACGTCCGGGTGCGCGTTCTTCCCGAATGGGCCGTGGGGCCGGACCAGGCGTTGACCGAAAAGGGTTCGCACCTTCTCTACGCGGGCTCCGCAGAAACTCCCGTGCGTATCAAGCTCTTCGGAACATCGTCGATCAAGGCCGGTGGAGAGGGCTTTGCCGAACTGCACCTACGCCACGCCCTTCCTCTAACGCGCGGCGACCGTTTCGTGCTGAGGGATGCGGGTCGGATGCTGACCTTTGGCGGAGGCGTCGTGCTCGACCCGCTCGCACGCGTTGCTTCCCGCTCCGATGCGCGGCGCCTCGCGTTACTCGAGCGGCTGGCGCGAGCCGACAACGAAGAGGCACTCGTAGCACTGGTCGACGCCGACGGTGCCCTCCCGACCGTCGACGCACTGCTTCGCTCAGGGGCCTACTCTGTTCCCGAGGACGTGCGACGCTTCGGGGATCTCCTTGTCTCGACCGAGCGCTTCGACGAGGTGGCGGCGAAGGCGCGTGCCGCGGTCGAGCATCATCATCACGAGCGACCGCTCGAAAGGGGGATGCCTCGAGAAGCGGCGCGGGCGGCGACCGGACTCGAACCAACTGAGTTCGACGCTCTAGTGGATGCGCTGGACGAGATCGAATCCGAAGCAGCCGTCGTACGGCTCGCAACTCATGCGGTCGCGATGTCCCCCGACCAGCAAAGCGCACGCGTCACCGTCATGGCCGCGATCGAGGGCGCCGGGTTTACCCCTCCACTCGCAAGGGAGCTCGATGCGGACTCGGCGCTTCTGCGCGCGCTCGTGGACTCGGGCGACCTCGTGGCCATCGGCGACTTCTACCTGACGGGCGCGCAGGCGGCCGTGGCGCGCACGAGGATACGCAGCGCCATCGAGTCGGAGGGTCCGCTCACGGTGGCGCGCATACGAGATCTACTCGGCACCTCTCGCAAGTACGCGCTGCCGTTGTGCGGATGGCTCGATCAGACCGGAGCGACGCTGCGGCGGGGAGACGTCCGCATCCTCGGCCCCCGCGCGTGAGGTCGCCAGAGTCACGCGACTATCCATGCTCTCACTCGCCCGGTAACGGGTCTCCGTGATCCACAACGCTCCCCACGAGATCGCCGCCGCCCTCCAAGGGTCGGGGCGCACCCGATTGCAGTTCCTCGACCAACAAATCGACGACCTTCGAGAGATCTCCAGTTTCGCGGTAGACCTCGCGCTGGCGCGTCGAGGAAGTGCCCCGCTCGAGAATGTCGTCGATGCCCTTCAGCTCCGCCGAACATCCGAGCCGTTCGGCCGTCGGAGTGAGCCGTTCGCAAATGTCGCTGATCGAGCGACGCAGCGACATTACGTTGCCATCTTCGTCGCGAATGATCTCGGCGTCGAGTCCGTAGCGAGCGGCGCGCCATTTGTTCTCGCGAATGGTCCACGCTTGATGGTCGAACATGTCGAGCCCGGCGTTGTAGCGCTCCGCAAGCCACACCACCAGGCACTGGGACAACGCCACGATGGATGCGAGTTCCTTCAATGAGCTGATGCCGTCGCAGATGCGCAACTCGAGAGTGCCGAAGGCCGGGTGCGGCCGGATGTCCCACCACACCTCGCGGATGCTGCGGATAGTTCCGGCCCCGATGAGCGTGCGCATGAAGCGTTGAAACTGGCCCCAATTGGCCATTCGGTACGGGAGCCCGGCGGTGGGCAACGACTCGAAGATCTTGCTGCGGATCGAAGCGAGACCCGAGTCCCGTCCCTGCCAAAAGGGACTGGAGGTCGAGAGCGCGAGGAAGTGGGGAATGAAAGTCGCGAGGCTGTTGCCGACGGCGATCGCTTCCTCGCCCGTGCGCAGCCCCACGTGCGTGTGGACGCCGAAGATCAACAACCGGCGAGCGGTCCACTGGCAGTCGTCGATCAACCGGTGGTAACGGGGATCGGGTGAGACCGTCTGGTCGACCCAGGCGGAAAAGGGATGAGTGCCCGAGGAAATGATTCGGTATCCGTAACCGTCCGCGACTTCGATCAGGCGCTCGAGCTTGCCCTCTAACTCCCGGCGCGCGGCCTCGACCGTGGGGCAGACGTCCGTGATGACCTCGACGCAGCATTCGAGAAGCTCGTGCTTGAATCCCGGATGCCCGCGCAGATCTGCCAGTATCTTTGTCGCAGCGGTGTCCGTGGCGAGCGCTCCCGCCTCGTCCACGACTTGGACCTCGATCTCGACTCCGAGCGTGGGCCGCTCGCTTCCGTTGAAGACGATGTCCATGCGCGCCCCTTTCGGCCCACTACCACCCGGCGAGCAACCTAGTGTTGCCCGCTCTGTTGCCCGTCCCGATGCTAGTCGAAACGCCCCGAGGCCACTCGCCTGCGTCCCAGCACGAAGACGAGCGCAACGGTGTTGGCTGCGGCGCCCACGACCACGACGCCGGCACCGGAGGGGATGGGGGGGCCGAGAGGGATAAGCGCGCCGATCACCCATGCGAGTTGAAGTACAGACTCCAACCTTGCGAAGGCCCACCCGCGCGCGGCCGCGGGGGTCTCTCGCTGCACGATCGAGTCGAACGCGACCTTTGCCGCACCCGATGCGATCCCAAACACTCCCACCAGGATCGCCGCGGTCACGACCGTGAACGTCCGTCCGACGATGATTCCTACGACTCCCGCACAAACCAGGGCGAGGGCGATGACTCCCTCCTCGCTCAGCCTTCCCTTTACGGCGGGCACGAGGAGTGAACCGACGAGCGAACCCGTAGCGGCCGCACCCACCAACAGGCCTAAGTCGAGGGACCCAAACTCCTCCCGGCGCAGCGCGAACGCTAGATGCAGTACGAGAAACCCGACCAGCAGCCTCATTCCAACCACCGCGAAGGTCGCCTGTCGAATGCTCACGGATCGCGCGAGCAGGCGCGCCTCGAGCCGCTCCGACACATTGCGACGCCCGCGCCTACGAGGCAGCAGGAGTGCAGGAATCACGCCCAGGTAGTAGACGAGGGCGCAAAACAGCAACTCCGCTCTCGTGGATACGAACTGCAGGAGCAAGAGTCCCAGCGGCACCGCGAACATTCCCGCCAGCGCGCTCACCTTGGCGATCGATGAGTTTGCCTTGACGAGTGGACGGTCGCCGGGCGCCAACTCCGGCAGCAACGCGCCCTTGACTACGAGCGCCGAGCGTGACAACACCAGGGCGGCAAACGCGATCGGGAAGAGGTAGAGGCTGTCGGTGCGCGTAGCCAGCAACCATGCGAGGGTCCCCCGTCCCACCGCGGCCGCGACCATGACGAAACGCAACCCGCCGTGGTGCCGGTCGAGCCAGCGAGACAGAAACGGCGCCACCACGGCGAAAGGTGCGACTGTGAGAGCAAGGTATATCGCTACGCGACCCCGCGCGGTTGCCTCGGGCACCGAAAAGAACAACGAGCCCGCCAGTGCCAGCGCGAGCAAAGCATCGCCGGCCGCACCGGTTGCCTGAAACGCAAGGAGCCGGCCGAACTGCGGCGTGGCCGCCTCTTTGCGGGCGCTGCGAACGGCGCGCCGAGCCGCAATGCGGAAAAGCGGCTCTTCGTCGTCGGCGGGGCGGCGAGTGGACATCAGAGTTGCAGCGTAGAACCAACGTCCAGCACCGCGCGAGGCCCGGGGTGCAGGAAACGGCCCACGAGGAGCGAACTCTCCATTAAGGACTACCTCTGAGGGCTACCTCAGCGCTCACAGTTCATCTTTAAGACGGATCTTGTAACAATTGGAAGGGGTAATCGGATGCGACGTCGGGGGGGGATAGGCACGGTTCTGGCCGTGGCGCTCATAGGAGGCCTGATGCAAATGGCCCCGGTGGCGTCGGCGAACGACATCGCACCGGCTCGAGCCGACATCGACGGCTCTAAGACGGTCGAGTACATCATCAAGACACGCCACGGCCACATCTACGCCGAGGCGGTTCATCCCACATCGAACGGCAAGATCGTCAAGAGCCCGACCGTCCTCACCTACTCGCCCTACTCGGTGCTCGGACGCAACGGCGATGCCGACGAACTGGTGCCGCGCGGATACACCCGCATGTATGCGGACGTCGTGGGAACCGGCAACTCGGGAGGCTGCTACGACTACGGCGGCAAGCGCGAGAAGCAAACGGGTTTCGACGTGGTCGAGTGGATCGCCGATCGGAAGTGGTCGACCAAGAAGGTAGCGATGGAGGGCGGCAGCTACGACGGCACCACCGCCATCGCCGCGGCCACGCAGGCGCCACCTCACCTCACCACCATCGTTCCGCAGGTGGCCATTTCGCGCTGGTACGAGTACGCCTACTCGGGCGGGATCCGCTATCTCTACACCAGTGAGTTCGCCGGCAATAGAGGCCTCGGGGGAGCCATCGAAGAGGGGTTCGACACGCCGTTGGCCTTCGACTTCGGCTTTGCCGTGCCTCCGCCCGTGGACGTGGCCAACGACGAGTGGGCCGAGAGGGTCGAGTCCTCGACCACGCCCTGCGACGAGTTAAAGCACACCGAACACGGCTACGACTTCGACACCCCGGATTACGACAAGTTCTGGCTCGAGCGCGACTACGTCCGCAACGCCCACAAGATGGACATGCCCGTTCTGATCGCGGGTAACTGGGGCGACTGGAACGTCAAGCAGGAGGGCGGCTACAACCTCTACAAAGCCCTGCGGCGTACGGGCAACAAGGACACGCACCTCTACTTCGGCAGCCGCTGGCGCGGTCACTCGGCACCCGATTCTGACGGGACCTTCTCCAAGCTGATGCTGCGCTGGCTCGACCACCATCTCAAGGGCGAGCGCAACGGGATAGGCAGGCTGGCGCCGGTGACCACTCAGACCGCCGACTCCGAGGGCGGCGGAGAGTTCACCTCGGGCCCAAGCACACGAAACGTCACGCTCTTCCCCCAGCACGACGGTGACTCCGGGGCGGACTACCCGTGGCGTCTCCTGCCCGGCGAGCCGAACAAGAAGTCCGGCGCTCCCGCGGCCCGTTTCGCGGCACTCGGAACCAACTTCGAGATGGGGGCCAACGCCGAGCCGCACGCGAACCTCACCTCGTTCAGGTTCGAGACGCCTCCGCTCACGAGAGACGCCCGCCTGTTCGGCAAGGTCAAGGTCAAGCTCTTCTCGAGCATCGACCGCAAATGGGTGACGGTCACGCCGACGATCGTCGACGTCGAGGGAGACTCCTCGTCCTCCCTGGTGTCGGTAACTCGCGGTTTTCTCGACTCCCGCTACCGCAACGGGCTCGGCCAGACCAAGGCACTCGAGCCGGGCAAGCCGTTCGGCATGACGGTCGTAGAGAAGCCGACCGACTACACGTTCAGGAAAGGCCACCGCATCGCATTGAGCGTCCAGACGGAGATGAACGAGTGGATGGTGGCCAAGCGCAATCCGGCCTGCGAGGGCGTCGGCGACGACTGCGCCATGTTCCGCATCCACTGGGAGGGCGGCCGGTCGAAGCTCGTGCTACCCGTGGTGGGGGCGCCCAAGAACCCGAACAAGCTCTTCATCTCCGAGGGGTAGCCCTCGGAGGCTGCTTAGGAATTGGGTCCCGGCCTGGGGCCCAATTGTGGGCGCTCAGGCGCGCTGAGCGCGTATCCCGACCCAGAATCAATCACCAACGGTTCCCGGGCTCCCGACTTGGGTTAATCGACTCACCGCCCTACTGGATTTGACAATCGTTTTCAATAACGACTAGCCTCCCGGCATGAAACGAATTCCCGTGGCTCTCCTCGTGTTGCCCCTGCTCACAGCCGCATGTGGAGGGCGCGCAAGCGACCCCGGCGCGACCTCGGGCGGCCCCGAGGTGATCGCCGCCTTCTACCCGCTTGCGTTCGCCGCCGGAGAGGTGGCCGGTGAGCACGCCACCGTCACCAACCTCTCGCCCCCGGGCGTCGAGCCCCACGATCTCGAGCTCGCCCCCGATCAGGTGCGCACGCTCTCGGACGCCGACCTGGTCGTCTATCTCGGCGAGGGTTTCCAACCGGCGGTCGAGGATCTCGTGGGCCAGTTGGACGACACGCCGGCTCTCGACGGGCTCGCCGGCCAGGACGACGCGGACGACGACCACGGGGACGAGGACGACGCCCACGGGGACGAGGACGACCACTCGGACGAGGGTGACGACGACGACGACCACTCGGACGAGGAAGAGAGCACCGAGGAAGGCCACGATCACGAGCTCGAGGTCGGGGCAACCGATCCGCACGTGTGGCTCGACCCGACCCGGCTGGCCGCCATCGGTGATGCCGTCGCAGACCACCTGAGCGAGATCGATCCCGACAACGCCGACTCCTATCGGGACAACGCGGAGACCCTCGGAGACAAACTCGCCTCGCTCGACGACGACTACGACGCGGCCCTAGAGGAGTGCGACCGGCGTGAGCTGGTGGTAAGCCACGAGGCCTTCGGTTACCTGACCGAGCGCTACGATCTCGAGCAGGTCGGCGTGTCGGGGCTCGACCCCGAGACCGAACCATCCCCTGGGCGCGTCGCCGAGGTCGCGGAGTACGCCGAGGAGCACGGTGTGACCACGATCTTCTTCGAAGAGCAGGTATCGCCCGACATCGCCGAGGTCATCGCGAGCGAGATCGAAGCCGGCACCGAGGTACTCGACCCTCTGGAGTTCCCGCCTGACGACGGCAACGATTACTTTGACGTCATGCAGAACAATCTCGATGCCATCACGGCGGCGCTCGGCTGCACGTGACCACGCCTCAGTTCCATCTTTCCGGGGGGCGGGTCACCTTCGGGTCGACGGTTGCCCTCGACGGCGTCCATTTCCACCTCGATCCCGGTGAATTCGTCGTGCTGCTCGGCGCGAACGCGTCGGGCAAGACCACGCTGGTGAAGACGCTTCTCGGCCTCATCCCTTTGAGCAAGGGACGACTCGAGCTTTTCGGCACTCCCTCGAACAGATTCCGTGACTGGGGTCGCGTGGGCTACGTCCCTCAGCGAGCAACGGCCGCGTCCGGGGTTCCGGCGAGCGTGCTCGAGGTCGTGCTCTCTGGCCGGCTCGCCAGGAGTCGTAAATGGGGGCCCCATAGCAAGGCCGACGCACAGGCGGCTCTGACGGCTCTCGACCAAGTCGACATGAGTGACCACCACAAGAAGCCGGTGGAGACTCTGTCGGGGGGGCAGCAGCAGAGGGTGCTCATCGCCCGGGCGCTGGCCGGCGAGCCGGACGTGCTCGTCTTGGACGAACCGGTATCGGGCGTCGATCTCGAACACCAGGAGAGCTTCGCCGCAACCCTACGAGATCTGAACAGCCACGGGCGCTCGGTGTTGTTGGTTGCGCATGCCCTCGGGGTGATCGAGCCGCTCGTGGGCAGAGCGGTCGTGCTGACCGCGGGCAAGATCACCTACGACGGCAAGCCCCTGAGAGACCTCCACGACAGCCACGTTCATCACCATCCGCACTCCGTCGAACCGGCGCCAAGATTCTCGCATCCCGCCGGGCGCTCTCGCTGATGGATGCTCTCACCGGTCTGTGGGACGGGTTCTGGAATGCATGCCCCTTCGAGTTCTGCCGCTGGGACTTCATGCACAGAGCGCTGGTTGCAGCGGCTCTCGTTGGTCTGAGCGCGCCGGCGATCGGCATCTTTCTGGTGCAGCGGCGACTGTCGCTGATGGGTGACGGCATCGGGCATGTCGCGTTCACGGGTGTCGCCGCCGGCTTCTTCTTCGAACTCTTACCTCTGGTCACCGCGATCATCGCCGCCGTCCTCGGAGCAATCGCGATCGAACTGATGCGCGAGAGAGGCCGGACGCAGGGCGACGTCGCCTTGGCCGTCGTTTTCTACGGAGGAATCGCAGGTGGTGCACTGCTCATGGGTCTCTCCGGCACGTCGAACAGCAATACGTTGACGTACCTGTTCGGCGCGCTACTGACCGTGCGCGAGGCGGACATCATCGCAGCGCTCGTCATCTCCCTGTGCATCTTGGCGATCACCACTTTTCTTCGCAGGATCCTGTTTGCGGTTTCCTACGACGAGGAAGTGGCGCGCGTTGCAGGCATCCCATTGAGGACCATGAACATAGTGATCGCCGTGGCCGCAGCGATCACCATTGGTGTGACCATGCGCGTGGTCGGCATCCTGTTGGTCTCGGGCATGCTCGTTCTGCCGGTGGCGGCAGTGCAGCAGATCACTCACAGCTTCAACTCGACCTTCGTAGGAAGCCTGCTCTTGGGACTGACGGTGAGCGTCGGGGGCCTCGTGACCTCCTATTACGTCGACGCGCCGCCCGGCGCGACGATCATCATGGGGGCGATCGGTGCGTTTGTCGTCGCCTCGGGTTTCGCGCGCGCTCGAGCGGTGGTGTAGATGAGTCAGATGAGCGAATCGAACAGACCTCAGCGCTCGACGAAACAGCGCAGCGCGCTCAAAGACGCTCTCGAGGGGGCCGGGGGCTTCCGAACGGCGCAGGAATTACACGACGAGCTCAAGGCCGAGGGACGGAAGGTCGGTCTCACGACCGTCTACCGAAACCTGCAGGCTCTGGCTCAGTCCGGCGAGGTCGACGTCCTCCGCACGGCCGAAGGGGAGGCGATCTACCGTCGTTGCGCTACCACCGAACATCATCATCACCTGGTCTGCACCGAATGTGGAACCTCGGTCGAGGTCGCGAGTGACGAGATCGAAAGGTGGGCCGTGCGAGTCGCCCGAAGTCACGGGTTCAAACCCGTGGAGCACACCGCCGAGGTCTTCGGCGTCTGCTCGACCTGCACCCACTAGCCGACCCAGCCGAAGCATGCCTGACCCCGGCCGGGTCCAGTTACTCAACGACGACAAATGATGTCCGTGGTTGGGAACTCGGGGAGGAGCGCGGAAGCGCTAGCTGTCGTTGCGGAACATGCGCTCGGCCCTCGGACGTCTGAAGGACGAGCTCTCTGGCTCGGGCTCGGGCTCCATCGCCTTGTCGGGGAGCCTGTCGCCCGCTTCCTTCCTTCGCCGGTCCGAGACCTTGATCTCGTCGCGACTCACGACGAGCGCGGCAAGCCCCGTCGTGATGGGCACCGACGCAACGAGGCCGATGCTGCCGACCAGCGTGCGCACTATCTCCTGAGCGACCACCTCGCTCGTGAGTGTCTGCGCGAGGGGAACATCGGCGAGTGAAAAGAGGATCAATAGCGGTAGCGAGGCGCCGGCGTAGGCCAGAACCAGGGTGTTCACCGTCGACGCGATGTGGTCGCGCCCGATACGCAGCGCGCTGCGATAGAGCTGCCGGGCCGAGTAACGCGGATTGGCGTAGTGGATCTCCCACACGGCCGATGCCTGCGTGACCGTGACATCGTCGAGCACGCCGAGGGTTCCAATAATGACTCCCGCGAAAATCAGCCCCTGGAGATTGACCTGCCCTGCGGTCACCTGAAGAAAGACCGCCTCCTCGGACCCGAAGCCGGTAAAGCTCACGAGGTCGAGAAAGAAGGCGGCGAGAAAGCAGGTCAGAAGCAGGCTGACGAGCGTCCCTAGAATCGCGGTCGTGGTTCGGACGTTGACCCCGTGCGCCATGTACAGAGCGGCGAACATGATGGCTGCGGCTCCAACCGCCGCCACTGCGACCGGGCTCTTGCCCTCGAGGATCGCCGGGAGCACGAAAATGAGAAGCACCATCAGGGAGAGTGCAAGTCCCACCAGGGCGGCGATGCCTCGCAGTCCGCTCAGCCCGATCACGACGACCGCAAACAAGATCCCAAGCGCGAGCAGCGGTAGGTCCCGTTGATAGTCGAGGAAGAAGTAGCGCTCCTCATTGGGGTCGTTGAAGGACCGGCCGACGAAGATCTTGTCATCCTCGGTTATCTGTCGAGCCTGGCTCGTTTCCGCCGTCTCGAACGAAACCTCGGAGCCCGCGTCGTCACCCTCATCGACGCGCGCCGTCACCTCAGCACATCGAAACTCCTCCTGTCCCGGAATCTGCTGGCAACTGATCTCCTCGACGTTCGTGACCGTTGCGCCCACACGTTCGGGGTTGACAAAGTCGCCTTCGATTCGGCCCGGAGGCTCGCCCGGCCACAGCACGACGAGTCCGACGATCGTTGCGACGACGAAAGGGACGACCGCAATCAGCAGAGCGCGTCGAACTTGTGGAGAGGCTTTGTACTCGCCCTCTTGGTCGCTGTGACTATGTCCGTGCGAGTGGCCGTGTCCCACAGAGCCTCAGTGGCCCGCCGCGTAAGTAGCCGACGCATTCGAACGCCCCTGCATCGCCGATGGCTGCGTTCCTCGTCGCTCACGTACCTCCAGGTACGTTCGACTTTTCGCGCCTTGCCCTCGACGCGCAGGGACGCTCTCGGTGCTGGCGTTACTTACGCGACAGACCACTAGGAACGTCCCGGTTCAGTCGTGGGGGGCGGGACGTCGGCCTCCGGCACCGGCTCGTTATGTACCGGGGCGCTCGGGTCGGGATCGATGGGTGGAGCCGTCGGGGGCGGGTCCTCGACCGTGCGCTCGTGCATCGCGTCGGGAAACACATCCTTGCCGAACGCTGCTTCGAACGCCTTGAGCATCTCGATCGGGATCGGCACGACCAGCGTCGAGTTCTGCTCGGCCGCGACGTCGGTGATCGTCTGCAGGTAACGCAACTGGTAGGCGATGGGGTGACGAGCGATGACCTGCGCAGCCTGCGCAAGGCGCTCCGAAGCTTGAAACTCGCCCTCGGCGTTAATGATTTTGGCTCGTCGCTCGCGCTCCGCCTCGGCCTGTTTGGCCATCGCGCGCTGCATCTCGCTGGGAAGGTCGACGTCTTTGATCTCTACGAGGTTGACCTTGATGCCCCACGGGTCCGTGAGGTCATCGATGATTCGCTGGAGATCCTGATTGAGCCGATCTCGCTCGATGAGGATGCCGTCGAGATCGACCTTTGATAGCACCGCGCGGAGCGTCGTCTGTGCGATCTGCGAGGTTGCGAACAGATAGTTTTGGACCTCGACGATCGCCTTGACCGGCTGAAACACCTGGAAGTAACAAACCGCGTTCACGCGGATGGTGACGTTGTCACGGGTGATGACGTCCTGGGGCGGAACGTCGAGGGTCACGATCTGCAGGTTGACCTTGACCATCCGGTCGATGATCGGAATCAGAAAGAAGAGCCCGGGGCCTTTGGCCCCCTCGAGCACCCGTCCGAGCCGGAAAATGACGCCGCGCTCGTACTCCTGGACGATCCGGACGGAGGCCGAGATGAGGATCAGCAGAAAAACAACAACAACACCGACAACCACTAGTTCCATGTGGGGATCGCCTCCTCGGACGCGTTTCGACGATTGGGGGTCAACGGACCACTTAGCCTCCCACGACTGTCACTCATCGTCTCTTCCATCGTGCTCGAGAGGTTCGACGAGCAGCACCAGACCCTCCGTTGCTTTCACCTCGACCATGGCCCCCGCGGCGATGCCGGTCTCCATGGTTCGAGCTCGCCACAGCGTGCCCTTGGTCATCACCGTTCCCTCGGGTGCGATATCCGTCTTCGCCTCGCCCACGGTACCGATGAGGGCCTCCTCCCCGGTGATCGGACGACGAAGGCGCACTCGCAACGCCGCGGTCATCACCGAGACGAAGAAGAGCAATGTGACGATGACCGCGAGCACGATCGCCCAGGGAGATAGAGATACGGCCGCGGGCGCCCCGGCGAACAGCAGCAGACCTCCTCCCACGAGCGCCGCGACACCGCCCACCGTCCACACTCCGAGGCCCGCCGCCTGAAGATCGACGAGGAAGAAGATGACCGACAGGATGATCAGCAGGACCCCGGCCCAGTTCGTGGGGAGAACGCTCAGCGCGTAGAACCCGAACAACAGAGAGACGGCCCCCAGGATGCCGGCGAGGCCGATGCCGGGGTTGTAGAGCTCGAAGATGATGCCGAAGGTTCCGAACAGGATGAGCAGGTAGGCGATCTCTGGATCGGTCACCAAATGCAGCAGACGTTGCACGAGATTCATCTCCTGAAAACGAACCCGAACGCTGGGGGCGGACGAAGCTTCGTCCCATGTCTCGAGCGCTGTTGTGCGTCCGTTGCCAAGCGTTACGGTGGCGCCGTCGACCGCCTCGAGCAGTTCGGCAAGCGAGCCGGCCAGTCCGTTCACCACCCCTCGTTCGACGGCCCCCGTGGCCCCGATGGACTCGGCCTCCTCGACGGCCGAGCGAGCGAACTCGGGATCCCGGTCGCGCAGAAGCGCCAGCTCTTCGATGAACGCTGCGGCGTCGTTCGTCGCTTTGCGGGCGAGCGTTTCGTTCGTCTCACCGCCGCCGAGGTTGACCGGCGTGGCGGCCCCCAGCTCCGTGCCGTTGGACATGTAGGCGAGGTTCGCCGCATAGGTGATGAAGGTCCCCGCGGACGCGGCGCGCGCCCCTCCGGGGGCGATCCACACGATCGTCGGCAGATCCGCCTCGAGGATCTCTTGGATGATCTCTCGCATCGAAACGTCGAGGCCTCCCGGAGTGTCCAACTGGATGATCACCGCGTGGACGTCATCGGCCTGAGCGCCTTGCAGACGACCGCGCAGGTACTCGGAGTTGGGCGGGTCGATGACGCCGGTGACCTCGATGAGGTCGACGGTCTGGTCACCGCCCTCCTGGGCGCTGAGTGGGGCCGCCGCAAGCATGAGTAAACCGCTGAGCAGGGCGACGAGCCACAGCAGGGACAGCGCGCGACGCAGGCCGCGCAGGGTCGAGAGCATGCATCCATTGTCCCGCACGGTCGCTTGGAGGCAGACGCACGGGGATGGTTCCGGTGGGGCGATCCCCGGATCGGCGCGCCACCCTACTTCGGCACCGGCCCCCGCCCTCAGCCCGGCTAGTAGCTCTGGATCGCGTCCACGAGGATGTCTCCGCCCTCCTGGGCCTCGGCCTCGGTAAGGCTCATCGGGGGCGCGATGCGCAGGACGTTGCCGTAGAGACCGCCCTTGCCGACGAGCAGTCCGTTGCGTCTCGTCTCTTCGAGCATCCATGCGGCGGCCTCGGGGTTCGGCTCGAGGTCGCCGGGACGGACAAGCTCGACGCCGAGCATGAGCCCCTTGCCGCGTGCCTCAGCGACGTAGTCGCACTCGGCGGCCGTTGCGCGCAGCCGGTCCATCAGTTGAGTGCCGAGCTTCAGTGTGTTCGCCTGCAGATCGTGATCGAGGAGGTAGTCGAGGTTGGCCAGCGCGCCCGCGGTCGACAACGGGTTGCCGCCGAAGGTCGAAATCGAGTTGGCCCCGAGGCAGTCCATGATCTCGGCGCGCGCCACGACTCCGCCGATCGTCAAGCCGTTGCCGAGACCCTTGGCGAAGGTGATCATGTCCGGGCGCACTCCGTGCGCGTCAATTCCCCAGAAGTGCTCGCCGGTGCGGCCCCAACCGGTCTGCACCTCGTCGGAGATGAACAAGATGCCGTGTTCCTGGAGCACTTTCTGCATGCCGCCGAAGAGCCCGTCGGGCGGTGTTGCGAAACCCCCGACACCCTGAATGGGCTCGGCGATCATGCAGGCGACGTCGCCTGAGGTCATCGTGTCGATGACGCTTCGAAGATCGTCGACGCACTCGCCTATGTAGTCGCCGTCGGAGTGGTTGCGCCACGGGCTACGCAGCCGGTAGCCACCGTGCACGTAGCTGACGTTGACCGGTGTCAGCGCGCTCGGAGACCAGCCCCGGTTTCCGGTAATCGCGACCGTTGCAAACGAGCGTCCGTGATAGCTGTTGCGTAACGCCAGGACCTGGCTCGAACGCCGGTATGCAGCGGCAAGCAGAAGGGCGGTCTCGTTGGCTTCTGAGCCCGACGACGTGAAGAAGACCTTGGCGTCGTCGACGGGGGCCAACTCCGCGATGCGCTCGGCCAACTCGATAGCCGGCTCGATCAAATACAGGGTCGAGGAATGCAGCATCGCCTGCGCTTGTCTCTGCACGGCCTCGACGATCTCGGGCACGCCATGTCCCGACATCGTCGTCAGGATGCCCCCGAAGAAGTCGAGGTAGCGATTGTCCTCGGCGTCCCAGACGTGGCGTCCCTCCCCACGGGCGAGAGCGATGGGCTCGTCGTAATAGAGGGCGACCCAGTCGGGAAGGACCTTGCGGTGGCGAGCGAGCAAGTCGGCGTGTGTCATCGGGCGAGACTAGGGCACCCGCCGGAAGTGCGAAAGCCCGCATTTCTGGTTATGTAACAGCGATGCAGATCGACGAGTTCCTCGATCCCAAGGTCTTGATCGTCTCCGGCAAGGGAGGCGTTGGCAAGACCACCATCGCGGCCGCGCTCGCGCTGGTCGCCGCACGCCACGGCCGTAAGGTCTGCATGGCCGAGGTGGATCGCAAGGGCACCCTTCCGAAACTGTTCGGCGGGGGGGAAGTGAACTACCAACCACGCGAGCTGTCGCCGGGGGTCTGGGGACTGAACCTCAACCCCGAGGACGCGCTGGCCGAGTACCTGCGTGTCCAGTACCACATGAGCCGCATCTCGCGAGTGTTCCGCAGCACCCACTTCGTCGACTACATCACCACGGCCGCCCCCGGCCTCAAGGACATCCTAGTGCTGGGCAAGATCTGGTATCTCGAACAGGATCGCGACCACGGTGGGGGCGCCCACGGTTTCGACACGATCATCGTCGACGCTCCCGCGGCGGGCCACATGGCGAGGTTCCTGCAAGCTCCCCAGGGCCTTGCCGACGCCGTTCGAGTCGGCCCGATCAGACGTCAGAGTGAGTGGCTCAACGAGATGCTCACCGACCCGAAGCGAAGCCGTGTTCATCTCGTCGCTCTTGCCGAAGAGATGCCCATAACCGAAACTCTCGAGACCTCGACCGCGCTCGACAAGGATCTGGGGATCCCTCAGGGACCGCTGTTCGCCAACGGTATCTACACAGGCCTACTCACAGACGAAGAGGCCGACGACTTCGAGACCCTCGCCTCGGACGACAACATCGACGAACTGTGCGCCGAGGCCAAGGTGGCGAACATCAACCTCGACGCCGAGGACCTCGAGGCGCTGCTTGGCTATGCGCGCTTTCTGAAGGCCAGGCGCGACATCCAGTCCCGGCACCTCCGCAAGCTTCGACGCGGTTCGTCTGAGCCTGTGATCGAACTGCCCTTTTTGTTCTCCGCCGGGCTGGCTCTGCCCGATATCGAGACCTTGGCCGACGTCGTCGAGGAGCAGGTGGAGAAGCTATGAGCCGCGTGAATCCGATCTCCGAGATCGTCGCCCGCAAGGAGATCGTTGTCTGCGCCGGTGCCGGGGGAGTCGGCAAGACCACGACCGCAGCCGCGCTGGCGCTACAGGCGGCGCTCGACGGCAAGAAGACCGCGGTCCTGACGATCGACCCGGCGAAGCGACTCGCATCATCGTTGGGGCTCAAGGAGCTGACCAACGAACCCTCGAAGGTCAACAAAAGGAAGTTCACCAGCGCGGGACTCGAGATGAAGGGCGAGCTGTGGGCGGCAATGCTGGACACGAAGACCACCTTCGACGAGGTCGTGACTCGCTATGCCCCCAGCCCGGCACAGGCTCAGCGCATCATCGAGAACCGCTTCTACAAGAACATCTCGTCGACTCTGTCGGGAACGCAGGAGTACATGGCCATGGAGAAGCTCTACGAACTTCATGCCGACGGCGCCTACGACCTCATCGTCATCGACACTCCGCCGACACGCAACGCTCTCGACTTTCTCGACGCGCCGCGCCGGCTAACGGACTTCTTCGAGTCGCGCGTACTGCGCTGGTTCCTCATGCCGTACATGAAGACAGGTGGCGGAATCTTCAAGGTCGCCAACGTCGCCGCAACCACGTTCCTGCGCGTGGTCAAGCGCATCGTCGGGAGCGACGTTCTCCAGGACACCGCCGAGTTCTTCTCGAATCTCGAGGGGATGTACGACGGCTTCAAGGAGAGGGCTCGTGAGGTCGCTCATTTGCTGCAGAGCGACGCGACCTCGTTCGTCATCGTCACCTCACCGGCCGAAGACTCGGTCACCGAGGCGATGTTCTTTGCCGCTCGACTCAACGAGGCCGGTCTGCCTTTCGGTGCGCTCGTCGTCAACCGGGTCCATCCGAAGATCGGCGACGGCGTCGACGTGCGGCCATCGAAACTGACGAAGCTCGAGAAGCTGGGAGGCCGGGCGCAGCTCCTCGCAAAGCTGATCGACAACGAAGAGGCCTTCATGCGCGTAGTGCGCCTGGAGGAAAAGAACCTGGACGCGCTCGCTCGCAAGGTTCCCCGGCATCGCTGGGTGCGGATTCCCTATCTGGAGCAGGAGGCGATCGACTTCGGGGGCCTGTCGCTGATCGCCGACCAACTCTTCGAGGCCCGAGACAAGATTTCTTGAAGGTGGGGCTTGCACCTCACCCAACGTGAGGGTCTAGCTTGGCGGTCATGGACGTGAGCGAGGGCCGCTGGAAGATCGGAGAATTGGCGAAGGCGACGGGCCTGACGGTTCGAACGCTGCACCACTACGACGAGATCGAGTTGCTCCGGCCCTCGGAGAGATCCGAGGCGGGGCACCGGATCTATGCCGACGCAGACGTGCGAAGGCTGTACCGGATCATCTCACTGCGGCAACTCGGATTTCCGCTGACCGACATCGCGTCCCTGATCGAGAGCGATGACGCCGATCCGCGCGCAGCCGTGCGCCGTCATCTCGATGCAGTTGAGGAGCAGATCGAGTTGCAACAGGAACTGCGCGAGCGGCTCGGAGCGATCCTCAGCCTTCTCGACGGCTCCGCTGAGCCGTCGACCAGACAATTACTCGAGATCATGGAGGTCATGATGGAAGTCCAGAAGTACTACACGCCCGAGCAGCGTGAGCAGATCAAGAAGCGCGGCGAGGAGGCCGACTGGGACGAGATCGAGCGGCACCAGAAGGAGTGGTCGCAGATCCTCGAGGAGGCCGAGGCCGCCTTGAATGCGGGCACCCCGGCCGCCGACCCCAAGGTGCGCCGGCTCGCACGTCGCTACCAGGAACTCGGGCGCTGGTTCGCGGCCGGCTTCACCGGCGGCGACAAGGGTCTCGAGGA
>JALZIB010000005.1 GCA_030860505.1 Actinomycetota bacterium
CGTCGAGACGAGCCCCGAGGCGGGCTCGACCTTCACGATGGTCCTCCCCAAGGCCTAGAGGCCACCCACCCGACCGGCCCTCTGGTATCCTCTTTCGGCCCCACGTTTCGTGGTGGGCATCTACCAAGGAGAGGCATGTACGCAGTCATCCGCGCGGGCGGCAAGCAGCACAAAGTCGCCAAGGGCGATGTGATCGAAATAGAGAAGTTGAAGGACTCGGACGACAAGGTCGAGTTCACCCCGCTGGTCATCGTCGACGACAAGGGCAAGTCGACCGCCGGCAAGTCGGCGCTGTCGAAGGCCAAGGTGACGGCGAAGGTTGTCGGTGCCTCCAAGGGTCCCAAAGTCGAGGTATCCAAGCACCGAAACAAGACCGGATTCCGCCGCAACACCGGGCATCGCCAGCACTACACCACCGTCGAGATCTCCGACATCAAGCTGTAGGTTAGTAGCTCTCTACAAAGGAACAGCCTCTACAAAGGAAGCAGTCATGGCTCACAAAAAAGGCGCATCGTCCTCACGGAACGGACGGGACTCCGAGAGCAAAAGGCTCGGAATAAAGATCTACGGTGGCGAGCTCACCGGCCCGGGTCAGATCATTGTCCGTCAACGCGGCACGAAGGTGCATCCTGGCCTGAACGTGAAGCGTGGCGGCGACGACACGCTGTTCGCCACGGCGGAGGGATCCGTCAAGTTTCACCGCATGCGCGGCCGCAAGGTCGTCAGCGTCGTCTCCGATTAACGACGGTTCTCAGCTGGGTCACAGGTGACCGCCCCTCGTTGGTCGGTTGACTCAGAACCCCAAGAACCGGCGCCAACGGGGGGAATTTGGTCGGTGGTGAGCGTTTCGAGGTCCGCTTCTTGTTGATCGTGGTTTTTTGGCCACCAGACCGGTGTCATGCGACGGTTGAGTTGGGCACGAAAACCGGATCCGGCACTCTTGGACCAGGAGGGGTGCATGGGACGATACCTGAAGGTCCCAGAGCAACGAAACCCGGTTTCCTCAGCTACGCCGCGATCAAGCCACCAGCCACCCTTTTTGATAGGCAGGTGTCGTGAGATTCGTCGATGAGGTCAAGATCAACGTGCGCGCGGGGGCGGGTGGCAACGGCGCGTCCGCCTTCCACCACGAACCGTTCAAGCCCAAGGGCGGACCGGACGGAGGGGACGGCGGCGATGGGGGAAGCGTGATCATGCGGGCCGACACCTCGGTCGGCACACTCCTCGAGCTGCGGGACAACCCGCACGTCAAAGGCCGGCGGGGCGGGCACGGCGAGGGCAAACGCAAGCACGGCGCGCGCGGCAAGGACCGCATCATTCTCGTCCCGCCCGGCACCGTGATCTACGACTCCCGAGGAACTCTGATCGCCGACCTCGCCGGCCCGGGAGATGAGTTGGTCGCGGCGCAGGGGGGCCGAGGGGGCCGGGGCAACGTCCGCTTCGCCACGGCGACCCGCCGGGCGCCCACCTTCGCAGAGAAGGGAGAGCCGGGCGAGAAGACGTGGCTGCGCCTCGAGTTGCGCCTCTTGGCGGATGTGGGCCTCGTGGGTTTCCCCAACGCGGGAAAGTCGACGCTCGTGGCGCGCATCTCCGCCGCCCGGCCGAAGATCGCCGGCTACCCCTTCACGACGTTGGTGCCCAATCTAGGCGTGGCGAGGCTCGGCGACGACTCCTTCGTCGTTGCCGATATCCCCGGACTGGTGCCGGGCGCGAGCGAAGGAAAGGGGCTCGGCCATCGTTTCCTGCGCCACGTGCGCCGCGCCGCGCTGCTGGTGTTCCTCGTGGACCTCACCGCCTGGGACAGGAATCCCCTCGACGATGTCGATTCGCTGCGCGCCGAGCTCGATGCGTTCGATCCTGAGCTCGCGACACGACCCTCCCTCGTGGTGCTGTCCAAGGTCGATGCAGGACGGGTGCGGCTGAGCGAGGCTCTTGCGAGGTGGCCCGACGCTCTGCCGATCTCGGCCGTCACGGGGGAGGGCGTCGAGGAACTGATGCGTCGCCTCGCCGCCAGCGTGGACCAGGCCCGTGACGAGGTCGACTCTCCCGTGGGTTACGTGCGGCACATCGTGCGGGATGATCCTCTCGAAGTCAGACGGCACAACGAATCGTGGCTCGTTAACAGCCGGCGCGTCGAGAAGGCTGTGGCGATCACCAACATGGACAACGAAGAATCCGTCGAGCGCTTGCAAAAGAAGCTTATTGGGATGGGTGTCGAGCGCGAGCTCGCACGCGCCGGCGCCAAGCGCGGAGACGACGTTGTGATCGGCAGCGTTTCCTTCACCTTCGAACCCGAGGGCACAGACGAGGAGGGCGATGGCGCGCTCGGGCGCTGATGCCGGCGAGCGCGTGGTCGTCAAGATCGGCACCTCTTCGCTCGTCGATTCCGACGGCGAGCCCGACGAGGCAAAGCTCGGGGGTCTGTGCGACGAGGTGGCGGGCCTCAAGAAGGCCCGCATCGAGCCCATCGTCGTGTCCTCCGGCGCGATTGCGGCGGGATTGAGTCCACTCGGCCTGAGCGAGCGCCCCCTAGACATCCCCTCGCTGCAGGCGGCCGCGGCGGTGGGGCAAGGACGCTTGCAGCGCATCTACTCGCGTCTCTTCGCCGAGCGGGGATTCACCACCGCACAGCTGTTGCTGACCCGATACGACTTCATGCATCGTCAGCAGTATCTCAACGCGCGCAACACGCTGGATCGACTGCTGGCGCTCGGTGTGCTACCCGTCGTCAACGAAAACGACACCGTGGCAGTAGACGAGATCCGTTTCGGAGACAACGACCGGCTCGCCGCGCTGGTGGCGAATCTCGCCGGCGCCGCGCTGCTCGTCTTGCTGACGGACGCACCGGGGGTCTTCTCGGACGACCCCCGTACGGTCGAGGGCGTCGAGTTGCTCGATGAGGTCGAACGGATCACGCCCGAGCTCGAACGAGGGGCCGGGGGCCGGGGCTCCGAGTTGGCCAGCGGTGGCATGGCGTCGAAGCTTGCAGCCGCGTGGGTGGCGACCTTTTCGGGCGTTCCCACCGTCGTGGCCCCCGCGACGGAACCACAGGCCTTGACGCGCATCGCCGCGGGGGAGCGCATCGGCACCTACTTTCACGCTCGCCGCAAGCGTGCGACTGCGCGTCGTCTGTGGATCGCTTTTGCTCAACCCCCGAGCGGGACCGTCGTGGTGGACGAGGGTGCGCGCCGCGCTCTGGTGGAGGGTAAGCGGAGCCTGCTACCGGCCGGAGTCGTCGACGTGCAGGGCCGTTTCGAAGCCGGAGCGACGGTCGATGTGATGACGCCGGACTCTCTCTTGGTCGCACGCGGGTTGGTACGCTATTCCTCCTCGGAACTTGTGCTCGCAAGAGGGCGACCGGCCGCCGAGTTCGCCGGTCGTGAAGCGATCCACCGAGACCAGCTCGTCGTATTGGAGGACTGACTTCGTGACCAACGAAGTCACCGACATCTGTAAACGGGCGGCCGCCTGCGCGCCGCGCCTCGCGGGGCTCGACACGCGCACCAAGAACGACGCTCTGCTTGCGATGGCGGACGCTTTACTTGATGCCACTGATGAGCTGATCGCAGCGAACACGAGTGATCGCGAGCGCGCCGCGGCCGAGGGGACGGCGGAGACGATGCTCGATCGCCTGACACTCGGTCCCTCTCGCCTGGCATCGATGGCGGAGGGCCTCCGTGCGGTTGCGGCGCAAGACGATCCCGTCGGCGAGATCGTGTCCGAGTGGAAGAGGCCAAATGGGCTGGCGATCGAGCAGGTGCGGGCGGCCCTTGGGGTCGTCGCCGTGATCTACGAAGCGCGCCCGAACGTGACCAGCGACGTCGCGGGCCTCTGTCTCAAGTCGGGCAACGCAGCGGTGTTGCGCGGCTCCTCCATTGCGCTCGACTCCAATCGAGCCATCGTCAAAGTGTTGCGCGATGCGTTGCGCTCGGCCGGCGTCGAACCGGACGCGGTGCAACTGATCCCCGATGTCGGGAGGGAGGCCGCACTCGAGTTGATGAAGGCAAAGGGTCTCGTCGACCTGCTCGTGCCGCGCGGGGGAGCTGCGCTCATCGCCTCGGTTGAGGCCCACGCCACGGTGCCGTTCATCATCGACGGCGACGGCAACTGTCACATTTACGTCGATTCGTCGGCAGACGAGGACATGGCGACCGCCATCGTGGTCAACTCCAAGACCCAGCGGCCGAGCGTTTGCAACGCGCTCGAGACCCTGGTCGTACACGAGGGCTTGGTCGGCCAGTGGTTGTCCGCGGCGCTCGATGAGCTCTCGTCCCGGGGTGTCGAGATTCGTGGCGACGAGCGCGTCGTCGACGTCTGGCCCAAGGCGACCGTGGCCACGGAGCAGGACTGGGCCTCCGAGTACCTCGATCTCGTGCTCGCGGTCAAGGTGGTTAGTTCGTTCGCCGAAGCGATCGCACACATCAACACCTACGGCACCGCGAACGCGGAGGGCATCGTCACCACCGATCGCGACTGCGCTCGCCGTTTCGCCGCCGAGATCGATGCCGGATCGGTATTCATCAATGCATCGACGCGCTTTTCGGACGGTGGTGAGTTCGGCTACGGCGCCGAGATAGGCATCTCCACGCAGAAGCTGCACGCGCGCGGGCCCATGGGACTGCGTGCGCTTACGAGCACGAAGTACATCGTGTGGGGCGACGGCCACACCCGGTCCTGAGCGGGCGGTGTTTTTGTTCATGTGGCCGTCCGGAGCGCGCCACGCGCTCTCAACCTTGCTCTTCTAGCCTGCTGAACAGTCCCCGGCTCGAGGACTACAGAGCAGCAAGGGAGAGGGTCTTGTCCCCCAGTACCCCCTCCCGTGTGCCGTGTGACATGGGGGGTCGCTTTCCGCGCCCCCCATGGCACCCTCCGTTTCGAGCCGTTTCGAGCGCATCACTTACATTGAAGTACGCGCTAAGGCCGGGGCGTGCCCGGACTGTTCATGTCTCGTTCACCTTTGCGCCAGGTACTGTTTCTATTTTGGATCGTGATGACGCACCTGCCCGAAGAGCGCTACTTCAACCGTGAGCTGTCGTGGATCGACTTCAACGACCGCGTCCTAACGTTGGCGGAGGACCGGAAGCTTCCGCTGCTCGAGCGGGTGAAGTTCCTGGCCATCTTTGCCAGCAATCTCGACGAGTTCTACATGGTGCGCGTCGCGGGGCTGAAACGACAGGTCGAGGCAGGGTTGACCGCCCGCAGTTCGGATGGGCGAACACCTCGCGAGCAACTCGCGGCGGTCGCCGAGAAGATGAGGCCACTCGTCGAGCGTCACGACCGGCTCTTTCTGGAGGATCTCCTCGCCGAGCTTGGCAAGGAGGACGTCGACGTATTGCGATGGGCCGACCTGAGCCAGTCTCAAAGCGACGAGATGCACAAGGTCTTCAACGATCAGATCTTTCCCGTGCTCACGCCCCTTGCCGTCGACCCAGGTCACCCCTTCCCCTACATCTCGAACCTCTCGCTGAACCTGGCCGTCATCGTCAATGAGCCCGACAGCGATAGAAGTCACTTCGCGCGCGTCAAGGTTCCGCCTCTTCTCCCACGCTTCTTTCAGCTCGACGAAGGACATGTCTTCGTCCCGATCGAAGACATCATCGCGGCGAACCTTGGGCAGCTCTTCGCCGGGATGAAGGTCGTAGAGCACCATTACTTCAGGGTCACTCGCAACGCCGATCTCGAGGTCAACGACGACGGGGCAGAGGATCTGTTGCAGGCGCTCGAGGAGGAGCTGCGCAAACGGCGCTTCAGCCCCGCTGTGCGTCTCGAGATCGAGGAGAGCATGCCCGATCACGTTCTCGAACTGCTTCGACGTGAGCTCGAGGTGGGTGAGGAGGACGTGCATGCCCTTGCCGGCCCCCTCGATCTCACCGGTCTATGGGATCTCTACGAGATCGAACGTCCCGAGCTTAAAGCCGAGCCGTTTCATCCGGCGACGAGTCTCGACCTCCAAAGAACCGCCGACGACGGGAGCGGAGACATCTTCGAGGCGCTCCGTCGCAAAGACGTGCTTGTACACCATCCCTACGAGTCGTTCGCCACGAGCGTCGAGCAACTCGTCGAGCAAGCAGCCGATGATCCCGACGTCCTTGCGATCAAGCAGACCTTATATCGCACCTCGGGCGACAGCCCCATCGTCAACGCGCTCATCGACGCGGCCGAATCCGGCAAGCAGGTCGTCGTCCTGGTCGAGATCAAAGCCAGGTTCGACGAACGCGCCAACATCAACTGGGCGCGCGCTCTCGAGGAGGCGGGCTGCCACGTCGTATACGGCCTGGTCGGGCTCAAGACGCACTCGAAGCTGTGCCTGGTAGTCCGTCAGGAGAAGAACAAGCTGCGTCGCTACGTGCATGTCGGCACGGGCAACTACAACCCGAAGACCGCCCGCATCTACGAGGATCTCGGGCTTCTCACCGCGGACCCCGAGATAGGCGCAGAGGTCAGTCACCTCTTCAACTTTCTTACGGGCTACTCGCGTCGGACTCATTACCAATGGATTCTTGCAGCGCCCTACGGACTGCGCGAGCAGGTTATTGCGCTCATCGAACGCGAGGCGGAGCTGCACAGCCAGGACCGTCCCGGCTACATCGCGATGAAGCTCAATAGCCTTGTCGATGAAGATGTCATCGACGCTCTGTACGTAGCGTCCCAGGCGGGCGTCAAAATCGACCTTGTGCTGCGGAGCATCTGCTCCCTGCGACCCGGTGTGCCCGAGTTGAGCGAGAACATCACCGTGCGGAGCGTCCTCGGACGCTTCCTCGAGCACTCGCGCATCCTCTACTTCCGCAACGGCGGGCGCGACGACCTCTATATCGGCAGCGCGGACATGATGCAGCGCAACCTCGACCGGCGGGTCGAGGCGGTCGTCAACGTCAAAGACAAGAGACTGCAAAAACGGCTCGTGAACATCCTCGAGCTTTCATTCGCCGACAACAGTTCCGCGTGGGAACTCGATCCCAAAGGCCGCTGGTTCAAGCTGGAGCCGGGAGAGAGTGACGTGGTGAACCTACAGGAGGAGCTCATGCGCCAAGCGAGACAGAATGCCTGAGGTAGAAGTCAAGCTGGCCGTTCATGGTCCCTTCGAGCTACCCGACCTCGGCGCCGTCGAGGGAGTCGCCTCGGTCGAACAGAGCGCAGCGCAGCACCTCCGAGCCACCTACTACGACACCGACGACTTGCGCCTGGCGCGCAACGGGATCACGCTTCGCTATCGCTCCGGCGAAGACGATGGCGCCGTCTGGACGGTCAAGCTCCCAGTCGACGGGGCAGCGCTGGCGAGAGACGAGATCAACATCGAGGGCTCCGGCAATTCGATTCCGCGTCCGGCGTCCGACCTCGTCACCGCCTTCGTGCGGTCCGCGTCACTGTCACCGGTTACCCGCATCCAGACGCGCCGTAGACGCTGGAGCCTTCTCTACGACGAGGACGGCGCCGGCACCGAGGTCGTCGACGACGAGGTCTCGGTTCTCGAGGGCAGTCGCGTGGTCGCGCGCTCGCGCGAACTCGAGGTCGAGGACAAGGGCGCGGGCCACGACGTTCTCCTGAGGATCAGCGACGTGCTCCAAGAGGCAGGAGCAATGGCGGAGGAGCAGGTTCCCAAGGCGGTCAGAGCACTCGGCGCGCGGGCCGCGGCGGCCCCCGATGTCGTGCCACCGAAGAAGGTCTCTCCGAAGGAGCCGGCCGGGCGGGCGGTGCGCGGCAGTCTCGCGAGCGGCACCTACCGGATGATGGCGAACGACCCGGGTACTCGGCTCGGTGGTGAGGACTCAGTGCACCAGATGCGCGTCGCCGCGCGACGAATGCGCAGCGATCTCAAGACCTTTGGCCCTCTGGTCGACGAGGCCTGGGCGACCTCACTCGAGACGGAGTTGAAGTGGATCGCCGCGGCACTCGGTGAGGTCCGCGACCTCGACGTCATGCAGGCTCGCCTCCGCAAGGCGGGCGGGGGCATGGAGGAGTCACTCGAACCCCTTTTCGCGTCGATGGATTCCAAACACGATGTGTCGCGTGAACGTCTTCTCGAAGCTCTGCGTTCGAACCGTTACGTCGAGTTACTCGACCGCCTGGTGGAGGCGTGTCACGAGCCCGCCTTGACCGAGGCGGCGAACAAGCAGACCTGTGCAGAGGCGCTTCCTCCTCTCGTTAATCAGGCGTGGCGCAAGCTGGCCCGCCAGGCGAGGTCGCTGCGGCCCGGAGATCCGGACGAGGACTTTCACGAGGTGCGCATCTCGGCGAAGAAGGCGCGTTACGCGGCCGAGGCGGTGGCTCCCTCACTCGGCAAGAAGGTCGGCAAGCAGGCGAACGACTTCGCCACCCGCTGCGCCGACGTGCAGGATGTGCTCGGCACACTCCAGGATGCCGTAGTTTCCGCCGGCATGGTCAAGCATCTCGCGGCAGAACACCGCAACGATGGGCCCTTCAGTCTCGCTCTCGGCAGGCTGCTCGAGCGCCAGGAACACAACGCTCGTGAGGCGAAGCAGAGTTTCCCGAAGGTGTGGGACGCCCTCGATAAGGCAAAGAACCTCGAATGGCTCAATACCCGGTGATCACAGCGTGACCGAACCCATCATCAAGGCGGCCGGTGGGGTTGTGTGGCGGGCGAAGGGCTCCTCTGCAGACGTCGGCGACGTCGAGGTTGCCATCGTGCACCGACCTCGCTACGACGACTGGAGCATCCCCAAGGGCAAGCTCGCTCTGGGCGAATCACTCGTCGAATGCGCGATCCGCGAGGTCTTCGAGGAGACCGGATACCGAGTCTGCATGGGCCGTTATCTCGGCGAGGCGCACTACATGAAGGTCAGCGCCGGACGGGAACGCCCGAAGGTCGTCTATTACTGGGCGCTGCGGGCGGACGGGGGCCTGTTCACTCCTTCGCCCGAGGTCGATGGTCTCAGGTGGCTGTCCGTCGACGAAGCGCGCTCCAAGCTGTCCCGCCCCACCGACCGTGACATCCTCGACCGTTTCGGCGAGGGACCGATCTTCACCTCTTCGATTCTGCTCGTGCGACACGCCCCCGCGGGCAGCCGCTCGTCGTGGAAGGGTGACGACCATGTCCGTCCGCTGGACACCAAGGGTTGGGAGCAGGCCGAACAGCTTGTGCGACTGCTGTCGCGCTACGGCGTCCGGCGCATCATCTCGGCCGACTTCGATCGTTGTGTGCAAACCGTTGAGCCGCTGAGTGAGGCCGTGGGCATAGCCGTCGAACGGGAGCCGCTGCTGAGCGAGGTCGACTATCCCGGCAACGAGGCGGCCGCGCTCGACCTCGTGCGGACGATCGGCAGTCGAGAGGGGGCCGTGGTGCTCTCGAGCCAAGGGGGCGTCATCCCCGACCTCCTCGAGCGGCTGGCCAAAGAGGACGACATCGAGCTTCCCGACGCCTTCGAGGCGAAGAAGGGCAGTGTCTGGTCGCTCAGCTTCGACGGCACCGCTCTCGCCGCGGCCGAGTACTTTCCGCCCCCACCAGTGGACCTGTAGGCGAACGTACTCTCGTTATGCTCTACACGTCGGCAGCCCAGTACCAATCATCGAAAGAAACTCGAGTGTCGACCTGTAGGGCTTCTGTGCGGAAGAACCAAGCCAGCTCTTCACCATCTGCCCCAGAAGCAGCGCTCCGACAAGCAATCCCGGCTTCATCAGAATCCCACGCCTCTTGACCGATCTGCTGACACGTTGAGTGCGGAACGATGTTTCCATCGGTATCCCTCGGATAGGTTGCCGGTAGACCCAGTTCGACGCACCCTTCCTCTGTAACCGCGTCAACGTACGTGTTTGAAGGAATGTTGGTGACAACCAATTCGGGGGCCTCCGCAGGATCTAGGTCTTCAGGATTTATCGGGCTTCCAACCAAGAGCCGGTCTACGTTTGCCTTTGCCACCCCACGTGTGGCGTTTAGATAGACAATCAAGAAGGAACCCGGCGGATTCCAACGTCCTCCGGCGTTCCCTGCGTAGGAGCCATCAAGAGGGTCTGCCCAAGATGGATCGGCAACTCTGAAGTACCTTCCACCTCGCCCAACTCTTCTCATCTAGGCCGTCGAAGCCCACTCGAATCGGCTGCGAGTATCGTCGAGGACCTCCAGATGCCGGCCCTCGGCGATCATCTCTAAAATGCTTCGGCCTTCGAAGGCTGCTGCGGGCCGTCGAACAACTGCCGGAATCCGGGTTGTCTTGAGCTTCTGTTCGAGAACGTTAGCTAATGCATCAACCGCGGCCACTTTCTCCTGACGCGCTGAAGGCACGCCCTTCGCCTCCCAAGTATCCAGGGCCTGTCGTCGCACTCCGAACAGCCTGGCTGTCTCGGTCTTCGTCAACCCAAACGTTTCCATGATGTGTTTCAGTGGGTCCTGCCGACCACGTTCGAGTTCAGCCCACACTCGCCTGGCGAAACGAGAGTAGTCGCGCCGACTGATATCAAGGTTAGGGAAGACAGCCCAATCCTCAGGCAATTCAAATGGGCCAAATCTTAAGAACCTCCTAACTTCTGAAACAGCAAAAACTGCTGTGCCGGCACCAGGACCGAACTTTCCCACCCAGGGTGAGAAGGGAGCTTGTAGGGCGCCTTGATCAAGGATGTCCGTCACCAGTTCACTGGGCGTCCCTTTCGCGTCAACGAGGAGCAGGTTTGCTCCTCGGCTTAAGACCAGATCGGGGTCGATGGCTTGGGCTGACTTCAGGATGCCCCGCACCAACTGAACATATGACGTGACGAAGCAATGAATCTCGTCGGCGTTGCCGAGTACTGCGCCTGGCATCGAATCGGCGAGACGCGAGACGAGACCCTCGAACACCGTCGAGACTGTCTGGGCGACTTCTTCCGGCCGTCCTCGAAAGAGAGGATCCAACGAGTCTTTTCCCATGATTGACACGCTAGCGCAAGTGATACGCAAGCGCAAGTGATACGCAAGCAGGCTTCATCCCAGGAGTCGCCTTCCCCTGGGAATGGCGTGGTTGTTGTATCCGTCGGTTTGTGTGAGATTTCGGTTTCACTAGAGGCGTGAAGAGACTGGGCGTCATGGGAGGAACCTTCGATCCCCTCCATCAGGGGCATCTCGTCGCGGCCTCGGAGGTGCTGCACCACCTCGAGCTCGACCGCGTCATGTTCGTGCCGGCGGGCGATCCCTGGCAGAAGAGCACCGTCGCGTCTCCCGAGGACCGCTTCCTCATGACCGTGCTCGGAAGCTCGGCCCATCCTCGCTTCGAGGTCTCGAGGCTCGAGATCGACCGCAAGGGACCGACCTTCACCGCCGACACTATGGAGATGCTGCACGACTTCTACTCGGGCGAGGCCGAGCTGCTGTTCATCGCCGGCGCGGACACGGTGCTGGGGATGGGGACGTGGGAGAAACTCGATCGGCTCGCCGAGCTCGCCGAGGTCGTCGCGGTGTCACGCTCGGGCATCGATCTCGGCGCTCTCGACCAGAAACCGGGGTGGCCGAAGCTTCACTTCGTGGCCATGCCCGAGGTCGCCGTGTCCTCGACCGAGATCCGCGACCGGGTGCGCCGGAGCCTGCCCATCGACTTTCTCGTGCCCTCTGCCGTGGCCACCTATATCTCCGAGCGCGGGCTCTACATGAGCGATCATCCACGCGCGGTCGACGAAGCCCATGCCTGAGCGCGGACGCCACAGCGCGGGGCGCAAGCGCAAGGCCAAGAAGGCCTCCGAGCCCTCGTCCAGGGGTCGCCGGAGCGCCGGTCCCCGCAAGGCCGCGCTGTCCCGTCGCCGTCGCTCTCTTCGCAAGAAGTCGGCGGCCGGCGGAGGCATTGCGCTCATCATCGGCGCGGTCGTCATCGCGATCGGCCTCGTGGTGGGGACGGGGGCCGTGGTCAACCGCG